>JABUFB010000011.1 GCA_013314775.1 Armatimonadota bacterium | reverse complement strand
TCGGGGGTGGCCCGCCACGGGATTCTGTTTCCCTCGGCCGGGAGCAGTTGCGTCTCACAGTACCACGCGTTCCCCAGCGCTCCAGTGGAGCCAGCGTACCATTCGAGCTGCGTCTTGCGCAGCGGCAGTGCTTGCATCCAGCAGGACTTGGCCGCGATTTCAACGCGCAGGAACAGAACCGATGCAGGTCCGACCAGCCGCGCATCGGACGGGCCATGGCATTCCGGTTGTGGTCTCGTCATTGGCCTACGGAAGAGCATGGACACGCAATTCCCTCAACGAGGCAGCCCGAGAATGAGTGGGTCGGCGATCCGACGCGGCTCGGTGAACTGCACCTGTCGTATACCGGAAGCGTTGCCGCCGGATACCTGGATTGGTGCACTCCCGAGAGCAGACACAATGCTGTAGTGCACCGCCGCGAAGTGGTCAGCGCACAGATTGTGGAAGTTCAGGCCGCCCGGTATGTGAGCGCAGGTGAACTCGGCCAGACGGCCGGAGATGTACTGCAGAATGCTACCGTAGTCGTCGTCAATTGGCCCGGGCTCCGCGGTCAGGTAGTTCGCGACATCGCCGAATCCGACCTTGTGGAGAGCAGTGATCATCTCGTCGCCCCGGGTGTACATGAGCACCACGCGCTTGCTCTTCAGGCTGTCTGCGCCGCCGGGACGGGAACTGACGTCCCCCACGTATGAGTCGATCAGCTCCCACGGATTCCGGGTGCCTGTCTGCGCGGTGGGGCTGAACATCACCAGAAGCGTGTCCGCCAGAGTGAAGTAGCGGACGATCCGTTCATCCGGTTGCCCGGAACGGCCCCATCGTTCGAAGGCCTCGCCGCTGACGTCGTAGAACAGCAGGTCCCGCGTGCCCACCATGCTCATGTTGCTCACGCGCACTACGGTAGGATGCTCGAAGGTGTAGGTGGTCGGAGGCGGCAGTCGTCCATCCCTGAGCATCCTGGCGCTGTCAAGCATGCGCTGGGCACTCTCGGGGTTCAGGGTCTTGCTGAAGAAGCCTGTCCCCAGGTTCTGCATGCTGGTGTCGGTGAAGACACCCATCAGGACCGAGAAGTAGACGGTCTTACCATGGCCAGGATACCCCACGGCTGCGATCATGGCGGGCCTGCGTGGGTTCTCGACGTACTCACCGGGCAACTTCCGGCCGCAGCCATTCGGCGCCCCCGGGCAGTAGTAACCGTCAGCCCGCAGCGCGGGCTGCACATGGCCAACGTGGAATGGGCAGAGGACTTGCTTGGTCGGCATAGTCAGGCGCCCTTCCCGCGGCTTCGGGAGCTGAACAGCCCCGTGACCCAGCCAGAGAAGTCGTCCCTCACGCTCCGCAGTGACTCCCCAACGTCCAGAGCAAGACTCATCGCCGTGTCGCCGATGTTGGGCCCGCGTAGTACCCACACGATGAGCGCGATGCATAGGCTGAAGAGCAACGTAGCGGCTTCGAGGATAAAGGCTGCCTGAGGTCTCGGTAGATTCCCAAAGAGCCGCGATGAGCCCACGTCTTCAGTCAGGAGGAACCTGCGGAGGCAGGTCGCGACGGGGACGGCAGCAAGAGCCAGCACTAGCCCACCGACAAAAGTCCGGACGCGTCCCAACCTTTCTTTAACGGCCTCCCTCAACTCAAAGGTCGTCTCGGTGTTCTCCAGGTCATACAGCTCACGCACTGCAAGGAGCCCGACCACGCTATGCCAGTCCACGGTTCGGAGAGCTTGCAGAGCGGACAGGTCCGCAACCCGGGAGGGCGCTCTGGGCGCGGCCTTGAGGATCTCGCGAATGAGGGCGCA
Source organism: Armatimonadota bacterium (assembly GCA_013314775.1). Classification (NCBI taxonomy): domain Bacteria; kingdom Bacillati; phylum Armatimonadota; species Armatimonadota bacterium. The sequence goes on along the minus strand of JABUFB010000011.1, from coordinate 352,841 downwards.
CAGACGCTCGTGGTTCCTGGGCTCGGTCAGATCAGCGCCGACCTCGTCCAGAAGGACCGCGGCGTACCCCGGGACGTATAGCTGAGCGGGATCGGCCAGTCGGAGACGCCAAATGTCCTTCGCCGTCTTCCCGTACCCATCTACCCCCTCCTGCTCAACCTGATCCTTTAGGGACTGGGCCAACCTAACGCGCTTCCTGCGGGGATCCCGGGCAGCCAAGAACGCCTCTCTCAGGACCTTCATGCGGTGGCTGTCACCGAGGCCGGCGACGATGCGCTCCCAGTCGCCGATATCGCGACGCCCAAACTCCCCGCCCTGCTTGACCCGTAGCTCCATGCAGAAATCATTCAACCCGCTCGCTGGGCCGTGGAGCAGGGCCAACACCTTGCGGAGACCCATATCCAGGTGCTGCTCGATGGTTTTCTGGTCGAGTCTGGGAGGCTTCAACGACATGATCCGTGTGGCCGCCCTTGCCACAATCCGGGCGCGGACCTCTGAGCGGCCAGCGCCGTCGGTGCCTATAACTGACTCTATGAGGCTCCAGTCGTCCGAATCCGAGTAGCCCTCTCCCTTCCCATCCACCAGTCGAAACGCCTTTACCGCATCTGTCCGCTCACTGAGGACGTGAGTGAATGTCGCATTGGTGTCCACTCGGTCCACCAACCAAAGGCCGTAGTTCTCGGGGATGGATGCGGTCTGCGGAACCCCCTCCACGCTTCGTGCAGCACAGTCCACTCGTGCCACGCGTTCCTGCTTCGGCTCCTTCTGGCGGAGACCGCAAGCCCACAAACCGAACTCCGGCAACGTGGTTCTCGCCGCTCCGGTATTGAAGGTGCAGGTCATGCGGATCTCGGCTGAGAGCAGGGCAAAGATACCCCTCAGCGTCGCTTCGATCTCTCCTGGCGTCCCGAGGAACTCGGCCCTGATAGCTTCTGGCTTCGGTTCGCCCCGGTCGTCGACGGCATGGGGCCAGTGCTCGCACACCGCCAGATGTGCCAGCGCCTTCCGGGAGGTTGCGTCTGTCTCGTCCCACAGTTTGATGTCTTCCGAACCCAGGTCACGGGTCAGCTCTACTGGCAACTTGACGCTGTCTCTTGCTTTCTCACGACGCTCGATGGCATCCTCGATTTCCGACGCGAACGCGAATCCGCCGTCGAGGATGTAGAAGGGATTGCCAGCGAGTTCCCTCTCGAAGTCCTTAGCGTCGATGATGAGCAGATGGGCCACGAATTGGTCCTCGCGTCCTGCGCTGTCACGGTACCGGGCGAAAGACACCTGCCCGACGAGAACTCTGCGCGTGTCACCCTTGCCCAGAACCGCAAATAGCCGATGCGGCTCACCCGCAAGTGGCACTGGTCCAAGGAGGTGCGCGGAGATGCCGGCAATCTGTGGCTCCTCGAGAAAGCCGGGCGTACAGGCAATGACCTGGAACCCCTCACGACCGTACTCAGAGTCTTCTGCACGCAGCTTCCCGTACAGGTACTGCCCGACGTTGACGTACCGCGTGACTGACTTTGGGGAGCGGCCAGCACATTCCGGCCGGTCACCCTCCGTGCGTTCGTTTCTCGGCATTGCTCAGCCCCCCTCGCTCATCGCCAGGAAGGTCACCGGCGGAACGTGGTGGTACTGTATGAATGGCTCGCGTGTCCAGCGGCGAGCGGTCTCGTCGTACCGGTAACAGACGGCCGGCGGTCCGGCGTCCACCACGCAGCGGCGCTCAACTCGAGTCATGCGGCTCGCCGCTTCGAAGACCCGAACACTCTGCTCGCGGTGCTCGACGAACAGCACGAGACCGCTGGCCCGGGAGATGCACTCGAAGACGGGAGAGCCCTCGGCACTCCCCGTGCGCATATCACGCTGGCAGCGCAGACAACCTGCGGGGTGCTCGTGACCACACCGCGGGCAGATGAAGGGCCTCCCTGACCGGGCCTCTCTCAGTGCTGAGAATTCCCGTTCCGACAGGTGACCGAGGACCGTTGACTGACCGTCCAAAGGGGGTGGTTGCAGGGGCTCGGACGAGAGTGCCACCGTCTTGACTGAACCGTCGGAGTGTATGATGTGAGCAGTCAGCGGATCATCGGCGCGATCAGAGAGATAGTCGACCGTGATGTCGGCGGGCTCGGCGCCGCATCGCCAAACCAGCACGGCGCCGTCGCGACCCATCTCCAGGGCATACTCCGGGTTATCCCATTGATAGGGCATGAAACCCGGCTGACCGATCATGATCTCAATGGGCACGTGTAGCAGCGACCTCGCGGCTTTCTCGGGTTCGCCGCTGCAGTCAATTGTAAACGCATCCGGACATCCCGGAGGCAGGACACCGATTCCCGGAAGCGTGATGATCCGCACCGGGCGGTCGTAAGCAGCATAGTCGGCCAAGTCCCAGATAGGGCCAGCTGCGACGACGACTGGCTCGCAACCATGCAGTCTCGCGTCGCGAGAGATGGCGTCCAGCGTCGGTCCCAGTACGCGAAGTGGGTCGTCCGTCTTCGCACCCCGTACCGCGCGGGCACCTCCCAACCAGGCATCGGGAGACGCGCCCTTCTGCGTGCCAAGGTCGTAGACGGCGGCGCAGTGCCGCGCCCCCAGTTCTGTCACGACTCCCATCGCCAGTTCATGCAGCCCGATCGCTTCCGCTGCGCTATCCACAATCACGACCACGCGGCTGCCGCCCGCGGGAAGACGGAAGGTGCCGGAACGGTCCTCAATTCGGAGTGCGGGATCGTTAGGCATGGCTTCCCGTGTTCGGGATGTGTCTCCCTCGTATGCTGAGATTAGGGCTCCCAATCGAGTCGGTCGTCGTTACCAAGGCGCACCACTTTCTTGCGCCTGTTTGACTTGTCTGAACCGGCAGGCCTCGGTTCGGCGGCTGGCGGCGTCTCGGCAGGATTCGGTGGCGCCGAAGCGTGCGGTCCTTCGGGCACCTCGTGGACTTCGTGGGTCGCGCTTGGCCCCGGCGTATCCTGTACCTGCCGAAGATAGACGTAGGGTACGTGCGCTGCTTGTTCGGGTTGCGAGAACAGCTCCATCTGGGACCGCCTCGACGCGGTCGCCGAAGAGCCAACAAGCACTTTCTTGGCAACTCCTTGGCCGATCTTGGACGGAGCGCGCGCAGGAGTGACAATCCAACTGGCTTCTCCGGCCCGGATAGTCATCCGAGTCCTGATGGCAGCGCGGCGGCCCTTTGCGGGGGCGCCGTCCGGACCGATCAGACGCGCACCCGGGTGCGTAATGTGTAGCACGACCGGCCCGAAAGCGTGTCGACGAGCCACTGCAACCGGCTCGCCGCTTGCATCCAATAGCCTATGCGGGCGAAATATGTCAACCCGGACGCACGACGGGGGATGACCATTCTGGGTGGTTGGGGCAACAATGACTGTCCTACCACTGACTGCAGAAGCGACCAGTGCCAGGAACGCGAGCAATATGGCCAGTCCTGGGAGCCAGACCCGCACCACTGGGAGAAGCGAGGACACCAGGTGACCTAGACGTTCCGCCAACCCGGGGCCCTGCTCGAGGACAACGAGGGGCATGATCGCGGACATGCCGTTGGCAGGGACGTGCAGCGTACTTGTGGCCTTGTGTTCACCTTTTGTCGCCGTGAGGACGTAGTCGGATGGTTGCAGGCCGTGTAGTGAGAACACCCCGAAGCGGTCGGTACGGAAATCATCGATCACTGGCGCGCCGGAGCGATCCCGCACGCTGATCACCGCCCGGCTCGCGGGGCGAAGCCCTCGCCAATCGCATCCGGGGCCCGGTGAGGCTGCGACCATACCAACGACGCGTTGGCCGGTGGAGGGCCGAAGCACGAAGTTCACCTGGGATGCATCCGGTTCTGCCTCGGAGATTGCGACCGAGTGTGCGTGTGGTATTGCAACGCGATCCGGCGACAGGGGGCGCACGATGTAGTTGCCCAAACTGGGGACTTCTATGCAATACGTGCCGTCTCGAGCGGATGACGCGACGGTCAAACCGCGGCCGGCGGTGACCCATTCGGCTGAGGTAGGATTGCCGCTCGCATCGACCAGGCGGCCGCGGATATAGCCGCGAGCATGCGCGAGTTGCTTCAGCGCGTTCTGTCGTCCTTGCTCCGCACCGTCAGGACAGAGCCTGTCTGCTGCCGCATCCTCCTTCGAATCGAAAACAGCCCATACCGCTGCAAGCCGTACGGGTGAGACTTGCCCTCGTGTGCCAGTGGGAGTGGTTATGGCGACTTTGCGCACGGATACCGGTGGAAGGCCGAGCTCAGCCGGTCGTGACGCCACATCGTAAGCGATAAGCGCGCCAGATAGTGATGGATCGGTCAAGAGCAAGAACGCAAGATGACGCATGCCCGAGCGTCGGCAATCGGCCAGCCAGCGATAGCACGCTCGGACGGCGTCGGCATGGACGCTATCGGCGGTTTGTGTGGCTCGGGGCGCACCCGGAAGCGAACCCGTCACAGCGCTCTGCTGCCGGCTGAACTCGTCAGAGACGATAGAGAATGCAGTCGTGCCACCGGCGTGGATCTGGTTGGAGAACATACAGATGCCGAGAGTATCGCCTGGGACCAGGAAACCTTGGGTCCGTAGTAGCTCCACAAGAACAGCCCGCCGTAGCAGATAACCTTCCACATGCTGCGAAGGTGCGCCGGTGTTCAGCGCGATCGCCCAGGCGAAGTTGTGGCTGTCGTAGCCCGGGGCAAATCGCGCATTGTGGACCGCTCCGTCCGTACTTGGCAAGAAGACGTCAGTCATCTGGGCCTTCAGTTGCGCAACGGTCTCGGATGCGACGCCTGCCGGCAGTTCGCACCAGGCGAGTCCACAGAGACAGTCTGCTGCAATCACCGCGATGCAGAGAAGGCACGCACGTAAGTGACCCGGCTTATGGCGCGGCATACATCCTCCTCGGGTATTGGTACTTGGTCTGTCCAGACATGCCCAACGGCGTCCAGCAACCGCATAGGCACACACGCCTCATCGCAACCAGGCGTACGTGCCTACTGCTCCGGCGGATGGCAGGCGGGGCAGGGCTTCAGTCCGTCACGTGCGATTGCGTCTCGATCAACGAGACGGAAATCCCTCGTCGTGGCGACATGCCAGCAACTTGCCCGGTGGTACAGGTCGCTGCCCGGCAGAGCAACCAGCTTACCCAACAGACTGCCGGCGAAGGATGCCGTGATTCCGTTGTCCGCGGGCACCACCCACCAGAGCAGATTGATGGACTCACTTGCGCCCTCGCGCGTGACCCACGCGATGCGATCCCCCCACACGGATGGCTGGTAATCAGGTAACACGTCACACGTCACCATGAGCGGCAGCGGCAGGGCAAGGTGCAGCATCATGATGTCCCAGTCGCCAAGGATGCGCTCACGCCAGACGATGACCGGGCCGTCGATGTCGGGCTCTACGGCAGGCCCAAATTCGCCGCCGACGAACATCGTCTCCCCAGTGGTGAGGTCGGCGGCCAATACGCACCATGGCGCGTCATTGTTGTGCGCCAACTCAGACGGCTTCGGTTTCTCGTCACTCGGCAGCCGCACCGGGAATGGGTCCTGCGGGCTCTCTGTTCGTGGCGGCGCCGTGCCACGACATCTTCCAGGATCGCGTCGTCCGTCTTGCCAGACCACGATTCTCCCGTCGACACGGGGGGCAACCTGGTCCCCTGGCGCAACGCAGACCGGGAACTCGCGACCGGACGTGAGGTCCAGGGCGTAGATGTCCCAGTCGCCGTTGCGCCGGTCCTGCCAGACCACCCAGCGGCCGCAGACGTCGGGGTCCGAAGGCTCGATCGCTCGTGGCCCGGTGATCTGTTTGCTCTGGAGTGGAAACCGCCGGAGGCTGGCCCAGCGCAGGTGCTGGTAGCCCTTCTCAGGCTTCGAGACGTAGACGATGCTCCAGCCGCTCATGCGCTGCTGCCCCTGGTCGCCGGGCTCTGCAGTGAGTGCGTCAGACCGGGGCCGCGGAAGCTCAAATCCATTGACGAAAATCCTCTCGGGGTGCTTGGCCGGTGCGAAACTTGCGCCCCACGGGATAGGGGTCGCCTTCTGCAGGTGCAGCCCGTACAGGTCAACGCCTGAGAGCTTTGTACCGTCGTCTGTCCAGGCCACATAGCCGCGGATGTCGTTGATGACGGGGGACGTCTGGTTCGACACGGGTTCGGGTGCGTTGATCAGATACAGGCCCTGAGTCGGGACGTGGAAGCCCCAGACGTCATAGTCCTCGTCGCGGATCATACTGTCCTGCCACACGAGGACGTCCCCCTGGATATACGGCCGGTTCCGGCGCGACTTTGGCAGCGGCAGCGGAAGCCTGCGGAACGACTTCGACGTGGGCGGCTTGCCCTGCGGGGTACCCTTCGCCTGCGGGTCGATGGATGGCACAGGCACAGTGGGTCGGCCTTGTTCGGCGAGCATATGGACGATACGCCAGCCATCGGGACCGTGAACGAACACGAACAGGCACGCCTTCGGGTCAGAGTTTAGCCGGGTTTCAAAGGCGGCAACGACGCAGAGCGTCCCCTCGAAGACGGGTTCGCCGGGCGCGATATCGTAGTCTGATTGCGGTCCCGTACGGGCCAGCTCATCCCGCAACGCGGTCTCGTAGGCGCTGAGAGGCTGCACCTTGCCCCACCGATCCAGGAACACGGTCGCTTCCGAGTCCCAGGGCGCAAACCAGTCGTCGGCGTTCCCGGCTCGGCGTGCCGCGGCCATTCGTTTGAGGAGTTCGGTGATCTGCTCGGGTTTGGCATCAGGCGCTTCCCCGGGCCCGGAGAACTGCACATGAGTGAGTCCCCAATCGCTGACGTTCCAGGCCTCGCAGATCGCGACAGCTTTCGGCAGCGTCTCGTCCCCCTCGACGCCGGCGGTCGACGCCACAAGCCAATCGGTGCCGACCGGGCGGAGGTCCGTGAAGCTGGTCTCCACCTCCGGCGTCGCGGCCTCACCCAGCTTCTCGAGAAGCTCGGCCTTCGGCTGGGGCGTATCAAGCCCTTGCCGACAGACGGCGCCTTCAACGAACAGACGGGCGACCTGTTCAGTATCGCCACCGGCGAGCGCAGACTGCACGGCGGCAACGGCTGGTCGGTCCAGCCCCTGCTCCTGCGCGAGACCGACGGCACACAGATGCACACCCAGCAGTGCAGAGAGAACCACGACGCGACGACGGTCCATGTGGAATCCCCCCCGGGGGGCTGACGCAGATGATATCCCGCCACTCAGCGGCGACGTGCGATGGAGCTATTCCCCGTATCCCTTCCCAGGACCTTCTCTCCACACCACTCAAGCGTGTGCCGTGCTGTGGCCAAGCGGGTGGCAATCGGGCCTGTACGGAAATCTAAGGCCCGGTATTGTGTAGCATAGCTATAAGATCGTCGGTCTCGTGTACCCAGGCCTTGCCGCGTTGCTTGGCGTTGAGCCTTGCGATCACCAGGAACACCCCCACGTTGGCGCCTGTGTCACTGTGATACGCCGTGGCGCGGTCCAGGGTGCGGCGCAAGGGTCTCATCACCCCGCCTCCCATCGCGTTGGTCGTGCGATAGCGCCGGGGATGCTTCACCTTGAGCGGTCTGAGATATGCGATGGACGCGTCGAAATCCGTCCGCAGGCTGGCGACGGCTTCCGGCTCCCCAGCCTGCCAGTCTTCGACGAAGCGCTCAAGCCCCTCGTACGCGTTGACATTCAACGGCGCTATCGATACTGTGCTCACGGAGCTACCCCTTCGGAGATTGGTTTGGGTGGTGACCTACCGTTCTCCGAACAAAGGGTCGCTCCCGGCGGTCTCAGTAAAATCCACGCCCCGGCACTAGACTTCGGTGCGGACTCTTCCGGCGAAAGGTATGGGCTCCCCGAAGGTGAATATTGAAAAGAATAGCGTGCCTCAGAGTGTGGGGCCATCCCTTCCTGGAGGTTCGCCATGCAACGTCTCGCCGTGTTGTGTGTCTTGCTCCTTTGGCCGGCCGTGGGCTCCGCTGATCCCCCGGCAGACCAGCCCGACGCTACGAACCTCGCCCTGCATCGTCCTGCTACCCAGAGCAGCGTCTATGGCGGCACCGGGGTCGCCACCGTGGCGGCCAACGGTGTGGACGGCGTCATCGCTCCCGACAACGACCTGCAGTCCTTGTTCCACACCAATCTGGAAGACCAGCCGTGGTGGCAGGTTGACCTGGGAGCGGTAGTGGCGATCGGTGAGGTTCACCTTCACAACCGGGTGCTCGACGCCGCGCCCGATGTGGCAGCCCGCGCCCGCACGGCGCAGGTGCTGTTGTCCGATGATGGCAAGCAGTGGCGCAGGGTCTACCAACACGATGGCACGACCTTCGCGGTACTGCGGTTGGCGCTGAAGGACGCCCGGGGGCGCCACGTGCGCGTCCAACTCGGCGAGCGGACCTACCTGCACATGTACGAGGTGGAGGTATACGGCCCGGCGGATCGCGGCGCAGATCCGCATCCGGTCAATCCGGGGAACGCCCCCCTGCCGTCGGGAACAGGAACGACGCCTCCACCGGTGGCGACGACAGACGGCGGCAAATGGTTCACACACCCTAACGGTACCTACCGCTTTCGCGTCCCGGCGGGGTGGCAGGAGTCCCGCTCGAGTGACGACAGTGCACTGCTCCTTACTCCGTCCCAGACGGGGCAGGAGTCCATCATCGTGGCCGCACAGGGGGTAACGTACAGCGGCGCACTCGAGGACGCGCAACGCATTGCAGAGGAGGTGGAACTAGATGGTCTACGCGAGCCCCGACAAGCTATGCGCATGACCCTGGGAGGGGCGCCGGCGTTGCTGGTCTGGGGCCGGTCAAGAACCAGCGAAAAGATGCTCTGGAACCTGGATGTCTTCGACCGAGGCACCATCCACTCCCTCATAGTGTGCGGACCACCAGACAGCAAACGCACGGCCGCGCTGGACCTCGTATTGAGCAGTTACGAGTTACTGGGCGGGGTGGGGACGCTGCCGACCACCGCCAGCCCGGACACCGGCGACGCTAGCCCCGACGAGGACCTGAGCCTGCCGAGCGGGCTGGATCCCCTGCCCCCCGAGTCCGAGGCACCGCCGGCGCCCGCGGCGAACCCGCTGCCCCCGGTGCCGGCGGGCAAGCGTTTGGCGCAGACCGTGGTCGGGCCCGCCGGCGGCAAGGTCGAAGCTCCCGGCGCCGTGACGATGGTCTTCCCGCCGGGGGCGCTGGCCGCCAAAGAGACGATTACCGTCACCACCGGGGAGGCCATCGCCGGCGCGCGGCTCTATGACATCACTCGCACCGGAACCGGCCTCATGACCAAGCCGGTGCAGTTGTCTTTCCCCGTGCCCGCAGGCCTTAAGCCTGACGATGTCTTGGCCCTCCATCAGTTGGCCCCGGGCGTGTATGGGGCGCCACGCTTCCGCTATGACCCCGAGGCGGGCCTGCTGACGACCGAGGTGAAGCATTTCAGCGCCGTGGGGTGGCTATCGGTTCTGGCCGTCGTGGGTGGGCTCTATGTCACGGGAACGGGCGATCGACTCGTCGCTCCGCTCACACCGTACTTGACGGCCGAACAGGCGATGAAGCTCCTCAGTGCCCTCGTCGGCGCTCTGAGCGGAGGCTACACCGCGAATGCAGTGGGCCTTGTGGTCGTGGGGGTGCCGGGCCTTGGGATCGTCGTCGGGGTAGCGGGCGGCGCCTACGCTGGCAGTCGAATCCTGACTGCGGCCCACGAGGCCTACCTGCGCAAGGGCCTGGCCGGTCCGCTGCCTGTGGGCAGGTTCAACGTCTATTGGCCGGAGAATGCCTGGCCAGCTCAACCCGCTGTCATGGCGATTCTCGGGAACCAGGAGCTCTACAACCTGCTCGGCCCAGACGTTCTTGCCCCAGAGACTATTACAGGCGTGCCCTTCGGCGCCCCCGATCCTCTCGCCAGTCTTCTGCGACCAAAGGCGGTCCGTTTGCCCGTGAACGTCCTTATGGTCATGGAGCGCCTTCAGTACGCTGAGCGGTGGTATGAACTCCATCAGATGCCAGTACCAGCAGGGCCGACCGACGTCGTCATCCGCCCCTGGGAAGGGACGGTGGTTGGCGAGACCTACAACGGAGCGATTCACCTGAACGCCAATTTGCTGGCGGGCGAGGGAGCGACCGACGGGAGAGTGGAGGCGACCATCGCGCACGAGTTGTTCCACCTCATCTGCGCCAGCCAGGGATGGACCGAACGGCGGTTCGTCGGCTCGGAAGACAGCGTGTGTGTGGCCATGGAGACCCAGGTCTTTCCTCACGTGACTGCCTTTCGCGAGTACGCCTGGCCGCTTGTGTTTCCCACCTTGCGCAACGGGCTGGTCAGACAAGGGCCCGGCGAAGAGGCCAACATACCCGCCCGACGTGGCTACTACCTGTGGCCGTGGACGCACTACCTGGCTTACAGCTATGGCGTCTCCGCACTGCGCGAGTATGTCACCGACACCATACCGGATGATGCTCTGGCCCAACGTTTCCGCAACTTCTGTTACAGTGTCATCGCCGCCGACCGTGCGCTTCGGGACCCGCTGACCGTAGCCGGTGTACGTGCGAGCACCGGCTGGGCCCTTGGGAACCGCGACCTCGACCGGATGGCTGAGGCCACGATGGGGAGCCGTACGGCCACGCTACCGCTGGGGGCATCGGATCTGCGCGCGTCCTCCCCGCTGTCTCTGTCCCTGCTTGTGCTCAATGTTCCGCGCTCTCCCGGGGGCACATTGGTTATTCGACGCGATTGGCCCGAGGAGACAGAGGAGTACGTGGCCATCCGCCCCAGCACGGCCAGAGAGAACGAGAGGCTGCCCTCCGGTCGGACCACGGCAGACATGCGCTCAATGAAAGGCGGCATGGCCCTGCGGGGCGCGTGGGTCGACAGCCCGACGTTCAAGACCTATCTCCCCGTGGCAGTCATCTGCACGGCGACCGGCCAGCAGGGCGCGCCGCAGACCGATGCCCGGCTGATTGCCTACCGGCTCAATCCCCCGACGGGTGTCACCATGACCAAGCAGCCGGGCCAACCCACGCGGCTATCGTGGAAGCTGCCCGAGACGGGCTGCACGCTACCCCTGAACGATTGCCTGTCGTCGTACAGGGTGTTCGGCAAGACGAAGAACAATACGGATCAGCTCATCGCCGAGCTGTACTTCGACATCCCCCAGGCCGACCTCAAGCAGTTCGAGGGCAAAGCGATGCTCAGCATCACCCCGGGACAAACCGAGGTCATGTTCCCGGCCGCCGCGACCGAGCAGTACATCGCCATGGGCATGCAGTCGGTGGAAAAGGCCCTGAAGTATCCCAGCGGCAAGCAGGTTATGTCCGACATCGCATGGAGCCCATACGCCTGCAGTATCAGCATCTCCCCCAACCCCTTCGAGGTCACTGTGGGGCGGCAGATGGTGTTCGATGCCAAGGCCGACTACCCGCCCAAAGGCGCGCGTTATGTATGGTCTTGCAGCGGGCAGGTAGTCAGGAACTACGAGGCAAGCGCCCCGATGCAGTTCGCCACCGAGGGGCCGGCCAGTGTAACCGTCACGCTGATGAGCGAAGATGGCAAGACGCTGTGCAGCGCCACAGCCAGCGGCCGCGTGAAGAAGAAGGAACTGCCGCCGGAACAGCCCGATGTGCAAGAGCCTGCGAAGGACGAAGCCACCGCGCACGGTGTCTGGCGCCTGGCCCGGCGCGAGGTGGAGAGCTCTCAGCAGGAACGGCCCTGGCATGAGATCGCAATCAGCGACGGCTCCACCGATGCAAGGAACTACAACAGGCTCGTGGGCGAACCAGACCGCCGCATGTTGTACCACTGCCTCCATTCCTGGAGTGCCCCCCCAACTACGATCGTGCCCGGTCGGGAGTATTCTATGCGCATCACGGCACAAAGCGTCGCATTTCCGGAGGGCGAAGGTGCCCGGACCACCACCGTGTTCGGTGCGGGCAGCTTCCTGACCGAGGAGGGGGTGTCTACAGATGGGGGATCCACTGAACCGGCCGCTGCGCAGTTGAAATTCCAGGCCTATCAAGGTGCACCGGGCGCCACTTGGCGCCTGTGGGTCGGCGGCGCGGGGGGCTGGATGCGCTGGCGGGTAGACTATGTTTACGAGTGGGTGCCCTGACGCGCCCCTGTAGACAAGCCCAAGGTTGGCGGGGACGTCGCAGAAGAGAGCCCCCCAGATCGGGGGACACTATACATAGCTTACGTCTGGGTTATGTGTGTCCCCCGAACTCCATGCATCGGGTTCGGACGCTGCGGCGCTCAGGTTGAAGTGCCCCCCATTTTCCGTACAGCGTCTTAGCCATCCCTATGCACAGACTCTCGCGAGATGGCGTGGAGCGTGGTTGTCTGGTGGTCTCGATGGTGCATCCGTCGGGGTGTCGATATGGATGGTGCCACAAAGCAGGTGCGAGCGGGTTTGCCTGTGTCAAGAAAAGGCTCGTTGGGCCCCTCCTCTCCATGCAGCAGGCGCGCTCACGCTGCCGGATCGTCACCCGGTTGAGATGAGAAGCGGGAAGGTCATCGGGGCCAGGGAAGGACCAAATGCGGCGAGGGGGCGAGTGGGTACCGAGAGTTGCCCCACGTCGCGCAAGGCGCTTCGCACCAGGTCTTCGTGGGGCCAGCCGGACGCCAGGTGCAGCCAGAAGCGGCGGGTGCTGTGCCTGATGAGCGCCCCCACCTTGAAGAGCTTGTAGGGCACGGGGTCGGTCTGGGCGCAGCGCAGGCGCTGGGCGTCATTCTGATCTTCGCACCCGCCGATAATGCCGTGCAGGCGTTGGATGATGAGCTGCTTGAGGTCGTGGCGAACGTACGAGGAATGGCGCCGGTCGCGCAGGCAGCGGGCGATGCAGTCGGTAAAGCCGATGCGCTCATCGAACTCGCGCAGGGCGATGAGACCGGCATCGGACGTGATCCGGCACGGTCAAAATCCAGGCGGATTTCTCGATCATCGCGGAAGGAGCCTGCGGTCTGCATGGAGCACGGTGCATTCACGGCAGGGACCTCCGGGAACGGCTTTATGGTTCGCTACCAGGCTATTCCGGGGTCCCTGCCGCTTCGCCTCCTCCAGATTTGTTTGTGCATAGGGCGGGTTAAGCCGCTGCTCACGGTCCCACGACACATGACCCTTTCCGCAATGCTTACAATGGTAGTAAGCCCGCTGCACCGCAACCGCACCATAGATCGTCCCTATCGTCCGGTCCCGGTAGTTGACGAACCGCGCCTTGTTACCACACTCGCACGGAATGCTGCTCTTGCGATAGACCTTTGTCGGGTCCGCACGGTTCAGCCCATGCTCCACCACCGCCTGCTCCACACACTGACTGACCTCCAAAGCGAACTCTTCCAACTCCGTCACGTCCCCCGCCGACGGCTGCTGGTCCATCCATTCTGGGATACGCGACTGAAGGTCTGCGCGGCTCTGTTGGCTAATCGACATGTGGGCCGTCCTCCCGTGAGACTGGTGTTTGTGAGCGCAACTCCATTCTCGCTCCAAGAGGACGGCTCCTGCCATATCCACCCAAAAACCCACCTACTCTCGCGGAATGCACCCGGGCCCAACCACTCGCTGTCTCTCCTTGACGAACTGGCCGCCCCACTCTATACTTACTGAAAATACGGCCGTGGCAAAGACTGTGACGGGGAACAGTAGGCGCGGGGAGGATGACAGAGAGGCCGCTCGTGAGCGAGTTCGCTCCCTGGCTGGAAGGCGGCTATCCGAAGCGCGTTGAAGCTCGCCCCTGAGTCGCGGACTGAACACCTCTTGTGTGAGGCCAGTAGGGACCGCCGGAGCTTCCACCGTTAGAAGGAAGGCCGTATCGGAAACCATCGCGTTTCCCGTACGGACCGAGTGGGCCGCGTTTGCGGCCAATGTGAGTGGTACCGCGAGGAGCCTTGGGCCCCCCGTCTCACAGGTTGAGCATCATGCTTGGCCTGGATGATGAGGGGCATTTTCGATTCTCATGGCTAACACCACGGACAGTCAGACGGCAATGTCATCACACATCGCAGGGCGGTCCCCGCGCCGGGCGATGCGCGCAATCACGCCTGGAGTCCGCGCACTTCTCATCCTGCGTGGCCCCCGGTAGGGGGCGAACTCAGCGCCGCGAACGTCGTGCCCGTAACTACAAACACAAAGGATGAGACAATCCATGTCCAGGAAGATCTGCATTTTCGATACAACCTTGAGGGACGGAGAGCAGTCGCCCGGGGCGAGCCTGAGCCTGTCCGAAAAGATCACCATCGCCCACCAGCTGGCGAAGCTGAATGTGGACGTCATCGAGGCTGGGTTCCCGATCTCCTCGCCCGAGGACTTCGAGGCCGTCAAGCGCGTGGCGCAGGAGGTCGAAGGCCCCGAGGTCGCCGGTCTGTGCCGAGCGGTGGAGAAGGACATCGACGCGGCCTGGGGTGCGTTGCAGTTCGCCAAGAAGCCGCGCATTCACACCTTCATCGGTACCAGCAACCTGCATATCGAGAGCAAGTTCCAGAGCACGAAGCCCGAGATTCTCAAGCGCGCAGTACACGCTGTCGAGTATGCGAAGCAGGCGTGCCCCAACGTGGAGTTCAGCGCCGAAGACGCCATGCGTACCGACCTGGACTACCTGCGCGACGTTGTGGAGGCAGTCATTGAGGCCGGGGCCACCACCGTGAACATCCCGGACACCGTGGGATACACCACTCCGTGGGAGATCCACGAGACCATCAAGTACCTGTTTGAGAATGTGCCGAACATCCACCAGGCGGTCATCAGCGTGCACAACCATGACGACCTGGGAATGTCGGTTGCCAACTCCCTCGCCGCTGTCATGGCGGGAGCCGGACAGGTGGAGTGCACGATCAACGGCATGGGTGAGCGTGCCGGCAACGCCTCATTGGAAGAGATCGTCATGGCGATCAAGACTCGTGCCGACATTCTCAACTGCGAGACGGGGATCGTAACGCGCGAGCTGATGAAGACATCGCGCATGGTGAGCAATCTCACCGGTTTCATCGTCCAGCGCAACAAGGCCATCGTCGGTGAGAACGCCTTCGCACATGAGGCGGGGATCCACCAGCACGGGGTCATCATGAACCGCCAGACCTATGAGATCATGCGGCCTGAGGACGTGGGCGTGTCCGAGAGCGTACTGACCCTGGGCCGCCGGTCGGGCAAGCATGGCCTGCGCAAGCGCCTTGAGGACCTGGGTTACGAAGTCACCGACGAGCAGATGAGTGAGATCTACGAGCGGTTCGTGCGCATTGCTGACACCAAGAAGCAGGTGTACGACGAAGACCTCGAGATGATCATGCGCGAGGCCACCGACACCATGCCGGCGGTCTGGACTCTGGTAAGCCTGCAGACCACATCAGGCCCGCAGACCATGCCCACCGCCACGGTGAAGCTGGAGCGGGAGGGCCAGATCTTCCAGGATGCGGCCTGCGGCAACGGCCCCGTGGACGCCTCCTGCAAGGCCATCGAGCGTATAACCGGCGTCGAGTTGACCCTGGAGGATTACTCCTTGCGCAGCGTGAGTATGGGTAAGGACGCTCTGGGTGAGGCGACTGTGAGGGTGAAGCGCAACGGGCGCGAGGCCATCGGCAAGGCTGCAAGCACCGACGTGGTGGAAGCGAGCGCCAAGGCGTATCTCAACGCGGTGAACCGCCTACTGGTGATGGAGGAACGGTCCGAGCGGCCCGAGGGGGTCTGAGCAGAGAGCGCCGGCAACTGAGACGTGAACGCAAGGGGCGGCGGAGAGTGTCCGTCGCCCCTTCGCGCACGTGGTTGATGACGATCTCAACTTTCCCCGTCTTCCAGCGTCTGCTTCGTTGCCGGAGTGTACTCCGCATTAGTCTCCAGCTTCCACGGCTTCCTCAGGCGGAAGGGGCGGTGGAACTTGTTCTCCAGGACGCCGCGCTCCTCGAGATGGATGAAGCACGCGCGTTGGCAACCTCGCGCGCCGCAGATCGCGCCCGGATGATGGTAGCTCTCCCAGCCCGCGGCGCTGTACGGTGTGCCGCGACCGACGCCCCACGCCCCGCCGTACTCCGCCATGGCCGCATTGCGCTCGGGCCCGGGTGGCATGGTGCGCAACAGGTCGATGCCGTCCGCGGCTTTCTCGGGCAGGAAGGGGTTGTACTCGCGGGTGGCCGACTGGAACCCGGCGCTGCAGCGGTCCACATCGAGCTCGCCCCACTGGATTTCATACCCGCCGATGTTGATGGTGACCGCCTTGTCCTCGCTGATCGCTCCCACCGGGCAGTCACGCGCGCACTGCTTGCAGCGGTCGCAGAGGGTTCCGGGCGGCACCAGCGGGTCGGGCTCGAGTTCGGCGTCGGTGATGATGAAGGCGAACCGCTGGCGTGGTCCGAAGCGCGGGGTGATGAAGACTTTGCTCCAGCCGATTTCGCCCATGCCGCAGATGTAAGCGGCGATGCGGAAATGCAGGAAAACGTCGGGGCGCGGGAAGCCCTCCCGTATGGGCACACCGCGGTTGGCTCCATAGCGGACGGCAGTGTTCTGGTAGAGCACCGCCTCGTACCCGCTGTCCTCGATGAAGTCGCCCACTTCGCGCAGGCAGATGGGCGCGTACACGTCATTGATGTTCGCGTAACCCATCGACGGCAGGGCTGCGAAGAACGTGCCTTCCTCAATGCCCCGGTACAGGCCGCGATGCACCCGGAACCCGAGGCCGATGATGGACTTCGCTTCCGGGAAGATATAGCGCGGGTCGCAGTCCGTGGGGGCTCCCTCAAAACGGGACATGTCGCCGATGCCCACTAGATCGGCGCCCGATTCCAGCGCGCACTGCTTGACCTGCTCGGCGGTGATCATGGGAATGTCCTCCAGTGGATGATTGCGGTTAGGCGGGTTACAAACGCTGAAAGGCGGCGGGCGAGACGCCCGGCCACACGCGGTCAAGGGGCCTGGTGGCTCGCTTCAGACCCGAGAACATTCCTCAGTGTCTCCCCAAGCCCATCGCCACGCACAGCGCCGCGACTTCGCCGGTGCGTTCGCCCAATTGTGCCGGGACGATGCGACATGCCTGCGCGGAGCGCGCGAGACCCTCCCGGGCAACAACCTCGCGCGCGGGGCCCAGGTACAGGTCGCCCAGGCGCACCGCGAGGCTGCCCAGCACGATGACCTCGGGGTTCAGGATGTCCACCAGGATCGCCAGGCCCTCGCCCAGGCGCTCGCCAGCTTCGGCCAGGATCTCCCGAGCGATCGCATCACCGCCGACCGCCGCTTCACCCACGTGACGCGCCGTGACGGCTTCGCCCAGGTTCGCGAGGAGCGTCGGTCGCCCCTCCTGCCGGGCCCGCTGAATGTGCCCGGCTGCAAGGCGCGCGATTCCGGCGCCGCTGCAGAAACCCTCAAACGAGCCTGCTTTGCCATATCCCTCAGGGCCATCGGGGCGCAGGCGAATATGCCCCGCTTCTCCGGCCATGTCGTTGGTGCCGGAATAGAGACGCCCGTCCAGAATGAGGCCGCACCCCAGGCCCGTTCCCGCGGTGATGAAGATCAGGTTCCGGCAGCCTTTTCCCGCACCGAACTGCCACTCCGCAATGGCTCCCGCGTTGGCGTCGTTCTCCAGGTGAGTCGGCAAGCCGAAGCGCTCGCGAAAGAACTCGACGACGGGCACCTCATCCCAGCCGGGCAGATTAGGTGGGCCAAGGATGACCCCGGCTTTGCTGTCGAGGGGCCCTCCGCAGCTGATGCCAATGGCCGACGGGGGCGGAAATGATTGATCCGACTGAATGCGCTGGATGATGGTGGCGATGCGTTCCAGGTTCGCTTGCGGGCCGGAACTGTGGTCGGTGGGGAAACTCACAATAGCGAGGGTGGCGGCGGTCTCGTCTCCGAGGACCACCGCCGTCTTGGTGCCGCCGATATCTATGCCGATCCAGGTGTTTCTGCCGGACATGCCCGGCGCCTCCCGCGATTCTTCGCGAGTCTACTTCACGCCGAGCGCGAAGGTGCGGGGCTCGGGCAACGGGACCATGGAAATCGCCGTCACCGGACACAGTTCGCTGCACAGGCCACAGCCCACGCAGAGGGCCTCGTCAATGGTATGCTTCGGCACGCCGCGTTGGGCCGCATCGTAAATGCAAACTGTAGCGCATCTTCCGCAGTTCACGCAGAGGTCGGCATCGATCTTGGCCACGACTACCTGCGCTCGCTCAATCTGGTCGTTGCTCCTGACCTTTGAGCAGATAGAGCCCCGTATCTCGTCGAGATTTGCATGGCCCTTGCGCTCCATCCAGGCCTCGAACTCGCTCAGGATCTTGCCCACGATACCGTAGCCGTGCATCACGATCGCGGTGCAGACCTGGACGGTGGTTGCGCCTGCGAGGATGCATTTTGCGACATCAGCGCCGTTCGTGACGCCACCGCTGGATGCGATGGGGATGCCGAGCAAGGGATAGACTTCGGAAATCCAGCGCAGGACGTAGTGAATGGAGTAGGGACCGCCGTGGCCGGCGTAGCCTTTGTGCATGACCGGCTCTTCGGTCTCTACGTCGATGTCCAGGCCTGTGAAGCGGTTGAACATGACGACGGCATGAGCGCCGGCTTGCTCCATGGCGAGGATGACCGCGAGGGGATTGTCCAGCTGCCCGGTGATCTTGGGCACGACGGGTGTATTCGGTGCGCCTGCGCGAGCGGCATCCACGGCCAGGCGCATGGTCTCGAGCATCGGCGAGTGGGCCATGATATGGGTGCCATGAGGGCAGGAGACATTGAGCTCGATGAGTTTCGCGCCGGCCTGTTCGGAGATGCGCGCTCCCTCTTCCCAGCGCTCGGCAGTGTTGCAGTTTAGGCTGGAGAAGATGGGCATCTCGCACTGCTCAGTAGCAATGCGGATCTGTTCGCCGAACTCGTCGAGACCGTGCACATTTGCCTGTTCAAAGGAGTACAGGGAGAATGTGCGGTCTTTGCCAAGCTGGTGGCGCAGGACCTTGAAACGCGGGCTGGGGGAATGTCGTGCCGGTTCGTACTCGAAATAGCTCTTGATGACGGCGGCTCCGCAGCCTGCATCCTCGCACCGCTTCAGTCGGTCGGCGTTCTCTGTGATTCCCGCTGGGGCCGCGACGATGGGGTTACGGAGTTTGATGCCGCAGAAGTTCACGGAGATGTCGGGCATAGTCGCTCCTGTTCGCCCAAAGGGGCTGCTGTTCGCACTGGCGGCCCCTCTGTGAGGGCCTGCGAAACAGCCCGTTCGCGAAGAACGGGCTGTTTACCTCCACATCCGGCTTTGCGGCATGGCGCTATCCCTGGTCGTAGGCTTCCAGGGCCGCATCGGACACCTCGAAGTTCGCGTAGACGCGCTGGACATCGTCGTGGTCGTTCAACTGGTCCAGCAGCGCGAAGAGCTTGCCGGCGAGCTCGTCAGGAACCTGGCAGGTGCTGGTGGGGATCATGGTGATCTCGGCGCGCTCGTATTCAATGCCCTGCTCGGCTAGAGCGGTGGCTACCTGGTGCAGTTCTTTCGCGGGTGTGCGAATCTCGAATACGTCGTCGTCTTCGGTGAGCATGTCCTCGGCACCCGCGTCGATGGCTGCCATGAACAGCTCTTCCTCTTCGACGCCGGCCTTGGGGACGATGATGACTCCCTTCTGCTCGAAGACCCAGCTCACTGAGCCCGGTTCGCCAAGACTGCTGTCCTTCTTCTTGAGGATGTTGCGCAGTTCGGAGACAGTGCGCTGGGAATTGTCGGTGAGGCAGGAGATCATCAGGGCCGTGCCTCCGGGGCCGTACCCCTCGTAGGTCACGTTCTCGTAGGTCACTCCCTCGACCTCGCCGGTGCCGCGCCGAATGGCATTTTCCACGTTTTCGTTGGGCATGGACGCTTCACGGGCGGCATCGATGGCGTAGCGCAGGCGCAAGTTGGTTTCGGGGTTGCCGCCACCCTCGCGCGCCGCGACGATGATTTCCCTGGAGAGCTTGCTGAAAATGCTGCTTCTCTTGGCATCCTGCCGGGTCTTTCGATGCACCCGGTTTGCCCATTTTGAATGACCGGCCATCGTCCCTTGCTCCTCAATCACAGTGTAGGTCAGAGATTATACCACGCGAGTTGCGCAGCATTCAAGCTCGGACGGCAGGACGTTTTCTTGACTTGGCGTCGCGATTTCCGTATACTTCATTGCCGCTGGGTGGATTTCCATTTCCGACAACCTCTGTCGGTGGGGAGCGAGATTCTCCATGTCTGAGGACAAGAAAGACGAGATTCAGGACGGCGATGAGCCGAAGGCTGAAGAGCCGAAGCCCGCGGTGGAGCCCAAACCCAAGAAAGCCGCCCCGAGGCCGAAATCCGACGTAGTAGACGAGGAGGAACTCGACATAGAGATCGAACGCGTCGCTCCCAAGTCATCGTCGAGCTGCGGTCCCGTTGCCTGGATACTGTTCATTCTGGTCATCGCCCTGATCGCCATTTTCGGGGGCATCAAGATCAGCCAGGAGCGTATCAAGGCCGAAAAGGAAGCTCGTGCCCAGCGCGAAATCACCTACCAGACTCAGGAACAGACGATCCGCCAGAACATCGAGAAGGCCTCCGAGTTCGCCAAGAAGGGCGATGTTGAGAACGCCTACAAGCAGCTTGCGGCTGCGCGGGATAAGTGGAGCGAAATGGCCGCCATGGCCAACAGCGCCCGCGATACCGACAAGGCTCAGTATGCTCTGTCGCGCGAGGCCGACCTGAAGAAGGTTATCGACGAACTCGACCAGTATAAGGACAAGGCTGCGGAACTGCAGGAACGTGCCGACAAGCTGGCGGAAGAAGTGAAGGCCCTGGAGGAAGAGCGCGACGAGTTCAACGACAAGGTCAATGCCCGCATCCTCGAACTCGCCGGTTCCGGCGGAGTGGCTGAGGCGGAAGCCGCTGCCACCGGTGCGAAGCCCGAAGCCAGCGAAGAGAAGAAGGCCGAGGCCGAGGAGGCCAAGGCTGATGACGAGGAAACTGAGGCGGACAAGCCCGAGGACGCCAAGATAGAGAAGAAGAGCGCGAAGAAGTCCGAAGGCAAAGCGAAGGACAGCGAGAAGAAGGCCGACGCCCGCAGCAAGAAGAGCGCCACCGAGGCTAAGAAAAAGAAGACAGATGAGGATGAGCCTGAGGCGCCCAAGACAGAGAAGATCGAGACCGGTTTGCAGTCCGCGGGTCCGGTCCAGTAGCGGCAGGTCATCGGTCAGGCTGCCCTTTCGGGTCCATGATGGTCTGCAGGGACCCGGAGCGCATGCGAGACCGTACCCGGTAACCCATGCGCCCCGCACCCAGTGCGGGGCGCATCCGTCTAGAAATGGAATATTCCGTCTTTTCTTGCTGATTTTCTACGAATGAAGGTCGCTGTTTGACGACCAGTTACACTGAGATTGTCCTTGGCCGGACGGCCCGGTTCCTGCGGAGAGGGTCCGGTCGGACATCCCGATCCCACCACGCAACCCACCAGCGGCCGCGCGCCGCCGGGGAGGGCGAGAAATGGCATCCCCCAACCGAGAAGCACTCGATCTGGTCGCAAAGCTCAAATCCCGCGGTTCGTCCTCGCGCGACGAGGTGATCGACGAAATCGCCGCGATGGGGTCCGCCGCCGTGCCGCCGCTGATCAAGGCGCTCGGTCACAAGGACTACAAGGTGCGTATGGCCGCAGCCCAGGCGCTGGGAGCGATCCGGAATCAGGATGCTATTGATGCCCTTATCGCGGCCCTGAGCGACTCCAGTAAGAATGCGCAGGAGGCCGCCGCGGAAGCGTTGACTAACATCGGTGGGCCGGCAGTGAGCGCCCTCCTGGACGCCCTGATTGGTAAAGAACAGTCCGCGCGCAAGTGGGCTGCAGAAGCTCTCGGGAGCATCGGGGACGAGTCCGTCGCCGCGGAGCTTGTTGCCCGGCTATCCGACGCAAATGTCGAAGTCCAGCGCGCCGTTGTCACGGCGCTGGGGGCTTTGCGAAGCAAGAAGGCGATCCAGCCCCTGATCGGGGTCTTGAGTTCCGACAATGTCGACCTTGCCAGAGCGGCGGCGGAAGCCTTGGGAAAGATCCGCGGGACCGTCGCCATCTCGCCGCTGATCGAGACACTGGAATCGCCAAGCGAAGACGTGCGCAGAGCGGCCGCGCGCTCCCTGGCGCAGGTGGGTCCGAAAGCGGTTCCGGCGCTCCTCGAGGCGATGCAGAGCCCCAACTACGTGGTGCGCCGGTATTGTGCTGAGATTCTGGGGGAGATTGGAGACGAGCGTGCCCGGGATGCTCTGCTGGTGGCTCTGGGTGATGAAAACGAGCGTGTAGCCCATTACGCGGCTATCGCACTGGGCAGAGTTGGCAAGGAGTCCGTGATCCCGCACCTTGCGAAGATGCTCAAGCACCCAGAGGCCTCGGTGCGTTGCGCAGCAGTGCAGGGGCTATGCAGCATTGGCTCCAGCCGGGTAGTGAAGCACGTGTGCACTATGCTCCAGGACAGTGACTGGGTGACTCGCCTGACTGCGGCCAAGGGCTTTGGCCAGGTCAAGAGCCGCACCTGCATTCCTTATCTCGTGGCGGCGCTCGAGAACGACCCGGAATGGAGTGTACGACTTCATGCGGCCCTGTCGCTGGGCGAAATTGGGGTCAAGAAGGAAGCAGTGCCCGCGCTAATCGCGGCTCTGAAGGACCCCAAGTCCAATGTGCGCCGAGGGGCGTGCGAGGCACTTGGGCAGCTTGGCGACGTGGCAGCGCTGGAGGCTCTGCAGGCCGCGGCAAAAGATGATGACGACAAGGTCGCCAGCGCCGCCAAGCAGGCGATAGCAGCGATTACGGAGAACGGTTCCGGCGCTGAGGACAAGAAGGAATAGGGCAGACATCTCCGTCGCCGGGCGCAGGTGGATGGGCCGGGGCCGAGACTGTGCGTGTCCATGTTTCGCCTGAAAACCTGCACACCGAACAGGCCCGGGAGAGGGATGAGCCTTGCTTGCCTTCACCCCGGCAATGTCGTATAATCGCCCCGTCTCAGGGGTGTCTTTCTGGTCCTCGTTTCCGCTTGCGCAGGGCAGATAGCGCCGAACGAAATCAGCTTCCCGGAACGCATGCGCAGGCAGCGTGCGGGCCGTGAGGAGGCCTCCCGCATTGCCAAGGTTCCTGATCTGCCTCATCCTGCTGGTTTTGCTGGCTGCCCTGAGCGGCTGTAAGCAAGGCCCTCTGCCCACGCCCCAGGAGAAGGCCCAGGCGCTGCTCAAGGACTATATGAGTCCCGAGCACAAGAAGGTGCTGGAAGGGATTCTTGAGGCGCAGGAGAAGACGGGCGACACTCTGACCTCCCTGGCCAAGGAGATGGCGCGCCGGGAGGCGATCGAGGCGGTCTCCAAGGGACCCTCACCTCTGCAGCAAGATTTCGGCGTGGCTCGCGAACTTCTGGTGGACATCCGCCGCGCGGTCAACTCCAACGAGTACGACACGGCCTCAGCGCTGCTCAAGCGGCTCCAGTTCGTGGTCATCGCGATGCAGGGAGAGACGCCCGCGGGGGAGATCCGGTCATACCTGGAGCGCGCTTCGCGGGCGCTGACCGCGACCACGGTGGGCATTGAGGCGGACGTCGCTTCGGCCTCCCTGCTGGCTGCACTCGATATCGCTCTTGACACCCAGGACGCCCCAGTCATCCCCGATCTTGCACGCGACCTGGAGGCGACCAAGAAGCTGGTGGATAGCGGCGACTACAAGAAGGCGGCCGCGAAAGTTGATGCGTTCATCGGCACAATTGCGAACCACCGCAGCCTGGTCATGCTGGAACGGGCTCTGGATGGAGTGCGCGGAGCACGGGAAGCTATTCAGCGCGAGGCCGGGACCGTGGTCCTGGCTGAGCTTGACCAGCTCAGCGAGATTTTCAACCAGTTCGGCACGCTCCTGAAGGGCGGAGTCGTAACCCCTGCCGCAGAAGCCGACGAGAGCGAAGCGAAAGCCGCTGAGAGTGGGGAAAAGGAAGCGGCGGAGAAACCTTCGGCTGATAGCCCGAAGGGCTCCCCAGGAGCCTCGCCCGAGACGCCGGCCGAAACGCCGGCTCAGTAGAGATCGAGGGCCCGGCCGGCCACAGCGGTCGGGCCCAATCGTTTTCGGAACGCCTTTTCTGGCGTCCGGATACTCCTCAACTGTGTGGGACCCACACCGCCTGCGGGCGGCGTTTCACGAACGCACACCTATACCACCGGCACCCGTTGGACGGGCGGCAGTCCGGGTTGATCTCCGGTTTCCCGGCTTAGAGCACCCCTGCGCACCAGTCTGGAAGCCGATCCGGGCAGCCCTCGCCTGGGGTGCAAGAACCGCGGAACGAAGATGCCCTCACAATTCGTCCACCTCCACGTTCACAGCGAGTACAGCCTCCTGGACGGCGCCTGTCGCATCAAGGAACTGGTCGCGCGCGCCAAGGAACTCGAAATGTCCGCCGTGGCCCTCACCGACCACGGTGTGATGTACGGGGCCATCGAGTTCTACAAGGCCTGCGTGGAGGCGAAGATCAAGCCGATTATCGGCTGCGAGGTGTACTGCGCATCGCGCACCCGTTTCGACCGCGAGGCGTGCGACCGGCAGATGAGCCACCTGGTGCTTCTGGCGAAGGACCATGGGGGCTACCAGAACCTCATGCGCCTGGTGACGGATGCAAATCTCGAAGGATTCTACTACAAGCCCCGGGTTGACATGGAGCTCCTGTCGCGGTACTCGGAGGGGCTCATCGTGCTCACGGCTTGCCTGCAAGGTTTTGTGAGCCGCGCCATCACCGAGGGGGACATGGAACAGGCGAAGCGCCAGGCGGAGGCGCTGATTGATGTCTTTGGGCGCGAGAATGTGTACCTGGAAGTGATGAACCATCTGATTCCCGAAGAGCAGGTGATGAACGCGGGAATCTTCCAGATCGCGGACGAGATCGGGCTGCCGGTAGTGGCAACGAACGATGTCCACTACACCCGCAAGGAAGATGCGGAAGCCCATGACACCCTTCTGTGCATTCAGACCGGTTCTCTGCGCGATGACGAAAATCGGATGCGGTACGAGCCCCAGGAGTTTTTCATGAAGTCCGAGGAGGAGATGCTGGAGATCTTCCCGGACCACCCCGAAGCGGTGCATCGTTCGGTTGAGGTTGCTGAGCGCTGCAACCTGGAACTCACGCTGGGCAAGCTTATGCTCCCGGCGTATCCCATCCCCGAGGGCGAGACGGTCCACTCCTACCTGCGGAAGGTCTGCGAGCAGCAGATACCCGTGCGCTACCCTGACGACGACGGCACCGCCCGAGCGCGCCTTGACTACGAGCTCGGGATCATCGAGCAGTGCCGGTACTCGGGCTACTTCCTGATTGTCGGCGACTTCATCTGGGAGGCGAAACGGCGGAACATTTTCGTGGGGCCGGGACGGGGATCAGCTACGGGGAGCATAGTCGCCTATCTTCTGGGCATCAGTGAGATCGACCCGCTGGAACAGGGGCTCATCTTCGAGCGAATGCTCAACCCGGAGCGCGCGAGCCCGCCTGACATCGATCTGGACTTCCCGGACCGCGCGCGGGAGGAAATCATCGACTACGTCAAGGAGAAATACGGGCGCGATCACGTGGCCCAGGTGATCACCTTCAACACCATGCAAGCGAAGGCCGCCATCCGCGATTGCGGTCGGGTGCTGGGGATCGATCTGGCGAAGGTGGACGAGATCGCGAAGCTCCAGCCGGGAGACAAGAGCATTCCCGAAGCACTGGAGACGGTGCCGGAACTGAAGGCCAAGGCGGACGAGGACCCAGAAATCGCCAATCTGTTGTCCACGGCGATGAAAATCGAGGGCATCACCCGCCACGCGGGCGTTCATGCGGCGGCGGTGGTGATCTCCGACGGCCCACTGACCGACTACGTCCCGCTCCGGGGCGAGAAGGACGGGACGATCACCACCCAGTACTCGATGGACCCGTGCGTGGACGTGGGCATCGTGAAGATGGACTTCCTGGGTCTGAAGACCCTGACGATCATCGAGAACACTGTGCGGACGGTGGAGCGGTCGCGGGGCATCAAGATTGACATGCTGCGGGTCCCACGGGATGATGCGAAGACCTACGAGCTGCTGTCTCGCGGGGATACTGCTGCGGTATTCCAGCTCGAAAGCGAGGGTATGCGCCAGCTTCTAAGGGACCTGCGTCCGGATCAGTTCAACCACCTCGTGCCGCTGGTTGCCCTCTACCGGCCTGGACCGATGGACTCGGCGCCGGATTTTATCGCCGGTCGCCACGGCAGGCCCATCTACCCGACGCCGCTCCTGGAGCCGATCCTGAGCCAGACCTATGGGGTCATCCTCTACCAGGAGCAGGTCATGCGCATCGCCACCGACCTGGCGGGTTTCAGCATGCCCCAGGCAGAGATCATCATGCGCGCCATGGCCAAGAAACAGGCTGACAAGATGGAGAAGATGAAGCCCCTGTTCATTCAGGGCTGCATCGCCAACGGCATTCCTGAGGACGTGACCCGTAGCATCTTCAGTCGCATGGAGACATTCTCCCGGTATGGCTTCAACAAGTCGCACAGCGCCGCCTACGCGCTGGTTGCGTATTGGACAGCGTATTTGAAGGCCAATTTCCCGCCCGAATTCCTGGCCGCCCAATTGTCGACGGTCATTGGCGAGAGCAAGGAGATTGCGAAGTACGTTACAGAATGCCGCCGCAGCGGGATCAAGGTCCTGCCACCCGATGTGAACCGCAGTTTCGCGGATTTCTCGGTGGCCGACGGTGCGGTGGTTTTCGGACTGGCCGCAGTCAAGGGAGTGGGGATGAGCCCGGCTACGGCGATCGTGCAGGAGCGCGAGGAAAACGGACCTTTCAGGGACCTGTGGGACCTCTGCCGGCGGGTGGCATGCGCCGGAGTACCCAAGGCAACAATCAGGACCCTCATTGAAGCCGGGGCGCTGGATGCCTTCGGCGACCGCGCGCGCCTCGTCGCGGGCCTTGAGCAGGCGTGGGCGGCAGGCCTGAAATGTGAGGCCGATCGGGCCGTGGGGCAGACGTCGCTTTTCGGCGATGATGAAGAGGACGCAGGTGGCGCTGACGTCCTGCCGGATGTCCCGCCGTTCCCGGAAGAGTATGTGCTTGAGCTGGAGAAATCCCTGCTGGGGCTGTACCTGTCCAACCACCCGCTGGTAAAGAACGAGGAAAAGCTTGAGCGTTGCGTCTCGGCGCGCATCGAGGACCTGGCGGAGTTCGCCGACGGCACCGAGCTTACCGTGGGCGGGGTCATCAGCGAAGTGAAGCACCACCGCACGCGAAATGGCGACAGCATGGCCTTTGTGGCGCTGGAGAGCCTCGCAGACAAGGTGGAGGTCACCATCTTCCCCCGCGTCTGGGAGCAGGTAAAGGATGTGATTGTCCAGGATGCGCTGGTGATCATGGACGTGAAGGTGGAGCGCACCGCGGCACGGGGCGGGGGACAGGGCAACGGGGACTCGGGTGACCAGGAGACCGTGAAGCTCCAGTGTGAAGGGGCGCGGCCCCTTGATAAGGCGCGGAAGATCTCGCAGCGCCGCCTGGAACTCGCGGCGGAGGGCCGCAAGAAGATGGAAGAGATTGTTTCCGCGCCGCCGCCGCAGGTCTACAAGGCTCCGCGACTACACCTGGAGATGGACGCGCCGTTGGCGTCCGAGGCAAACCTGGCGGAATTGCGGAAGGTGCTGGAACAGTACAGGGGGCCGCAGGAGGTATATCTGCACCTCACAGGGCGCGGCGAGGAGCGCTGCGTATTCCTGGGCTCCAATTTCCGCGTGAGTTGCTGCGGGGATTTCCCGACCCGTGTCCGGCAGGTGCCGGGCATCATGACGGTGCGCGAAGACGATTCACCGGAGCTTGTAGACGCCGCCGCGGGGGGCTGAGGCGCGGTCGCGCCGCCACCTGTACGGGCAGTAATCACCTGCAGTACGCAAGGACTAAGGCATGACTCTGATCCGCATACTTGATGCCCGTGAGGGCCCGGTCGCCGAACTCCAGGCGCTGCGCACGCGGAGCCTCGGCGAGGTGTCACCCCAGCTTGAAGAAGAAGTCCGGCGGATCATGGCGGACGTGAAGGACCGCGGGGACGAGGCACTGGTGGAGCTTACTCGTCGCCTGGACTGCCCGGGGTTCAGCGTCGACCAGATCACCATCGGGCCGGATGAGTTCCACGCCGCTTACCAGCAGGTCCCCGACGCCTGGGTGCGGGCCTTCCGGAACGCGCTGGCGAATGTGCGCGCTTTCCAGGAGCGCGCGAAGGAGCAGAGTTGGCTGGAGACCTTCGATGGGCTCATTCTGGGCCATCATGTGACGGCGGTGCGCTCGGCCGGTCTGTACGTTCCGGCCAAGGCGGCGCCCCTGCCCTCGTCGCTGCTGATGAGTGCAATCCCGGCGCAGGTGGCCGGAGTGCCGCGAATCGTCTTTGCCACGCCGCCCCGACCAGACGGCAGCGTGGACCCGACCATGCTCGTGGCCGCCGCCGAGTGTGGTGTGCACGAGGCATACCGCATGGGTGGTGCGCAGGCCATCGCGGCGCTGGCTTTCGGCACGCAGACGGTCGCGCCAGTGGTCAAAATCGTGGGCCCCGGGAACCCGTGGGTGTCGGTGGCCAAGAAATACGCCTTCGGCATCGCGGGCATCGATTCCATCGCCGGGCCCAGCGAGTCGCTGATCATCGCCGATGATTTCGCGCGGCCGGATCTGGTGGCTGCCGACCTGCTTACACAGGCCGAGCACACCGGCGATAACACGGTGATCCTGCTCACCCCCAGTGAAAACCTCGCATCCAGGACACTCGCGGAGATGGAGAGACAGATCGCCAGCCTTGAGCGCTCAGAACTGACCCGGGAATCCCTGTCCGAACACAGTTTCATCGTGCTGACGAAGTCCATTGAGCATTCGGCGCGGATCGCGAACGACATCGCACCCGAACACCTGCAGATTCTGGTGCGCGACCCATTCGATGTGCTGGAGTGCATTGAGAACGCGGGATGCATTTTCCTGGGCGAGAATGCGCCTGTGCCCATTGGCGATTACGCCGCCGGCCCGAGCCACGTCTTGCCGACGTATGGCACCGCGCGGTTTTCGGCGCCGCTTTCGGTCAACGACTTCCTGAAGGTGTCATCGGTTGTCTACGCGAACCGGCACGGGTTTGAGCGCATCGGCCCAGACGTTATCGAGCTTGCCCAGGGCGAGGGTCTGCAGGCCCATGCGGAGGCGGTGCGACGCAGGTTGAACGACGGATAGGGGCCAAGCACTGCTTCCCAAAGAAGTGCTTGCTGTGAAGCACACCAGGCGGGGCCTGGTGCCGCACCCGTCGCATTGGGCACAAGAACCGAGTTCGCACGGGCGCAGACTCGGAGGCCAGTCCCCCAATGCCCGGCCGCTCGTCGTCTGCCGCAAGCTGCCGTTACAGATGCGAGGAGGCTTTATCATGCGAACTGCCGAGATCACCCGCCGGACATCGGAGACCCAGATCACCGTGAAGATCGACCTCGACGGCTCCGGCGAGTACGACATCAACACCGGCGTGGGGTTCTTCGACCACATGCTCAGTCATGTGGCCAAGCACGGGCTTATTGACATCATCCTCAAGGCCGAGGGCGATCTGCACATAGACGCTCACCACACGGTGGAGGACGTGGGCATAGTGCTCGGGCAAGCGCTGGCCCAGGCGGTGGGGGACAAGCGGGGCCTGGTGCGTTATGGTCGGGGAAGCTGCCCCATGGACGAGGCGCTGGTGCATGCTTATATCGACTTTGGGGGCAGGGCCTATCTCGTGTATGAACTGGACCTTCCCACGGCGAAGGTGGGGGATTTCGACACCGAGTTGGTGCGCGAGTTCTTCGTAGCGCTCACCGCCAACGCTGGCATGTCACTGCACTTGATCCAGCAGTCAGGGCGCAATGGGCATCACATTCTGGAGGGCGCCTTCAAGTCCTTCGCCAGGGCACTGGATGAGGCGAAGGGGCTAGACCCTCGCAAGACCGACGTCCCCTCGACAAAGGGCATGTTGTAGGCATGCAGGGGTGCCGGCGCACACCTTGGATGGAAGAGCATGACAAGGCGGGAACTCATGCGGAATCTGGCCGCGGTCGGGGCTGGCTGCGCGCTTACGGCGGTGACAGGCGATATGATTCAGGCGGCGGACGGCCCCTGCATTCTGCTGCGGTCCTCGTGGCAGACTGTGAACATCGGCGACATCGCCCATTCTCCGGGTGTGCTGCGGCTCCTTGAGAAGCACCTGCCGCATGCACAGGTGATGCTCTGGCCCTGCAATATCGACCGCGGCGTGGAGCCCATGCTGCGCGCGGGCTTCCCTCGAGTGCAGATCGTGAAAGGGACCCTTGACAAGGCCGGTGAGCCCTCGACGCCGGAACTGCGCGCCGCATTCGACCGGGCGACACTGCTGCTGCACGGCTCCGGTCCCAGTGTTGTTTGTGCTAAGGATCTGGAAGGATGGCGCAAGCTCACCGGAAAGCCATACGGCATCTACGGGGTGACTGTGAGCGGCGTGAACGACGAACTGCGGGACCTGTTGAGCTGCGCGCGGTTCGTGTACTGCCGGGATACCATATCGCTGGAGACGGTGCGCAAATCCGGTGCAACGCCCCCGGTGCTGGAGTTCGCGCCTGATGGTGCCTTTGGCTTCCACCTGCGGGATGAGGATCGGGCTGCGGCATATCTCGCTGCCAGCGGCCTCGAAGAGGGCCGGTTTGTGGCCGCGATCCCGCGACTGAGATACACCCCCTACTACCAGATTCACCACCGGGAGCCGACGCAGGAGGATCTGCGAAAGGCGGCTATCTCCGCGGAGTTCCAAGAAGCCGACCATGCCAGGCTGCGGGAGGCGCTGATTCTCTTCGTTCGGGAGACCGGGCTGAAGGTGCTGGCATGTCCGGAGATGATCCACGAGATGCGGGTTGCCAAGGAGTCGCTCGTGGACCCGCTCCCGGAGGACGTGAAGACGCGAGTTGTCTGGCGAGAAGACTATTGGCTGCCGGACGAGGCGACTTCGGTCTACGCCCGGGCATTGGGCGTTGTGAGTTTCGAGATGCACTCGCCGATCATGGCTGCGGCCAATGGAACGCCGGCAATCCACCTGCGCCAGCCTACAGACACCTGCAAGGGCCAGATGTGGCGCGATGTGGGCCTGAGCGACTGGATATTCGAGATCGATGACGCCACCGGGGAGGATATCGCGCGTCCACTGGTGGCTTTCGCGACCGACCGGGATGAGTCTCTCGAGTACTTGGCGGCTGCCATGGGTTTCGTCCGACAGCGCCAGGAGGAGACGATGCGCGTGGTGGGAGAAGCGGCGAGCCAGGCGCCACAGGGTGCCTTCTAGTCCTGTAGTCACTCGCGCGTGATCTGACCGCCGGCCCGACCGCATTTTGCTGGTGGCCGATTTGCCCCAGAGCCCACGAATCGGGCGGCAGCCTGCAGCTGCGGGTGGTTTGGAGCGGGGTGAAACGGGACCTGTGAACTCGGCCCGCCTCAAATCGCTTGGGCCCCCAACGCCTTTCCTTGACTTGGCGCTTCGCTGAAGGCTATACTCAGTAAGGCAGGCCCGTTGCGGTTGCCCCCCGGCGCCGCGACGTTTTTCTTGTGCTCTCCTGTTCGCAGCCCTGCCCGAGCCTTCCCGGCTTGCATCTATCACGACACGGCTTCCGAAGCGTCCCTATGGCACTCATCTACGGCCCTGTAGCCGTCTTCCTCGTGGCGGGATTCGTCTTCGCGGCGATCACTCTCGTTTTCGCTATGATCCTGCGCCCCGCGGATCAGTATGACGAGAAGCGGATGGTGTACGAGTGCGGCATCCCGCCCATCGGGCCCGCGTGGAGCCGGTTTTTCGTCCGCTATTACGTCATCGCCATCGTCTTCGTGATCTTCGAGATCGAGACTATCTTCCTGTTTCCCTGGGCCACCGTGTTCAAGGCACTCAGCAAGCCCGACATGCTGGGCGCTCTGCCTGCCGGGGAGATGGGTATCTTCGTGGCCATTCTGCTGGTGGGGCTGGCCTATGTCTGGAAGAAGGGGGATCTGCGGTGGACATAATCAAGGCCATTACCGAAGAGCCCCTGCGCAGAGGCGCCCGTGATCACAAGGAGGGCCCGCTATCCATCAAGTTCATCAGTATCGTGGACAAGGTGCTGAACACCGGCAAGGCGTGTTCGCTCTGGCCGCTGCAGTTCGGGCTTGCTTGCTGCGCCATTGAGATGATCGCCACTGCTGCACCACGATATGATCTGGACCGGTTCGGGATCATCATGCGCCCCACGCCAAGGCAGGCCGACTGCATGATCGTCGCCGGAACGGTCACGGTGAAAATGGCGCCTGTTATCGAGCGACTGTATCACCAGATGCCCGAGCCGAAATGGGTTATGGCACTGGGCAACTGTGCGGTGAGTGGCGGCCGGTTCTACCAGGAAGCCTACAGCGTGGTCAAGGGCGTTGATCGGATCATCCCGGTGGACATCTATGTGCCGGGTTGCCCGCCGCGGCCGGAGTCGCTGATTGAAGGCCTTTTGAAGCTGCACGACAAGATCCGAGGGGAGTCCATCGCCGACGAACCGGTGCGTCACGGCATCCGGCCGGGGATGGAAGGGTATCCGGGTGATTGACCCGAAGATGCGCCGAGCCGACCGGGAAATCATCGACCCGGACGAGATCCTGGAGATCATCCGGGCGAGCCAGGTCTGTCGGGTTGGCATGTGTTGCGAGGATGGGCCCTACATCGTGCCCATGTCCTTCGGTCTCGGTGACGGTTGTCTCTATCTGCACAGCGCGGGGGAAGGCCGGAAGCTTGAGGCCCTGAAGCACGACCCACGAGTGTGCGTGGAGTTCGAAGCGAACGTTGAACTGCTGCCGTCCGAAAACCCCTGCGGGATTGGGTTCCGATACCGCAGCGCACTGGTTTTCGGCACGGCTGAGTTCGTGACGGATCGCGCGGAGAAGCAGCGCGCACTGGACATCCTCGTTGCGCAGTATGTGCAGGGGATGGCGCCGGTGCCCGACCCAGCGCTAGATGGCGTGACCGTGGTTCGCGTGGATATCGCGCGCATGACCGGTAAGAAGGCCCACTGCTGAACGAGGAATCGTGCATGACTGAGCTGCCCCGGGACATCTCCGAGCGTTTCGCCGACGCCGCGGCCATTGGGCCTGACGGCGCGGTGGAAATCACGCTTGCGCCGGAAGACCTGCGCGGGGCCCTTGAGTACCTGGGCCTTGAGCGTCCCGAGCCGCTGGAGTATCTGATCGACCTGTTCGGTGTTGACCACGGCGATGACCTTGAGGTCGTCTATCACTTGTCGATGATCGGTTCGCCGATGATCGTCCGGGTGAGTGCGAAGCTTCCCCGGCGCGGGGCATCGGTGCAGACGGTGACGGACATTTGGCCGGGAGCGTCGTGGCCGGAGCGCGAGATGCTGGAGATGTACGGGATCGGCGTGGAAGGGCATCCGGACCCGCGCCATCTGCTCCTGCCCGAAGGCTGG
The DNA here is from genome assembly GCA_013314775.1 of Armatimonadota bacterium. NCBI lineage: Bacteria > Bacillati > Armatimonadota > Armatimonadota bacterium. The sequence continues at coordinate 319,459 of JABUFB010000011.1, read as the reverse complement.
AAGGGCTTTCCGCTGCGTAAGGATTACGAGTACCCGCAGGATCATCCGTGGCTGAGCCGGGATCCGTTGCATGAAGAGCCCGCCGTCATTCTCAACAAGAAGGGTGACGAGCGGGCCTGATGCCGACGGCCCACCGAACTATGGCAGACCGACCCGCAGGGCAAACCGAAGAACTGGTCATCAACATGGGGCCACAGCATCCCAGCACCCACGGGGTGCTGCGCGTGGTGCTGACGGTTGACGGCGAACTGGTCGTTGACGCGGACCCAGATGTCGGTTATCTGCACAGCTCGCTGGAGAAGATCGGCGAAGCCCTCACGTGGCGCCAGTATGTGCCCTACACCGACCGCTACGATTACCTGAGCGCTATCAACAATGAGTTTGCTTTCGTGCGGGCGGTGGAGAAGCTTCTGGGCATTCAGGTGACGGAGCGCTGCGAGTACATCCGCGTCATCATGGCCGAGGTGCAGCGCATCGCCAGCCACCTCATGTACTTTACGGCCATGGGGCTGGACGTGGGTGCCACCACGGTCTACCTGCACTGTTTCCGGGATCGCGAGTTGCTCATCGACCTTCTCGAGAACACCACCGGCCAGCGCCTGTTGTATCACTACTTCCGGATCGGCGGTCTGCGCAACGACCTGGCGTGCGACTTCGTGGACGGCCTGCGGAGTTTCATCCAGTACTTCCCGGCGCGTCTGCAGGAGTATGACAATCTGCTCACGCGCAACCGCATTTTCCGGGCGCGCATGGAGAAGGTGGCGTCGATCAGCGCCGCCGAGGCAATCCGCATGGGTATGTCCGGGCCCTGTCTGCGGGCTTGCGGTGTCAGCCATGACCTGCGCAAGGTCCTGGGCTACAGTGTGTACCCCGAGTTCGACTTCGATGTGCCGGTGTTCCAGGGCGGCGACGCCATGGCCCGGCATCTCGTGCGGTGCGAGGAGATGCGCCAGAGCCTTCGGATCCTGGAGCAGGCCATCGCGAAGTTGCCGGCGGGCGAGGTCAATGTGAGCGTGCCGCGGGCTATCAAGCCCGAGCCGGGCCATGTGTACGAGCGCATCGAGGGCCCGCGGGGCGAGGTGGGCTGCTACCTGGTGTCGGACGGTTCGGAGAAGCCGGTGCGCGTTCGCTGGCGGCCGCCTTCGTACTTCAACCTGCAACCGCTGCCGGTGCTCATGCGCGGCGGATACATCGCCGACACCGTGGTTGCCATCGCCAGCCTGGACATCATGCTGGGGGATATTGACAAGTAGATGGCTCAGGAGAGTCAGGCGTATGCTCGAGTATGACGGCATCTCCGAGTTGATCAAGGCAGCGCCCCGCAGATTGTCGGATGCGCGTGAACTGCTGGAGCAACCGGCTTGGGAGCCGAACCGCTCCGACGCCAACTACCGGCACTTGGTGGCGGCCGTCTACCTGGCTGGCTACGCCGTAGAGTGTCTGCTGAAAGCGTACATCATCGATCGAACCGACGCGGTGCGCAAGACAAAGACTCAGACTTGGTCACAGGTGCTCGAGTATCGCAAGAAGAGCGGCAAGGGACCGGACCTCTCGGGTGCTCGATCCCACGATCTCGAACTGCTCCTCCGGGCATGTGACCTGCCACATCGGATGCAGAATGATCTGGACCTTCGTGCGGCATGGGGTAAGTGCGTGAAGCGATGGCGCCCATCCTTGCGCTATCGACCGGACCCCATCACCGACCACGGTTACGCTACTGACACCGTTGACGCCATTGAGACGGTCTATGAGTGGCTGAAGACCCAACGCTGCACGTGAATCGCAGTGCACGGCGAGAAGAGGTGAATCACATGGCAGGGGGCAGGAAGGTCGACTTCGCAGGCTTGGGCCCGCGTGTCGAGAGCGTACTCAGGGCGAGTTTCCCGACTGACACTATCGATGTGTCGGAAGGCTACATGGGAAGGGCGCATGTGAAGATCGTCTCGAAACAGTTCAACGGTCTTTCCGAGCGCGAGAAACAGGAAATGGTGTGGAAACTGCTGCGCGACGGGCTTGGGACGGACGCTCAGGACGTCGCTTTCGTACTTGCGTTTGGCACAGATGAACTCCCCTAACGGGTAGTGCCAACAACCGACGGATCCAGCACCAGGTAGGACCATGATGCTCCGATCAATCCTGACCGCAATCAACGAGTGGCTCAACGGTCTGCTCACCTCGTGGGGCATGCCCGAGGACTGGGCGCGCCTGCTGGTTGAGATTCTGGCCTGGTGCGCCGGAGCCGTCTTCGCTATCGCCGTCATGATGTTCGCTGCCCTGGTGCTGGTGTATCTCGAACGCAAGGTGGCCGGGTACATTCAGGCGCGCGTGGGGCCCACCCGCGTCGGCCCGATCGGCCTGTTCCAGACGCCCATGGACGCGATCAAGCTCCTGCTGAAAGAGGACATCGTGCCCATCGGGGCGGACAAGATCCTCCACGCCATCGCGCCGGTGCTGTTCTTCACCGTCTCGCTCATGGCATGGGCGGTCATTCCGTGGGACAAGGACGTGGTCGTGGCAGCGGTGCTGGACCAGAACGTGGGTGTCCTGTACCTGCTGGGCGTCAGCGGCATCACGGTCATCGCTATGCTCATGGGCGGGTGGGGTTCGAACAACAAGTGGTCGCTCATCGGCGCGGTCCGTGCGGGCGCGCAGATGCTCAGTTACGAGATCCCGCTACTGCTGTCGCTGCTGTGCGTGGTGCTGGTGTCGGAGTCTCTGAGTTTCGGAGAGATCGTGAATCGCCAGAGCGCCGGGATCATCGCCTGGAATATCTTCCGGCCGTGGCTGTGGCTGCCGGCGCTCCTTTTCATCATCGCCATGTTCGCGGAAGTGGCCAGGCAGCCTTTCGACCTGCCCGAAGCCGAGAGCGAGCTTGTGGCAGGCTACCATACGGAATATTCGGGCATGAAGTTCGCCCTGTTTTTCCTGGGCGAGTACGCCAATATCCTGCTGATCTCGGTGGTCGTGGCCGTGGTGTTCCTGGGCGGCTGGCTCTCGCCCTTCGGCCCGGCGGACACCATCATCCCGGGCATCGTCTGGCTGTTTGCGAAGGCCGCTCTGCTCATCTTCTTCGTGCTGTGGGTGCGCTGGACACTGCCGCGTATGCGCCCTGACCAGATGATGTCGCTGTCGTGGAAGTTCATGGTGCCCGCGGGGTTCGTGGCGCTTGCGATCACCACCGCCTGCGTGGCCCTGATCCCGGGGGCGTAAGATCGGCGAGCCCGAGTGCCGGTGTCGAGGAGGCCATGAGGATGGAGCGCACCTATACAGTGGTTCTGCTGCGTGAGGAGGACGGCGGCTTCTCCGTCTACGTCCCGGCTCTGGACGCAACCACCCAGGGCGACGACGTCGAGGAAGCCCTGTACATGGCGCGTGACATGATCGAAGGATTTCTCGCTCTGCTGCAGGAGGATGGGAAGCCCATCCCGCCGGACGCCGAGTCCTTCACCATCGATGTTGCGGGCGTGTTGCAGGCAATTGTCCGCAAGGGCACGGTCACCGAGGCGAAGGCGGTTGCCTAAGCTGCCGGTAGTCTCGGGGGAGGACACGGTGAAGGCGCTTTTGCGGCCCGGCTACGTCGTACGACGGCAGACGGGCGAGCACAGAATCATGCAGCACCCGGAGAATGGCAGAGTGGTGCCCGTCCCGGTACACGGCGGCAAAGACCTGAAGCCGGGCACCTTGCGCAGTATCATCCGGCAGTCCGGTCTGACCGTTGAACAGTTCTGCGAGTTGCTGAACTGAACTCTCGCGCCGCAGCGGCATTTGACCAAGACGTGACACCGGAAAACGGACAAACCCATGACGCGACCTGAGAACTCACAACCTGCGCGGATCGGACTGGCCGCTGAGATCGCCGGCACGGCCCTGAGCATCCTCAAGGGCCTGTGGGTGACGCTGATCACCTTCTGGCGGCCCAAGGTTACCGTTCAGTACCCGCACCGGAACCCGGCGGAGGACTACAAGCCGCGGCCCGGGTATCGCGGGGATTTCGCGCTGATCACCGACCGCGAAACCGGCCAGCTACGGTGCACCGCCTGCATGAGTTGCGTGCGCGTCTGTCCGGACAAGTGCATCCACATCGTGGGCGAGGGCAAGGGCAAGGAGCGCAAGCCGACCGAGTTCTACATCGACATCGGCCTGTGCATGTTCTGTCACCTGTGCGTAGAGGCGTGTCCCTTCGACGCCATCACGATGACCACCGACTATGAGCAGTCCGAGTACGACCCGCGCGCGCTGATCCGCGACCTGGACACCTTGACCGCGCGCGGCCTTGAGTTCGAGGACGTGCAGCGCGTGCAGACTGTGTGCCGGCCGGAGATCGCCGGATCTGAAGCCGGGACGGAGCCGCAATGACCGCAAACGACTGGCTCGAACAATTGGGGTTCCTGCTGGTGGCCCTGTTCACGCTGGGCTGCGCGCTGGGTGTGATCCTGGCCCGAAGGGTGATGCATGCCGCCTTGTGGCTGCTGCCCACGCTGTTCGGTGTTGCCGGGGCTTTCGCGCTCATGGGCGCTCACGTGCTGTTCGCGCTGCAGATCCTGGTCTACGCCGGGGCCATCGCGGTGCTGATCCTGTTCGGCGTCATGCTCATGGAAGACACGGCGGCACGCGACCGTCTACCGCGGTGGATATCCAAACGCCTGCCGGTGAAGTACGAGCCGCAGACCAACGTGGTCCTGTACTACTACAGCGGGATGCAGCACGTGATCGCCGGAGTACTCGCCGCAGGTGGGTTATTCGTGGTCACCGTCGCCGCTCTTGCCGAAGCCGCGTGGTTCCACCAGTGGAAGCCCCTGCGGCCTGAGCTGCCCGGGCGAGGGTTAGGCACCGACGTCCAGCGCATCGGCGAGATGTTTCTGGACGCCTACCTGCTGCCTTTCGAGGTGGCGTCGGTGGTGCTGCTGGTGGCGTTGATCGGGTCTGTTGTGATTGCTCGCCGCGATCCGGATGACGAGAAGCGCAGCGACCCGGTTGAGGGGGGCGAGGGCGAGTGACATTGCCCGACGTCGGCCTCACGCACTACCTGGTATTCGCGTCCCTGCTATTCTGCATGGGCCTGTTCGCCGTCATGGTCCGGCGCCATGCCGTCGCGGTGCTGCTCGGGGTCGAGTTGATGCTGAACGCTGCGAATATCAATCTGGTGGCGATTGGGCGGTTCCTGGCGCCTGTGTCAGGTCCGGCCTTTGGCGGCCAGGTGTTCGCGCTGATCGTCATGACCCTCGCGGCCTGCGAAGTCGCCGTGGGGCTGGCGATCATCATCTGTCTGTACCGCAATCGGGGAATCACCAACCCGGACCAGGCCTCGGACATGAAGTGGTAATCCCGGCGGCTCATTGCCGCCCGCAAACCAGAGCGCTATGCTTGAACTTGCCTGGCTGATACCCATAATCCCATTCGTGGCCTGTGCGGTGCTGATGTTCTTCGGCAGCGCCCTGACCCGTCGCATCGGCGAGAAGGTGGGCTGGGTCGGGGTTACGGGCATTGCCGCCACGATCCCCTTCTCGCTGGGCTGCCTGACGGACCTGATCCTGGGGGGGGCCCCCATCGATCGGGCCGTGGAATGGGCGCAGGTGGGGAAGTTCGCCATCCATGTCGGATACATGGTGGATCCGCTGAGCGCCGTGATGCTGGTGATGGTCAGCATCGTGGCCACCTGCATCCAGATTTACAGTATCGGCTACATGCACGGCGACCCACGGTTCAGCCGCTTCTTCGCGTACCTGTGTCTCTTCTGCGGATCGATGTTCCTGATCTGCATCGCCAACAATTTCCTGATGCTCTACGCCGGCTGGGAGCTGGTGGGGCTGTGCTCGTACCTGCTCATCGGGTTCTGGTTTGAGCGGAAGAGTGCATCAGACGCTGCGAACAAGGCCTTCATCACCACCCGCATCGGTGACGTGGGCTTCGCTATCGGCATTCTGATTCTCTTCTTCCACGTGCCCAGTCTGCTCTTCGCTGAGACCTTCGAGCAGGTGAACGCCGGAGCGATCCCCGCCTGGCTTGCGGGAGTTGCGGCCCTGTTCCTGTTCTGCGGCGCAGTTGGCAAGAGCGCCCAGTTCCCGCTGCACGTGTGGCTCCCGGACGCCATGGAGGGCCCCACTCCGGTGAGTGCCCTGATTCACGCCGCCACGATGGTTGCGGCCGGCGTGTTCATGGTCGCCCGTCTGTTCCCGCTCTTCTACTCGTCGCTTACTGAGCCGGTCCTGTTCGGGGCACCGGCGCTCACCATCGTTTCCGTCATCGGCCTGATTACTGCGCTCATGGCCGCAACCATGGGCGTGGTTCAGAATGACATTAAGCGCGTGCTGGCGTACTCCACCATCTCCCAGCTTGGGTACATGATGGTCGCGCTGGGTCTGGGTGTGGCGGGATTCACTGCGGGCGTGTTCCATCTCATTACCCACGCGTTTTTCAAGTCCCTGCTCTTCCTGGGTTCCGGCAGCGTCATCCACGGCTGTCACGACGAACAAGACATGCGGAAAATGGGCGGATTGGCCCGGAAAATGCCGGTAACCTACTTCACGTTCTGGGTTGGAACGCTGGCGCTTGCTGGTTTCCCGCTGTTCGCCGGCTTCTTCTCGAAGGACGAGATTATGCTGGCGGCGTGGAACTCCGCGGGTGAGGGCGGGACCTGGGTCTTCTTCTGGGGGCTCGAGTTGGGTGCGCTGCTGACCGCGTTTTATATGGGCCGCCTGTGCTTTATGACATTCAGCGGCCGGCCCCGCGAGGCTGCGGAGCACGCCCATGAGAGCCCGAAGTTGATGACCGTCCCGCTGGTGATCCTGGCCGTCTTCGCGCTGCTTCTCGGATGGGTGGGTACGCCCTGGGTGGCCGGCAACCTGTTCCACCAATTCGTGCATTTCGTCCCGCACGAGGCGGCGCACCTGTCCGCTCACGGGGCCGACGCAGGTGGCATGCATGAGGGCGGGACGAACTGGGCCGTCATCGGGATATCCACCCTCATGGCGGTGGGCGGCCTGTTTCTCGCGGCCGTGATTTACCTTTGGAAGCTGATTCCGCTGGAGGCCATCACATGGCCGCGCTGGCCTAGCTTCGAGGAGTACCGCCAAGGCAAGACGGTCTGGCTGCCCGAGATCCCCTGCGGTCTGGGCAATCTGCCCGGCGTGGCGCCGGCACTGGATTGCCTTCGGGCGCGGATCCTGGAAAGTCGCTACCAGCTTGAGGTGGTGATTCCAGACACGCTGCGCCGTCCCCTGCACCCCTGGTACCAGTTGGTCGCGAACAAGTTCTACTTTGACGAGATCTACGCTGCAGTGCCCGTGGGCCTGACTTTCGCTCTCGCCCGGGGATGCCGCCTCGTGGATACATACGTGGTGGACGGCGCTGTGAATGCCGTCGGCTGGCTGACGCGCTGGGTGTTCAGCATGGGCTCGTGGTTCTTTGACGTGGTTATTGTCGATGGCCTGGTGAACCTTGCAGGGTACATGAGCCGGTGGGTCGGAGAGTTCGGTAGCCGCCTGCAGGTGGGCCGGGTGCAGGAGTACGTGTCGGGGTTCGTGCTGTTCGCCTGGGGGATCGCGGCTGTGCTGTTCCTGGCCCTGTTCGTTCTGCACAATGAAGTGATTATGGATCTGATTCGGCGCGCGCTGGGAGGCTGACCAGGCCGCCGGTTTCGCGCTTTGTGGTCACCGCGCAATCCGTTGAGAGCCAATCCGGAGGCCGTGCCTCATGTCACACATTCTGAGTGTGCTTATCTTCCTGCCCCTGGTCGGCATGATCATCATCATGCTGCTGGACAGGGAGCGCCATGTGGCGGCGATCCGCTGGACTGCCACGATCTTCTCCGCATTGACCTTCCTGGTCTCCCTGGCGATGTGGGGTATGTTCGCCTCGCGCGTGCCCGGGATGCAGTTGGAGGTCAATGTGCCGTGGATCCAGGCGCTCCACGTCAACTATCACCTGGGTGTGGACGGCCTCTCCGTGCCCTTGATTCTACTCACCACGCTGCTGAGCCTGCTTAGCGTGATCTACTCCTGGCGCATCACCCACCGCGTCAAGGAGTACATGGCCTTCTTCATGCTCCTGCTCACCGGCATGCTCGGCGTTTTCTGCGCCCTGGACTTTTTCCTGTTCTACGTTTTCTGGGAAGTTAGCCTCGTCCCGATGTACTTCCTGATCGGCATCTGGGGCGGCCCGCGGCGCGAGTATGCGGCCATCAAGTTCTTCCTGTATACCCTCGTCGGTAGCCTTGCGATGCTCCTGGCGATCCTGGTGCTCTACTTCTTCTCCGAGCCCCACACCTTCGACATGCTGGAACTCGCGAAGCAGAACCCGATGGCGACGAAGGGAGCAGTCTGGGGCGCTTTCGTCTTCTGGGGCCTGTTCCTGGGGTTCGCCATCAAAGTGCCGCTCTTCCCCTTCCACACGTGGTTGCCGGACGCACATGTAGAAGCGCCCACTGCGGGCAGCGTCATCCTGGCCGGTGTGCTGCTGAAGATGGGGACCTACGGTTTCGTCCGGGTGAGTCTGCCCATCGTGCCGCAGGAATGTCAGCGCTTCGCCATGTATATTGCGGTGCTGGCGGTCATCAGCGTTATCTACGGCGCTCTGTGCGCGATGGCTCAGAAGGATATCAAGAAACTCATCGCGTACTCGTCGGTGAACCACATGGGGTACGTGATGCTGGGCATCGCGGCAGCAGTTGCGTCGGCGGAGGCCAGCGACCTCGTGACCAACCGCATCACCGCCCTGAACGGTGCGGTGCTGCAGATGTTCAACCACGGGATTATCACCGGTGCGCTGTTTTTCCTGGTCGGTGTGATCTACGACCGGGCGCATACCCGGGACATGGACGCTTTTGGCGGGCTGGCGCGGCAGATGCCGGTGTATACGGGCATGATGATGGTGGCCTGTTTCGCCAGTCTGGGCCTGCCGGGTCTCGCGGGATTTGTGAGCGAGTTCATGGTCTTCCTGGGCGCTTTCGGCACCTATCCGGTGATGACCGGGCTTTCGCTGCTGGGCGTTGTGATTACGGCGGCGTTCTTCCTGATGCTGATCCAGCGAGTGTTCTTGGGCGAACTCAACCAGCAATGGCAAGCCCTGCCCGATATGGACGGCGGGGAGCTTGCGGCGACCGTCCCGCTGGCTATCATCATGCTGGTGGTGGGTCTGTATCCGTCTCCGGTGGTCGGGGTCATCAACACATCGATGTCCGGGCTGCTGGAACAGTTGCGCATTGCGGTTGATCTTGTAATGACCGGCGGCCTGCCCATCGGCTAGGCGCGCCGCTTCGTCAGGCGGACTATGCCATACACTAACCTCCAATCCTTCGCGCCGGAAATCTGGCTCTGCGTACTGGGCATACTCGTCTTGTGCGCGGACCTGATTCTGCCGGCAAGACGCCGCGCCGCGGTGCCGGTCCTGGCAGCGGTGGGTCTTCTGGTCTGCCTGAAGCCCGTGCTCGACCTGTGGGGAGGCGCGCCGTCCACCGAGTTCCACGGCAGCTTCGCCATTGATGGCCTGTCCCTTTTCATCAAGGCCTTCGCGATGCTCGCCGGGGCGATCATCATCGTCCTGTCGGTGGACTTCTTCCGCCGAAGCCCGGCGTATGGCGAGTTCTTCTCCCTGGTCGTGTTCCTGGTGTTGGGAGTGAGTCTGCTTGCCGGTGCCACCGACCTGGTTCTGATCTACCTGAGCTTCGAGTTGGTCAGTCTGACATCATACCTGCTCGCCGCCTGGAATAAGAAGGACCCGAAGTCCAATGAAGCGGGGATGAAGTATTTCATCTATGGCGCGGCGGCCAGTGGGGTCATGCTGTACGGGATGACGCTCGTGTATGCGGCGGGAGGTTCCACGAACCTGCTCGTGGCGGCCGGCAGCATGATGAAGCCCGTTCCGGGCGCCGGGCTTGCGTTACCCGCGGCGCTTGGCCTGGTGCTCATGCTGGTGGGATTTGGCTACAAGGTCAGCATGGTTCCCTTCCACGCCTGGGCGCCAGATGTCTACGAGGGCTCTCCCACACCGGTGACCGCGCTGTTCTCGGTGGCGCCGAAGGCCGGGGGTCTCGCTGTGCTCACGCGAGTGTTGTTTACCCTCTCTCCGGGCTTCGAGTTGCCTTGGCAGATGATCATCGCGGTGCTCGCCTGCCTGACGATGTTTGTGGGCAATCTTCTCGCAATCCGCCAGACCGACATCAAGCGCATGCTGGCTTACTCCAGCATCGCCCATGCGGGGTACATGCTGATCGCGGTGGTCGTGGGCCCGGATGAGCTGTGGGGAATGCCCGGCCTGCTTATCTATCTGGCTGCTTATCTGTTCATGAACCTCGGGCTGTTTGCGGTCGCGATTGCCCTGGAGCGGCACACGGGTAACGCTGCGATCGAGAGCTTCGCCGGCTTGGCCAAGACCGCGCCTGCGCTGGCGATCCTGACCTTTATCTTCCTGCTTTCGTTGACCGGCATCCCGCCTACTGCCGGGTTCCTGGGCAAGCTCTACATATTCGCCGCAGCCATCAAGTCGCGGCAGTGGGCCTGGCTTGCGGTGGTTGGCATCGTAAACAGTGTGATCTCGCTGTACTATTACATGAATATCGCGCGGCTGATGTATTTCGACCAGCGTCCGGGCGAACGACCGGGTACTGCTCCTGTCGGCGTCTTGCCGGTGATCGTCTTCATGGCCGCAGGAACACTCCTGCTCTTCCTGTTCCCGGAAATGTTGATCGAAGCCGCGCGCACCGTGCTCATGGTCCGCTGAGTTCCCACAACAATCGGAACCGCGGGTTGAACACATGCCCTGGCAATTCGACATCCCCGAGGCCACCGTACAGCGGCTCTCCACCTACCGAGCAATTCTGCGCCGGCTGGAGCGCGAGGGCAGGCCGACCGTTTCCTCCTGGGAGATCGCGGCCATCGCTAACGTGAATGCCGCGCAGGTCCGCAAGGACCTGTCATATTTCGGCGACTTCGGTCGGCGCGGACTTGGCTATCGGGTGCCGCAATTGCACGAGGAACTTACTCGGATTCTGGGGCTTCTGAGGGATCGGCGCGTCATCGTGGTGGGAGCCGGGAACCTCGGGTCAGCGCTGGTGGGCTACCCGGGATTCGAGCCCCGGGGCTTTCGGGTGGTGGGGGTGTTCGATGCCAGCCCCGACAAGGTCGGCCAGATGCTCAATGACCAGCCGATCCTGCCCATGTCGCGGTTGCCCGAACTGGTCCCGGAATTGGGGGTTGACATCGCGATTGTGGCCGTTCCGGGTGCCGCGGCGCAGGAAGTGGTGGACGCAGTGGTGGCCGCCGGGGTCCGCTGCGTGCTGAATCTCGCGCCAGTGCAGGTGTCGTTGCCCCCCGGCATCGTCGTGCGCAGCTTCGACATGACGAGCCAGCTGGAGATCCTCTCGTTCTGCCTGTCGCATATCGCAAGCGATTCTGAGCCGGAACGGACGCCCTGAATGGACCAGCCAATTTCCGGAGTCGGCATCTCGCCCGTAGATCCCTTCGGCGAATACCGGACTCTGGTTGCCTCCCACGCCGACCAGGTCGAAGCCGCGCTCCGCGACATCTGTGGCGACGGGTGCGACCAAATCTCCCGCGCAGCGCTGTCTGCGGTTGAGGCCGGGGGCAAGCGCCTGCGCCCGCTTGTCACGCTGCTCAGTGCGAAGGTTTTCGGCGAACCGAACGCGGCTTCTCTGGACGTAGCGGTGGGTCTCGAAGTGCTGCATCTTGCTAGCCTCATGCACGATGACGTGGTGGATGAGGCCGACCTTCGCCGCGGAAAGCCGGCAGTCAGGCAGCTCTTTGGGAACCGCATCGCTGTCCTTGTCGGCGATTACCTGGCGGCCCGCGCATACCGCAAGCTCACCAACATTCGCGACTGGGCTTACGTCGATATTATGGCCCATGTTGTCGATGACATGGCCAGTTCTGAGGCCGCATTTGCGCGTGTTGACCCCTTCCAACTGACCGAGGCAGACTGTCTGGACATCGCCCGGGGGAAGACGGCGGGACTGTTCGGGGCAGCGTGTCAGCTGGGGGCCATGAGCGTCGGTGCACCCGAGCCGGACTGCCTGAAAATGCGCGAGTATGGCATCAACCTCGGGCTCGCGTTCCAAATTGCCGACGACCTGCTGGACGTTTTCGGGCAGGCGCGAGAGATCGGCAAGGACGCAGGACGCGACGTACTCACCGGACAGTTCAGCCTGCCCATCGTTGCGGCGCTGAGCAGCTCGAATGGGCACGATGTGCGCCGGATCATTGAAGACATTGGGTCACGCGAATTGATGGAAGACGAACTGCAATCGGCCCTGGCAGCCCTCGCGGATGCCGTAGAGACAGCGGGGGGCAAGGCGCGTGCGCAGGAAATTGCCTGGGAGCATGTGGAACGCTCGCGGGCTGCCCTGGCCGGGATCGAGGGTGACGCCCAGGCCCTCAACGCCCTGCGCGAGATCGCGGCTCTGGTCGCTTCGCGCGATCGGTAAAGCCGCTCCGCTTTACAGCTCCAGGTTTTCCAGCCCCCAGTATTCGCGATAGGCGCGGATGTGCTCCAGGAACAGGTTCAGTTTGCAGCCCTCGTGGATGCAGTTGCTGCTCATGATCACGTGGCCGCCGTTGCCAAGGCCGGCATCGAGGCAATCGCGGGTGTGCCGGCGAACCTGCTCGGGGGTGCCGGATGTCAGCGTGTGTCGGATATCGATGTTCCCGATCATCGTGATGCGGTGTCCGTAACGCTCCTTGAGGCGCCGCAGGTTCATCCCCGCCGCGAAGTCGATCTCCTCAAAACCGTCTACGTTGGTCCCGAGCAGGAAGTCATCGGCGATGGCCCACAGGTCTCCGTCCGAGGCATTGCTGCAGAAAGCGCCCAGGGAGTGGCATAGATCGGCCTGCTCGCGGATGAGCGGCATGATGAACTCGCGGTAATGAGCAGGGGAGACCATGGGTCCGAGATCGCTTGCCAGGTCTCCGCCCAGGCCGATGATGTCGGCGCCTTCGGCGATGAGCCGGCGGCAGGCGGCCAGCGCGGGAATGTGTCGCTGTCGATAGAAGCGGTGGACCCGCTCGGGGTGCTCCGGAAACCATCGCAAGACGGGAACTGGGAGGGAGGAGACGTATATCCCGTAGACCTGGGTGAAGATTGCCAGGTCCAGGCCGCGCTCCCGCATGATTTGCTTGGCATGCCGGAAGAGTAGGAAGTGGCGGTCCTCGTAGGCGGGCTCGACCGGTTCCGCTTCGATGGACATTTCCAGTTGGCGCTCTTGCTCGTCCTCGGGTACCGGCGGGGCGGGATTGACCGGATACGACCGCAGCCAGCCGCTCGGCAGGATCTCGGTGATGGTGGAGCCGAACTGCCACGTATCCGGGGCAATCCGGCGCGGGCGGTGTTCCGGTGCAGGCGGCAGGGAATTGGGGTACAGCCGCACCATGTCGAAGCCCAGTATCTGCGCAAGGTCGACGAGATCCGCCGCGCTCTGGCGCTGGAGGCCCTCCCAGTCGCCATCCGCGAGACGCTCCATCTGATGCGCGAAATTGGTGGCGGCGCAGGGCCTGCCCAGGATTTCGTCGGCGATGGGGGACTTGATGAGCTTCTCGAAGATCGGAGTACGGTCGGGCTCCGTGTGGTTGAGTGCCGCCAGAACGCGCTGTCGACCGGTCATCTCGACTATACCTCGGTGAGGGTGATGAGCAGGGGGCCGTCATCATCCCGCGCTACGCCGCAGTCGGCCAGAACCATTCTGCCGCGGGAGGTTACATCCTGGCGATGTTGGTGGCCACAGAGCACCAGGCGGGTGCGCGGGTCGCGCTCAAGCGTCTCGCCCAGCAATGGTGATCCCATGAATGCGCGACAGAATGCGGCTTGCACGTCCGACTGGTGCTCAATCAGGAGGTCCGCGAAGGGCACGAAATGCGTGACGCCCACCAGGGTCCTGACATCGGGACCCAGAGCCGCAAGGTCGGCAGCCAGTTCGTTCGCGCATCGCCGGGCGACATCCGTATCCGGTATGCCCCAGCCCACGTGGACCACGTCGTTCCAGATGATGCTCTGTTGCGCGCCGTCACGGTCCTGCCACACCAGGGCCTTACCGTCGTAGTCGGTCTCGGTGAGTTCCTCCCAGGGGACGAGGCCTCGCCCGGGTATAGGCACCAGCTTCGTGGCTTCCTCTTCGACCCGAGCGGCGAGCGGCGTGACGCGCAAGCCGTCATATGGCGGCGCGATCTGTCGGTAGGCGTAGTCCCACCAACCGATGGTCCCGGCGAAACCCACATTTCCCAGCACGAAGGGCGCGCCGGGCAGGTAATGGAAGCCACAGTCCTCCACCAGTACGCGCAGGCCGTCGGAGTAGCGCCAGGGAGTGTCGGGCTCCTCGGCGTCGCTCCACAAGTCGTGGTTGCCGGGGACGAATAGCTTCGGGCAGGCGCAGGTCTCGAAGAAACTGAGGATCTGGCGATAACGGTAGTCCGGCCCGGCGGAAACGTCACCGGCCAGGATGATCACATCCGGTTCGGCTTCGCACATACGGCGCGCCAATGCCCGGGCCCAGTCGGTCCCGAAGCGCGGGTAGTGGATGTCCGCTGCAGCACAGATACGCATGCAATCCATTTCCTCACCGGCCGGGTTGTGGCCTTCATGCCGTGGTAAGGTGTCGTTTGGGTTCCCTTCAAGCGTGAAGGTGCCTGGGATACTCACGGCGAACAATGCTGCACGTCGCTTCACCTGCGGGCCCTTCTGCACGTTCAGAAGGGCGCGTATTCTTGCGCGTTCACGCCAGACGGCCCGGCCGTCGAGAACAGGAGCCGGTATCGAGACTTGAAAACACACGACATCGCAGCAGACCGGCCGCACTTCGAGGGGAGCTTTGAAGCCGCGAGCGCGCCGGTCCGCACTGGGATCACCTTCCGAGCCGTCGCAATCGCCCTTGTCCTCACCTGGCTAAGCGGATACTGGGTACGGCAGTCCGAAATCATCGCCCTCGCGTGTCAGGGGACCGAAGCGGTCCCATCCATCCCGGGAGTAGGAGCGCTGGTTCTCCTACTCATCGTCAATGGGGTCTTGAACAGGACGCGGCGCATCCGGGCTCTGAGCATCCCTGAACTGATCACCATCTTCCTCTTTGTGACCGTGGCCACCACCATGATGGGCTGCGGCATTGGCCGATTCCTCATCGGTTGCGTTAGCGCGCCGTTCTATTACACGAGCCCCGCCGCGCCCCTGGAGGAGTTGGCCCAATTCATCCCATCCTGGCTGGCGCCGGATGACCCGCAGGTCCACAAGTGGCTGTATGAAAGCTCGCCAACAGGCCACGTCCCGTGGGATGCCTGGCGTATCCCGATGATCGCCTGGACCGCGTTTTTTCTCATATTCGGGGGCACGCTTTTCAGCCTGATGATCCTGTTCAGCGAGCCGTGGGTGGAGGAGGAGCGCCTGGTGTTCCCCCTGGTGCGTCTTCCGCTGCAGATCGTGGACCCGGAATACAGTGATGTCCCGTTCTTTCGGTCGAAGGCCACCTGGATCGGCATAGGACTTGCGTTCGTGCTGAACGCGGTGAATATCGTGCGGGGTGTGTTCTTCGGCGGCCCCAGCGGTGGACTGCGGGTGGACCTGGGAACTGCGCTCACAGGTGCGCCTTGGAATGCCCTGCGTCCTTTCACCGCCGACCTGCGCCCGGAGCTCATCGGCCTGGGCTACCTGATTTCTACGGAACTGTCTTTTTCAATCTGGTTCTTCCACCTGTTCAACAAGATTCAGGGCGTGATCATGTCGGCGTCGGGATATCGCCTGCCGGGTGCGCCCTTCAGCCAGGAGCAAGGGATCGGCGCTTACCTGGTGCTAGGTGTTATTCTTTTCTGGAAGGCCCGGCATTCTTTCGCGCTTGCCTGGCGCGCGTGGTTCGACCCAACCCCAGACAAGCACGGACGGCCGCTGAACACCTACAAATGGGCACTGGTTGGGGCAGTGGCAGGCTTCATCGGGCTCATCATTTTCGGGACGGCAGCGGGGATGAACGTCGTACTCACCCTCGTGTACTTCACAGTCCTGGTGATAGTGTCGGTGGTGTACGGCCGCCTGCGGGCTGAAACCGGCGTCCCGCTGGTGTGGGCATTCCCCTACGGGCTCGCGCACAAGGCGATCCGGTATTTCGTGAACTCCCGTTCCTGGGTGGGCATCGGCCCGAACTTTCGCTCTCCCACGGTATTCACGTTGTTGATACTGCTGTCACGCGGATACTTCCCCAGCATTTCGGGCTACGGAATCGAGAGCCTGACACTGGGCGAGGGTGGCGGAGTCCGAAAGTCCAGCACGTTCTGGCTACTGATGGGCGCGGTGGCGGTGGGAGCGCTGTCGTCGTTCTACTTCCATTTCGTTCCATACTACGAGGAAGGGGCGGTGGGCTTGCGCGGCGGGATCTGGGGAGCCACGACGGCCCAGGCCGAATACGCCGGCCTTTGGCGAGCAATCCAGTTGCCCACGCCGCCGGATACACCGCGCATTGTGGCCACAGTGGGTGGCGGCGCGCTCATCGCATTCTTGAGCATCATGCGGGTGCGGTTCTTCGGCTGGCCCTTCCACCCCCTGGGCTACGCGATGTCGTGTTCCTACGGGCAGCTAATCTGGGGGCCTTTCTTCATCGTCTGGGTGATCAAGTCCATCCTTCTGCGCTATGGCGGGCACCAGGCGTATCTCGCGGCGCTCCCCGGGTTCCTGGGCTTCGCGCTGGGACATTTCCTGGTTGCCGGCGCACTGTGGGGCTCGCTGGGCGCGGCACTTGGAGGAATCTTCCTGCGTTACGGCGTATGGTTCGGGTAGCGCAGAGTGGCGGCATTACCGACCGCGCCGAGCAGACCTGCATCGGCCGGCACACTTAGTTCGGAGGTATTGGCATGCGAGCCACGAGAGTCCTGGTTTCCTCGGCCTTCCTGTTGCCGCTTGCGGTCACGGTCTGGGGTGCTCCGAGGTTCGTCTGGGAGCCCGCCGCGAAAATGCCCATCGGCAAGGGCGGGCAGGTGACGGGCTTCGTTCATGGCAAGTTGCTCTCCGCCGGGGGCACCTACTGGGTTGACGGTGAGAAGAAGATCTGGACGGATCACCTCGACATCTACGATCCGCGAGAGGATAGCTGGTCGGCGGGCCCTGCGATGCCCTTTGCGGTCTCGTATGGCGGCGGACTGGCCATCAACGACCGGTTGTACGTGGTCTCGGGGAGCGACGGGCAGAAGGACTATGATTACACCATGGTCTGCCGGAAGGTGGGCAAACAATACCACTGGGTATGGGGACCGTCGGTGCCCGAACCCCGTATCTATCCCGCCAGCGTGGCCATCGGCAGCAAGCTGTATGTCATCGGCGGGGCAGCGGACAGTGGGTTCAAGGGCAAGGTCCACAATGACATCCTCATCCTGGACACTGAGCACCCCGAACAGGGCTGGAGGACATCGCGGCCCATGCCGGGTTCCGGCCGGACCCTCTGCGCGGCGGCTGCGGTTGGTGATTTCATCTACGTGTTCGGCGGCTACCGGCAGATGCCCGAAGGAATGGCGAACTCCGACGATGCGCTGGTCTACGACACCGTGAAAGACCGCTGGCAGCGCCTCCCCGATGCTCCCTGTGCGGCGCGGGGCTGGGAGGCCATCGGCTGCGGGGGACAGGTGTATATCCTGGGCGGGTTCGTCACCTGGCCGGCGGCGTCCATGCGCCCCGAGGGGTTCACCGACCGGATCCTGCGGTTCGACCAGACGACCGGCGTCTATGCCGACGCCGGCGAATTGCCGATCCCGGTGGTGGGTATGAACATCCGACGCATGCCCGACGGCCGTTTCATCATCAGCGGAGGCGAGGATATCCAGAAGCACCGGACGGACCTGGTGGGCATCGGGAAGATCGTGGGTTGACGCTGACCAGAGTGCTGGTGCAGAGAATCTTGCCGGGGGACAGTGAATGAAGTGGACCCTTGCGGGGATCAGTGTGCTGATCCTCGCTTGCAGTGTTGGTATAAGTTTTCTGGGGATCGACTGGGGTCTGCCGCTGCGGTGGAACCCGGACGAACTGACGCGGCCGGGGGATCTGCTGCTCGAAACTGAAGGCGGGCGGAATTACCACTACGGCACCCATCACCGCAGGTTGGCCGGGGCCCTTGTGACGCCCTACCTGCGCGCCCATGCGGGTTCGGACGACGCCGACCTGGGCGGGGTGTCTACTCGGCCGGAGGTCCACGCGGGAATGGTTCTGCGCCTGCGGACGCTCAGCGCGGTGCAGAGCGGTCTGGCGGTCGTGGTCCTTTTTCTGGTTTTCGCCGACGCGGCAGGCTTGGCGGCTGCATGCCTTGCGGCACTGGTTCTGGTTGCCCTGCCGGTGCGCATCGTCACATCGCACTTCGCCACGATTGATTCCCCCCTGTTCTTCTGGTCCGTCCTCAGCGTTGGCGCGTTGTATCTGTCGGTGCGACAGGGCAACCTGCGCTGGTATGCGGCGGCGGCGTTTCTCGCGGGCCTCGCGGCGACGACGAAACCGGTGGCGGGGTTGCTGGTGTTGGCCCTGGGCATCACGCCGCTGGTGATGTTCCCGGAGCGTCCCGGCTGGAGTGGGTTACTGAGGTGCTGGGCCCTGGGAGCCGGCGCTTTCGTGGCCGGTGTGCTGGTGGGTTGCCCGGAGATAGTGACGGACGCTCGCACGTACTGGAGGCAGAACCTCACGAACCCCACCGCAGCCAAGCGGGCCGTGCACGCGATTCCAGACTACCAGTGGTGGATGACCCCCGACCGCTGGGCACGCTCGTGGGGTGGCTGGCCTTGGGCGGTGCTGGGGGGTGCCGGGGCGATCGCGTGCTTGCGTGCCCGAAGGCCGCTCCTGAAGCGTCTTGCACTCGCTGTGGTGCCGTGGGCGTTGCTCGTGATCGTGTACTTTACGGTAAGCCCGACCGGGGACGTACGCAACTCTCTGACGGCGGGTGCGGTCTTGTCCGCTTTCGGAGCGACGGCAGTCTGCGGCGCGATGGCCTCCTCAAAACGCTCCTGGCCGAAGGTTGCTCTTGCGGTGCTCGTCTTGGCCTCGCTAATGCACCTCGGGGCTTTCTCGGTGATCTCGGTACGCCTGTTCGATCTGGACCCGCGAAATCGAATGGAACAATGGCTGGAGCAGCACGGAGCGCAGGGGCAGGTGGTCGAATACTACTCTCCCGTTGGCATCAAGGTTCCGGCCGGCCTGCTTGCCTGCAGGATCCCCATGGCCGGGCAGCCGCACCTGGTGCATCCCACCGAAACCCCGGTCGCGCCTTTGTTCAACTGGTATCACAGGCAGGTCAAGCACGACTGGGAAGAGTGGATGGGCCAGCATCGCAGAGTGCTGGCGGAGTTACGGCAGGAGGCTCAACGTGCCGCGCGGAGGCTGACCCCCGAAGCCCTTGCGGAGCGCCGTCCCGACTGGATCGTCATCGACACCGACAGCCTGACCGCCATCGAGACCGGCCAGGTGCCCTTCCCCGAGGGGGTACGGTACGTACGGGCGCTGCTGGACGGGAGGATGGGTTACCGGGTGGTGGAGACCTTCGCGCCGCCTTTCGGCTACTCGCCGGACTTCTGGTTCCCTCCTACCGCGCATATGAGGGTCTACCTGCTGGCTCCGGCTCGCTGATTGCCCGAGGATCCCTGTTACCCCTCTTCGGGCGGTTGCTCATCCGGGCTCCCGTCCGGCCCCATGCCCTCCAGGAGCCGCCGCAGCAGATCCTCATCATCACCCCCGACCTCAGTATCGTAGACCGTCTCCATCCTGTCCACGAGTTGCCGAAGTTCCGGGTCTCCTGCGACCACCTTGTCGATCTGCTCTCGCACACTGTCCACCGCTTGTTCCAGGCTGGAGGCGTCGATACGCAGGTTCAACAGATCGGACAGGAGCCTCACGACGCGCAGGATGCTGCGGGGATAGATGTTCATCTGCACCGTTGGGTACATGGGCACATCCACCACGATGCTGCGCAGGGGGATGCCCATCTCGTCCGCACGAATGGTGAGGTAGGTCACCAGGCTTGCAGGGCCGGAGTAGTCGGTGAAGCTCACGTCCTGGCCTGCGAATCGCTCCTTGTACTCTTCACGTGCGGTGGAGCAGCGCACCCGGGGTTCGCGGGTGTGTGGGACTGGCCCTGCAACGCTGCCAACAAAGAAGATCTCCCGCACATTGAAGCGCCGTGCTACCTCCATCACGCAATCTGAGTAACTGCGCCAGCGGATGTGGGGCTCCTCGCCGTAGAACAGGATGAGTTCGGGTTCGGTGGAGTAGCGGAACACGTTGGTCTCGGGCACAAAGCGCTTGACCACGCCGTCCTCGATCTCCGTATGCGGGCGGAAGATCGCGGCGATCTCCATTCCCGACAAGCCACTCTGCTCAGGGCTCTGGCCCACCGTCGGGAGAGTTGCCACCGGGAAGTTGAGCACGTAAAACTCCAGCGGGTCGATTTCCGCCAGTCTGCGAGCCCTTGTCTGACGCACGAGATGATCCACCGTGCCGATGGAGACGTTCCCCCCGTTCATCCAACCCGTGAAGCCGAGGATCATCACCGGGCTCCTGAGTTCCGGGGTATCGCGCAGTATCAGGTCGCTCATCGGTTCACCTCGCCGTCTCCCCGGCGTATCATTCGGACGGCGCTCTGAGCGCCTGGTACAGTTCGGGCCGCCGCTGCCGCAGGATCGTCTCTTTCAGGTCATTGCGCACTTCGGGCACTTCGGTGGACTGGTACTCGGGCAGGTAGCCGCCGGGCTTGTGTTCCGTCCAGTTGCGCACATATCGGCGCGGGCGATCATTGTCCAGGTCGATCTCCGCGGAGACCAGTCCGGGGGCCATATACCGGTTGCCGGCCACGATGTTCCCGGATGGGTCCACGATCATGCTGCGGTGTGCGACCTCCGACGTCGAGTGGGTGGCCTGTACGTGGAACATCTGGGCGTCCATGCAGCGCGAGATTTCCCTCAGGTTCCGGTGGATGGCGTCAGGCCCCCAGTCCTGGGTGCTGAAGACCATGATGTCCGCGCCCTTTACCCCGTAGGAGCGGTCGAGTTCGACCATGTAGTTGTCCGCGCAGATGCGCACTCCGATGCGGCCGAAATCCGTCTCCAGGATGGGCGTCTCGGTACCCGGAACCTGCTCGGGATAGGTGGTCGCGATCTTGCGGTATCGCCCGACTTCCCGGCCGTCGCGACCGTAGAGGATACCCTCGTTGATCTCGCGCTTCTCGACGACGCCGCACAGCAGCACGTACATGTTCCACTGGTCGGCTTTCTCGGCCACTTTCCGGCAGCGTTCACGGGCTGTCGCTTCGAGTTCCGCGATCCGCTCCGGCGTGGGGGCGTCGCCATGCACGGGCACCCAGACGAACTCATACGTGCAGACGAGGTCGCTGCCCATCGCGCCGGCCTGGTCCAGCTTGTTGAGCAGGTCTTCGAAGCCCACGTGGTTCTCGATACAGGTCACGCGGATTTTCCGCTTTGCCCACTCGCGGGGTTCCGGCATCTGGACGGGTTCGGTGAGAACGCTGAAGGCCGGGTTCGTATTCCGGCCGCGCCCGGCGCCCTGAAGTTCGCCGGCCGGGATCACAGCGGTCGCCACAGTGCCCTTGCGGGTAGTGCTGGCGATGCGCTGGCCCTCGCGGTTGATGATATACGAGCGCCCAATGGGACAGCCACGGTACGGCGGGAAGAAGTTGGTGATCCAGCCGGGTTCATCCCGCGAGTATCGCGCACAGGCGATGAAAACATTGTAGTCCTGCGCTCGGCCCTGGCTGGGGAAGTCCTGCAGGTACTCGTCTTCTACGGGTTCGGGCATCTGGCTCCAGAAGATCATGCGAGCGCCTTTGACCGTATAGACGTGGTCGATGTCAGCGAAGTAGCGGTCGCTGCCGACGCGCATGGCCACCTTCCCGATGTCGGTGTCGAACACCGGAAGGTCATCGCCCAGGTCCATATCCTCGTCGGGCATCTTGTGACTCTTGCGGTACTTGCCGATAATCTCGCCCTTACGGTCGCACAGGAAGCTGGTTACATACACGCGGTCTTCTTCGCGCTCCCGGATGTTCCCGATGACGTACATGGAATGCTCGCGGGCTTTCGCCGCGATGGCATCGGTAATCGGCCCCGGGATTGGCTCACCCTCAGTCTTTACGCACTCCATGGGCAGGCAGACGATGTCGGACCCCGCCAGCGCCGCTTCATCGAGACGGTCGAGGACGGTCTCAAGGCTGCGGCCCTGGTCGCTCCACGGGAGGGTGACTACGCTTGCGCGCACCCTGCGGAACCGCCGCGCTTTGAGTTCCGCGCCCATTCGCTCTCGCGTGCCGTCGACACCCGAGACCGTGACGTCGTCCACGGTCACATCGGCGAGCACGTCCGGCGCGGTGCTGATGGCCACGATCACTGCGGGCACGAAGCCCTGATTGCCGTCCTTATTGCCGCGGGCGCACCAGGCCATGAGTTGGTCGTAGACGCCGGTCAGCCCTACTGTCTGCCACTCTTCGGATGGCTGTACGCCGGGACCGTGGTAGATGAACCCGAAAGGGCTGATGGGGATCTTGATGCTCACCGGGACATTGGTGCGCACCCGGAAGGAGATCTCGCGGAGGCCTTCGAAAATCGGGACTGCATCCGGTAGGTCCACGTTCCAGTAGGACAGCTTATTGGGTGTTTCCGGTCCGAACTGCAGCTTGAGGTTCGCCGCTGGGCCGTCCAAGCCGCCATCGGCGATCCGGCCGTTGTGGAGAACCTCCACCGGCTTGTCGCCCCAGGTGTGAGTGAACAGATCGGTCTCAGGCGCGGTCTCGAAGTCTACCCGCGTGAGGTCCTCAGCGAAAAGCGTGGCGCAAGTCAGGACGAGGAGGAGCGCCGCCAAACGCATGGTGTGCCTCCCTTCGGGGACACGCTGTGTTGGTGCATTAATCACCTGGTCTCCGTCTCCACCCGCATTGATTGCCCGTCTGAGATCACGTTCACCGTGCCATTCAGGCCGGTGACGAACACCTGGGAACCCACTCTGCGGAAGCCATCGAGCGCGGTGCAGCTGCCGATCCAGCGCCGGAAGAGGCTGACTATGGTGACTTTCGGTCGGGTGGCTTCCACGAACTCCGGCGCGGTGTGCAGCCCATGTCCGGGGGCGACCAGCAGGTCGCACGCCAGCGTGCCCGGCGGGACGGAAGGGATCAAGAACCGCGCCTGATCGTCTTTCTCGATGTCGCCCGGCAGGAGGAATATCAGGTCCCCGTGACGGATGCGCAACATGAGCGAATTGCTGTTGAGCATGTAATGAGCTGGCGGGTTCTGCGCCGGCCGTGTCTCGGGATGGGACTCGTGGAAGTACCCCGCCGGTGGCGCGATGACCTCAATCTGAAGCTCATCATCCAGTTCCAGCCTATCGCCCGCGAGCACTGCACGGTACGCGCCCGGGCGTTGCCGAAATCCTTCGCGCAGGTCCGTGTAGTCGGCAAGCTCCCGGTTGTAGTGAGTGTCGCGCGGGCCCGTGAAATCGTAGCCTGAATCGATCAGCAGGTTGATGGGCACCCGGTCCGCCAACCAGAGCAGCCCGCCGAAATGATCGTAGTGAGCGTGGCTGATGATCACTGCGTCGAGGGCCTCGATGCCCCGCGCTGCCAGGAAGGGGGCGATCTGGTCCCGACCGGTATTGCAGTCGCCCTGCCAGCCGTCGCCCTGGGGGTATCCTGTCCCCGTGTCGTAGAGGACAGTGCGGCCGCAGGGGGTCTGGAGGATGATCGCCAACCCCACACCGCGGTCGATGTCCGGTATGTTGAGGACTGTCAGCGTGAACGTGCCTGGTACCATGTGGCGCCTTTCCCATGCTCAACTGAATGGCGGGTGTTTCGACGCCACAGGGGCGAATCCCTGCTGACAGGTCGGTCTGAGACTCATCGGCGCGTGGATGGGATTTGGCGCTGAACGTGGTCGCGGCGAGGGCAGTGGCGATCTTGCCGGAGTGACCCGAAGGACGTCCCGGAGTCATGAAGAAGCTCGGGCCTGGTCCCGGCCCGAGCTTCCGCGCTCACCTCGCCCTGCCGTCACTCCAGAGCTACTTCCCATGGCTTGGGCCTTATCAGGAAGTCAAAAATGCGGCCCTGATCGAAGAGGTCGAACTCCTCGTCCGGCCTGAAGCCGAAGAGGTCGGGATTGCTGAAGTCGTCCTGGAACCAGGTCCCGAAGAACGGCAGGACATCGTTGTTGAAGAAGTCGACGAAATCGTTCCAGCCCTCAGTGATCATGGTGGCATAGTCATCGAACTTGCCGTCGCTGTCCCACATATTGCCGCCCATATTGACCAGGGCCCCGATGACATCGCACAGGATCTCGTCCCACGAGCGATCCTGTCCCTCTTCGCCGACAATAGCGTCCCACAGGTCACTCATGCCTGTGGAGAACTCCTCCCAACTCGTGTTCTCAACGATAGTCATAAGCCCGGCAATGATCCCCGATACCGAGGCCATGGGCAGGAATGGGCCGATGGCCCCCGGGATCTTCTGCCCCGTACCGGGGTTGATGAATGTGGCATAGGGGTTGTCGGTGAAACCGATGGGCAGGCTCGAAGCGAAATCAGAGGACGCTCCGGCGCGGTCTGCGGCGAACTGGATGACGCCCCCGCCAGGCAGCGTCCAGCCGACTTCCGGCGGAGCCACCAAGGGTTGCCAATCCTCTTTGGTAAGGTCAATCGTCTGAATCTTCTCGCCGGGCGGGGCCTTTGCAGCGATCTTCTGAAGAGCCGACATGTGTTGCTTCGGCACCTGCACCATAAAACCGGCCTCACGGGGATTCCTTGATTGCAGGGCCTCGATGGTGCGCTGGGTGATGGGCAGCACGAAAGCCACGTCACGTGTGTTGTACTGCTTCACCAGTTCGGGAATTTCCTCATCGGCGCACTGCCGAAGTACCAGGTTCATACCCCAGCCCGGACCGGCGCTTCCCTTCAAGGCGAAGGCGAGTTTGATGCTTGCCAGCGCCCGCTTCACCTGTGCCAGGTTGTGGTCGTCGAGCTCGCCTACGAGCACGACCCCCTTCACGGCCCTGAGTCTGGGCCTCCGCTCGGGCTGGGCCAAGGCTTCCGGTGCGATGATGCCAAGGACCACGGCGATGACGACAGCAAAGGACAAGAGCCTGTTCCTGCGCATAATGTGAACGCCCCCTGCTCTTTATGCTTTCGGAATCGCATCGCGGAGTTCCCGCGCCAGTTAGTGATTCGGCGCCCGTCGCCGCACTCCTTTCACGATTCAGGGGTTTTTGTCCCCACTCACCACTCCAGCTGCTCGACGCCGTCCTTTGTGGCCCAGAGTTTCTGGGCCCGGATGGATGAGCCCGGTCCCTCCTCGTAGTAGACGAAGAGGATCGTCCCGTCTTTCAACTCCACCATGCTCGGGTAAGAGCCAATGGTGGCATCCACCTGCATGGACGGACTCCAGGTTCTGCCGTAGTCCAGACTGTAGTTGAGGGCCGTATTGGGCAGGCGATGCCCGAGGAGCAGTATGTCCTTGCTGGTGAGAAACAGGTACGGCGCATGCCCCGGAAACCCGATTTTCTCGGAGCGTGTCCACGTCCTGCCCTTGTCCTCAGACCACGAGTACCACATGCTGTCGCCGGGGTTTGCCCGCATGACGCACAGGAGACGGCCATCGGGCATTTCGCAGATATCCGGCTCGTCATTGTCGTCATTGGTCTCGTCTACCCACACAGGATCGGTCCAGGTCTTGCCACCGTCGCTGGAATGCATCACCGCGGTCCAGTTGCGCAAAGGCTGCTGGTATTCGCGGTAGATGGGCCAGATGAGGGTGCCGTCGGACAGTTCCCGCACTGGCGCCGAGCAACCCCAGTACTGCCCGGCGGTGTTCGGGACGAGATGCGGCTCGCTCCACGTGAGGCCGTTGTCGGTGGAGAAGCAGGTCCAGAGTTCCTTGTAGTGGCCCGGCTTGTCCGAGTCAGGCGGCTGCCAGTTCCCGTAGTAGGTGAACCAGTTGCAGATCAGCGTCCCGTCTTTCAGGCAGGCGATGTGGGGGTCGCGGTCGTCCCAGGGAGTGTCCGCAACCACGAAGGCTGGACTCCAGGTCTCGCCCTCGTCGGTGGATCGGACCGCACTGACCCTCGCGCCCTTTGGCAGGTCGTCTCGGGGAAACGAAACGTGGTCGTACCCGGCATAGAAGACGCACAACAGGTCACCGTTTGCGCATCGGCAGATGTCCGGGAATGCCTCGTAACCGCCGGCCCCGGCGTCCTCACAGATGACCCTGAAACTAGGTGGCATGTGCTTCCCTCCCGTGTTCTGCCAGGGCGTGTCAAGTTCGCCCCGGGTGCCCTTGATAGTGATGTTCCGGAAGCCGGCGACGGCCTGGCTGGTACCGAACCCGATGCGGCCGCTCAAGGCAGCGTCATCTTCCGCCTGAAGAGCTTCGGCCCCATTTACCCAGATGGTGATCCCGGGCCCCTCTGCCTTGACCCGGATCCGGTGCCATTCCCCCCTGGGCATCTGCACCATGGACGCTCTGCGGATATTGCGCCAATGGACGCCGGGATCATTCCGGACCAGATATACTCCTCCGGCCTTGCTACTGAACTGGATGAGGTAGTATGCTCTGTTGCTACTGGAACGGAAAAGAAACTGGGCGGCACCCACTCCGCCACCGCCGGGCTCAACCCGGAACTCGAAGCTCACATCAAAGTCCGCAAGCACCGGCTCCTTCAGGAATGCGTGTGCGGTTGAAGCCCAGTCGGACTCCGAGTACCACCAGGAGCTCTGCTTCAGCAGACCGTCAGTCGCCGTCCATTGGCCACCGGAGACCTCCCAGGCATCCAGAGAGTTGAGGTCGGGCGCAAAGTCCACTGACTGTGCGCCGAGGCAGGATGCAAGAACCAGCAAGATGACAACGGTGATGAATTGTCGCAAAATCACCATCTCCCGGCGCAACCGACGGGGGCGTCCAGCTGTCCACTGAGAGGTGTCCTTTCTCTCGTGGTGCGCGGCAGTCCTCCATAGAGTTTCTGACGCCCGCCACCTTAGCCGGTATGTTTTGCACTACAGATGTTGCGCAACTTGAGCATTTCTTGATAAAATATTGACTAGTCTCAATGTCATTGGGTGGCCGAGTGAGTCTATTTCCACCCACCGCCCGATTCGCACTCATGGCTGGGCCTTCCAGGCAACTAGGGGGACGTTCGCGCCGGGCAGGCCATTCCGTCGATGACCTTCGGGGCAAGATCACATGTCGGCAGACAGGGAGTACCGCAACCCGGGCGAGGCCGCCGGACAGCTCAGCCGTGACGTGGCTGAGTTGCTCTGGCCGGTGGAGTGCGGGCATTTTGACCAGGCGCTGGCCCGTGCTCGGGGCGGCTTCTGCACGCCCATGGCTCTGGTTGCCGATGCAGGGCGTGGCAAGACGTGGCTGCTGGGGTCACTGATCCAGGCGGCGAGACTCGGGGGTGACCCGGGTCTGCATCTGCACCTCGACCGTTACTTCTCACTCCACGCGCTGGTAAGCCACGGCACGGATCGGCTCTTTGAGCTGAACCCGGACCTTCGAGCAATTCCGGTACCTGCGACGTCGGGGATCGACGCACTCCTTGAGCTATTCAGCGTCGCCGACGCTACCGTGGCTTCGACAGAGCGTGGCTTCGTGCTCGGCCTGTCAGGCCTGGAAGCCTGTGTGGACGGAGCCCCGGACAGCACGCTTGTCGACGCGGCGATCGCACTGGTGCACGCGGCGCAGCGGAACTGGCGCCACACGCTTCTCATCGTCGAACTGAGGCCCCAACACCTGGATCCGTCCCTCGATGCTGTGTCACATGCCGGACTTGTCTACTTCCCTATGAGCGAACCGGCAGACGCGGTGGTGGAGCGCGTGCTGGCCTCTGCCGCTCGAGGCCTGACTCCTTTCGCGCCCTCGGTCGTCCCGATGGCCTCGGCCCGCGCTCGCGGAAACCTGCACCGTCTCGTGGCCGCCATGCGCAGTATCTCGGCCCGGGCAAGCGCAGCGGGCATCGAGCGGATCGAGCCGTTGCAGTGGGAAGCCCTCGCCAGTGGGAGTATGTCTGAAGAGATCAGCGTGGGGGCGTCCGCGGAAAGGCGCGCTCTACTGGCTGCAATCGTGGACTGGCCCGCCGCCGGGTTCATTCCCCTGGATTCTCTCCTGTGGCGTCTTCGGGTGCAGGAGGCAGTACGCACGGAGGAGCAGTTCGAAGAGTTGCTGGCCGACTTGAAAGCAACGGTTCCACTCCTGGGCCTCGAAGTGCGCGGACGCGTGCCTCACTTACGCTTCGAGTGGCTCGAACTGCGTCGCCAGGCCACGCGGGCTGCGCTTGATGATTCCGACCCGGACACCGTGGTCGCGCGTCGCCGATTGCAAGCGCTGATCGCTTCCGGCCTTGGGTTCGCAGCGGGGGGCGACGGCGAGAAGGCGATCGAGGCCCTTAGCGACGCAGTGGCCGGCTCGGGTGATCCGCAATTTGCTGTGTTCCGCCGGCAGGCCGCGGCGCTGGCATCGGCAATGTGGCGCGGCGAGTACCCGGTGGACGCGGTGCACCGCGCCGCAGCCGCGCCCCTGCTCGTGGAGACAGCCGGAGCGTCGGCATGCGGCCCGCTCATTGAAGTGATGGAGGAGGACGACCCCGCGCTGGTCGCCGCGTCTCAGGATGCTCTGGCCTCCCTGGGCGAGGCTGCGGTGAAGCCGGTGTCCCGTCTGCTAGGCTCGGATCAGGATGCCCTGCGTTTCCGTGCGATCGCGGTGCTCTCACGCATTCCAGTTTCTGCTTCTCTCGAAGCCCTTACGCCGCTGCTCGGGGCAGCGGACACCGAACTGATCGCCGTCTGTCTCGACGCCCTGCGCAAACTGGCGATGCCCGAAGCAGGGGCTTCGGTACTGCCGCTGGTGGAACACCAGAGCCCGGAAGTCCGCGCGGATGCCATCGCGACTTTGGCCGAGCTGGCTTACGTTGAAGCGCTTCCGGCCGTGGCCACAGCGCTTTCGGACGAGAGCGAGGCAGTCCGTGCCGCCGCAAGTGCGTGTCTGTCCTCGCTGGGTGACGAACGCGCGATCCCAACCCTCGTTGGGCGCCTGTGTGACCCCGACTGCCGCGGCGCTCAGGCTATCGCGGGTGCCCTGGCGTCCTTCGGCGCACCGGCACTTGCGGCGCTGCTGGACGCCACCGTTTCGCAGGAGCCTTCCTGCCGGATCGGTGCGATCCGCGGACTGTGTGCCTTCCCAGCTGACCAGGCAGTCGAGCCGCTGCTGTCTCTGCTCGCGGATGAGGACGAGAGAGTGTGGCAAGCGGCTCAGTCGGCGCTTGCGGACTTTGCTGCCGAAGCGGTTGAACCCGTCGCGGCTCTCATGGGAGCAGGCGATGCCAGGGAGCGCAGGCTCGCCTCCGGTACCCTTGTTCTTATTGGCGAGGCCGCCGTCCCCGCCCTGATATCGCGGTTGACCGCTTCTGATGCACGGGTGCGTGAGGAAGCTGCCTGGGCCCTGGGCAGTCTGGAATGGGAACCTGCCGCGCCGGATCTTGCGCGGCTTCTCGGCGACCCGGATCCGTCGGTCCGGATCGCGAGCATCCAGGCGCTGCGGAACATCGGCTCCGACGACGCTCTGGCCTGGCTGGTCGGATCCCTCTCCGACAGTGTTCCCGAGGTGACTTCGGCGGCCTCTGAGGCCATCAGTTCATTCGGCACCCGAGCCCTGACGCCGCTGCTCGCAGCACTGACGGATTCAGCCGGCAGTCCGGTTTCCGGAGTTGCGGACGCGCTCGTGGCCCTGGGGCAGGAGGCCACCCTTGGCATCTGTGACGCACTGCCCACTGCGGGCAGGGGCTGGAAATTGGCGGGCCTGCAGGTGCTCGACCGCCTGCGCGATCCCGAGTGCCTGCCCTTCGTGACCGCGCTCCTCGCCGACTCCGAACTTGGCAGGGCGCCGGCTGACTTGCTGCTCTCCTTCGGCGACGCCGCGATGCCCCTGCTCTTCGGCCTACTGGACAATGAGACGCTGGCGCCAATTGCGGCTGATCTTGCCGTTGAGGCCGGCCCGGCCGCAGTATCCCCGGCGATTGCCGCACTGGGCAGCGATGATCCCCGCGTCCGCATGTGGGGTGCGCACATTCTGGGGCGCTTGCATCCACCGGAAGCGGTCGACGGACTGCTGGGCGCGCTCACGGACGTTGATGTGCAAGTGCGCACTGCTGCGGTGATTGCGTTGGGGGCAATCGCTGATCCGCGTGCGCTTGAGGCCATGGCGGCGCTCACGCGTGATCCCGAACCGTCGGTTGTGGTTGCGGCAGCCGAGAGTATTCAGGTCTTCGGACAGGACGCCGCGCGCCTGTTGGTGGAGACCTGCCGCATCGACGACGATCGCGATTTGCTCGCCCTCCTCCACGTGATCCGGGTGATGGGCGATGAATCGCTGGATGACTTCCGGTCCCTCCTGACCGCTGCCGACGCGTCGGTTCGCGCAAGAGCAGCTCGTGTGCTCGCCGCAATCCCGGACGACGTCAGCATCCCCGGTATCTGCAGGCTCTTGGCCGATCCTGATGAGGCTGTCGCGCAGGATGCGCTCGCGGCTGTGGTCCGGCTAGGTAACGCCGCGGTGCCCGCGCTGGTCCAACTGCTACTGGACGAAAGCGAAGCGCTGCGCACCCGGGCCCTGGATGCGCTCGTGGAATTGGGGCCGAGTTCGCTCCCGCAGGTCGTGGCGCTCCTGAGGGACGAGAACCGGGACGTCCGCAAGTGCGGAGCGTGGGCAGCCAGCGCCTTCGGAGACGTTGCCGTTGCGCCGGTTGCGGATGTGCTCGCGGGGTCCAGCGACCCCAGCGTGCGGCAATCGGCGGCTACCTGTCTTGCGCGGATCGGCACGAGCGACGCTGTGAATGCGCTGATCTCGGCGCTGACAGATTCTGCCGAGTCTGTGCGCGTTACGGTGGTCCGCTGTCTGGAGCACGTCGGCGACCCTCGGGCCGTTCCGGGGCTGCTGCGCGTTGCGGCCACCTGTGACGGCGCGGACCAGCAGGCGGCCTCCCGGGCCCTGCTGGGGTTCGGACCAGAAGCGGTTCCGGCATTGGCCGCCGCCCTGGCAGAGGCTGCGTCGCCGGAAGGTTGCTTCGCTCGCGAGCTTCTGACAGAAATGGGCGAAGTCGCCGTGGACGGCCTGATCGAAGCTCTCTCCGGCGCTACACCGGCGCACCAGGCCGCTCTCATCCAGGTTCTTTCTGCCACCGGGCCCGAAAAGTCCGCGCCGCGCGTGCTGGACCTCCTGGCGGCCGATCCCCCCGCAGGCCAGGCAGCGCAGGCTTTCGCGCGCACCCACTACGAGCACTGCATGGGCGGGCTCGTGAGGCGCGTGGGGTCGGAACAGCCCGGATTCAGCGAGGCGGCATGCCAGGTTCTTGCAGAGGTCGGCGGTCCGTCAGTGGAGCCGCTTGCGACCCTCTGCATGGAAGGGCCGGAGAAAGCCCGCGCCCTGGCTGCACGCCTCCTGGGAGACATCGGCGAACCCACTGCGCTCCCGGCGTTGCTCGAACTGCTCTCCGCTCCGGTGGGGGCGCTGAGGGTCGAGGCCGTGGCGGCGCTCCTGAAGATCGGCGACCCGCAGGCACTGGCACCTCTAGTGGATGCCTTCGCAGACCCGGATCGGATTGTGGCTCACTCAGCGTTCCGGGCACTTGATGTCTTCGGAATTGATGCGGCCGGGGCGGCTATCCGCCGGCACGAACTGGATACCGCTCCGGTGCCGCCCTGGCTTCCCGAGGTCTTCGAGCTCCCCGGCAGCCCTGCCCTTGAGCTGTTCGAGACGCTGCTGGCCTCCGACGACCCGGCTCTGCGGGCCGGTGCGGTGCGCGCGATCTGGTCGGCCGACCAGGACAGGCTCGGGTCACTGCTACCCGGGCTGCTCTCCGACCCAAGCCCGCGTGTCCAGGAACTCCTGGTTGACTGCTGCCGCACTCTGGGCGCTCTGATCGCGCCGGACTTGCTGGGTGCGCTCACGGGCGAGGACCCTGCAGCGCGAGATATCGCGTCCCGGTGCCTGGTGGCGGTAGGACCTGGAGCGGTGGGTGTTCTGCTGGATGCACTATCAGATGCCGCGCAGCCTCGCCGAGCCCAACTTGTTCGGGTGCTTGAGCAGATCCGGGACCCGGAGGCGGTCAAGCCGCTGGTCGAAGTGCTAGACGACGTCGACGAGGAGCTCGCGGGGGCTTCCGTGGAGGCACTTGTTGCCTTCGGGCAGGCGTCGGTGGGGCCGCTGCTGGACCAGCTCGAAAGCCCGAATGAGTTGATGCGGCTGCGGGTACCGGAGACCCTGCGCCGACTGGGTGACGTGGTGCGGCCTGCACTTGTGGAGCTGGTTGGGGCGGCGGAACCCGCGCGCGCTGCGGCCGCCCTGGAAGTCGTGCGGCGGATGGGCGCCAGCGAAGTGCTGCCGGCCCTGGTCAGCCGTCTAGGGGACGACCCGAAGATTGCCGGGCCGGCGGCGGAGATGCTCCTGGAGCATACTGGCCAAGCGATTCCGCTTCTCTGCGAAGGACTGGATTCAGACGCCGAGATGGTGCGGGGCCGTTGTGGCGAGCTCCTGGTGCAGATCGGCGGACCCGCACTGGGCCAACTGTCTGTCACGCTCCTGGAGGGCGGCGTGCAGGCGCGAGTCGCCTCGGCCTCCGCGGTCGCTCGCATCGGGACCCAGGCGGCAGTGGAGCCCCTCGCGCTGGCAATGGCCGACGACGACCCGCGAGTGCGCTATGCGGCGGCGTCGGGGTTGGAGATGCTCGGAGCTGTTGCGCCGCTGGTGCGATCCATCGACGACCCGCATACGGGGGTGCGCGAGCGAGTCACCAAGGCGCTTGTGTCCCTGGGGGAACCCGCGCTGAGTGAGCTCGTCGCTGCCCAGGCGAGTCCGGAGAAAGCTCCCATCCCGGCGCTCCTCGAAGTCCTGCGCGCATTCGGGGAACTGGCCAACGAGCATCTGGAGCGCGCGCTAATGCAGGCCGATGGGGATGGCCGGGCGAAGGCCATCCGCTGTCTGGGAGCTCTGGGCTCCACTCACGCGCTGCCCATTGTGACCGGCTTGCTTGCCGACCCCGACAGTCGCGTCCGACAGGCGGCAGGCGAGGTGCTTGTGGCTTCCGGCCGAAGTGCGGTCAAGCCGCTTGTCGATGCGCTTGTGTCTGACCGAAGCGACCTGCACGAACCCGCCGCGGATTGCCTGCGGCAGATTGGCTTGCCTGCGGCTCAGGCGCTCATCGATGTGGCCAATGCAGCGCCCGCGGCCGGTTGGGACGATGCCAGCCCCTGGGCACGCAGCCGGGCGATCGAGGTGCTCGCGGACATCCAGCCCGATGGACTGGGGGAGCATCTCACCCGGCGCGTGCGCGACACGGCCGAGACGGTGCGGGTAGCGGCGGCCCGGGCGATCCAGAAGATCGGGCACGCCGACGCCGTCCCCGTGCTGCTGGAGGGTATCGACGACGATACACCAGCAGCGCGGGATGCCCGCCTCGCCGCGCTGTGCTCCTTTGGGCAGGTGGCCGTGCCGACGCTCATCGAGAAGATGGAGAACCCGGCATGGGCCGGTTCCCCGGCGCTTGCGGCGGCCCTGGCGAGTCTAGGCGAGGTCGTGGAGGACGCCATTGTCTCATTGCTGGACGATCCTTCCCCCGAACGCCGGCTCCTGGCCGCGCGCACGCTGCACGACATGCGGCTTGAGCGCGCGGCCCACGGACTGTACCTGCGGACCTCGGATACCGACGAGCGCGTCCGTCTTGCCGCGGCCCTGGCATTGGCCCAGTTGCCGCCGGAACACGCAAGTCCGCTACTGGCTGATCTCAGTTCGCCGGATGAGGCCCTGCGGCGACACGCGGTGGCCGCACTGGCTGTGCAGAGCGAGACCGCTCTCGACCAGGCAGCGGCCAAGGTGGTCGATCCTGACCCGGTTGCGCGACGCGAGACACTGCGACTCCTGCACATCATCGCCCGGGACAAAGACCGAGACGCCGTGCTCGGTGCGCTGGGCGATCCGGACCCCGATGTGCGCGTCGAGGCAATCCACGCCAGCCTGAACTGGCCGGACGAGCCCCTGGCTCATCGCTTGGCTGATCTGCTGGCCGACCCCTGGGAGCCCGTGGTCGAGGCCGCGTCTGGTGCCCTGCGCGAACTGGGGCCTGTCGCTCATCCCGCGCTGATCCAGCGGCTGCTCGATCAGCAGGGCCGGCTTGATCCGGTAGTTGCCCGGGTGTTCGGACTGCCGGCGGAGGAAGCGCTGGATGTGCTGCGCCGGGGCGTCGGCGCCGACTCTCCGGTACACCGGGAGCGATGCCTCAGGGCGCTGGCGCTAGCCGGAACGGACGGCGACCTGATCCTTCTGGCCCGGGCCATGGACGACTCCGAAGACAGCGTCGCGGATGCGGCGGCGAACTGCTTGCTGGCGGCCGGCGAGAGAGCGATACCTCCGGCCGCATCTGCATTCCGGGCAGGCAGTGAGAGGGGCATTGCCCGGGCAACGCGCGTGCTGGCCGATCTCTACCCGGCATCACGGGCCGTGATCTGCGAGGCCCTGGTGGACGAATCCGCGGCGGTCCGCCTGCGGGCTCTGAATTTGCTGGCGGGGCAAGACGAGGCCTCGGACGCACCCGTCATCGCTGAGCGTTTGAGTGATGATACGGAGCTCGTGCGAGTGGCCGCGGCGAACGCTCTGGCTCGGCTGGGCAGTGTGGAGAGCGTGCCGGCTCTCCTGGACGGTCTGGACGCGGACACGCCCGCTTCTGCCGCGGCGCGTCACGAGGCCGTTGCAACCATCGGTGCACCCGCGGTCCCCGCAGTCCTGGATGCGTTGCAGCTCGCCGAATGGCGTCGAGACAGCCGGGTTGCGGCGATCGCCCGGGCTCTTGGGGGCGACGTGGAGAGGGTTGCACGGGATCTGCTCGAAGCTGAGCTCGAGACTGAGCGGGTGCGAGGCCTGCGTATCCTGGACCTGCTGGACTGCGAGGACCGTCTGGACGTCTGCGCGCGGATGGCCGTGGATGCATCCGCTGATGTGCGCGCCGAGGTGGTCCGGGTTCTCCGATCGCTGGGCGAGGAGGGCGCGCGGGCGCTGCTGCCGGGGCTTGCCTATCGCGACGAGACGCACCTTCCGCGCCTTGCCGAATGCCTGGTTGCGTTGGGAGACTCGGCACTGGACTTGGTCCGAGACCAACTCGGGTCCCCCGTCGGCGAGACGCGGTTCGGTGCCGTGGAAGTCCTGGCGCTGGCCGGCAGGGCCGGGGACGCCGAGGCGCTTGCGGGCTTGCTGGATGATCCCGAGCCAGACATTCGAGCCCGTATCTGCCGCTTGCTGCCCGAGATCAGCCCCACTGTTGCCATAGCTCGCCTCACCGGCATGCTGGGGGACCGGGACCGCGCTGTGGCCTGCACTGCCGCGACTGCGCTGGCGTCCATTGGGCAGCCAGGCATTGAGGCTCTGTTGGTCCGGGTCGAGCCCGATTCGGGCGGGGATCAGCCGGCACTGGAGGGTCTGCGATCTGCCGGAGAGACGGGGCTCGAGACTGTGCGCTCCCTGCTGGCAGGTCCGGTGCCCTCCATCCGGGCTGCGGCGGCTACCGCCCTTGGCCTGCTTCCGGATCCAGGCGCCATTCCCATGCTTGCCAGGGCAGCCGGCGATCTGGACCGCGCGGTCCAGGCGGCCGCGAGTGCGAGTCTGGTGGCGTTCGGGGCGCAGGCGGTTCCGGCCGTATTCGACGTGCTCGCCGGCGATGATCCTGACCTGCGCTATTCCGCCGCCGACGTGCTGGTGGCTATCGGTACAGCTTCGGTGGACCGGCTGGTCCAGGGACTCAGCGAGACCAGCGGCGAGGTGCGCGCCGCCTGCCTGCGCACTCTGGTGCTCATCGGAGACCCGCGGGTAGCTCCGTCGGCGTCGGAATACCTGCACGATGAGAATGAGGAAGTTCGCGCGGCGGCGGTCCTCGCGGTGCAGAAGTTCAGGTACGAGCCCGCACTGCGAGGCCTGATCGATGGGATTCTGGATGAGACCGAGGCATTGCGGGAAGCACGGGCTGCGGCGATCTGCAGCTTCCGGGAAGCTGCGGTTCCCACGCTCGTAGAGGCTCTCGCGGGACCTGATGCCCCTCTGGCCGCATTTGTGACCGACCTGCTCGTGCAATTGCGCGATGTGGCTGCCGAACCGGTGGCGGCGTTGCTCGACAGGACCTCCGTTGCGGCGCGGCTGGTTGCGGTGCGCGCCCTGGGGCCGATGCGGAACGACATCGCTTGCGCTGCCCTGGCGCGTGCGGTCACAGACGATGATCGGCAGGTGCGGTACGAAGCGGCGCGGGCATTGGCTCTCATTGGCCCCTCTGCCGGCGAACTGCTAATGGACGGCCTGCGGGAACCCGATCCCTTGCGCCGATCCCGGGTGTGCGAGGCTCTGGCGATGCATGGCACGGAGGTCCTCGACACCGTTGCATCGCTGTTGACTTACGAGGACCTCAATGTTGTACTCGGGGTGCTTGAGACGCTGGGGCGCTCTCGACACTTGGCCTACGTCGAACATATCGCCTCGGTTCTTGACGACCTGCGCGAGCCCGTGCGCGTCGCCGCGTGTGAAGCCCTGGGTCTCATGGGAACCCCGCAGGCCGCTGAAGTGCTGATCGACGCCCTGTACTTCAACGACCCGGTGGTCACAGCAGCAGCCACCGAAGCTCTCGGCAACATGCAGGAGGTCGCATACGAACTCCTCCTGCCCCGCCTGGTGGACGACAGCGGGAGTGTGGACGAGCGCATTCTATCGGCGCTTTCGGCCAGTGGGGAAGCCGCTGGGCCCGTACTGCGTGAATGTCTGGGCTCCCAGTTCGCCACGACCCGCGCTGCAGCCGTCCGGGGGCTGGCGCGGGTCGCAGGCAGTGCGGCCATCCCTGACCTGGTTCCGCTGTTGAGCGACCCGGAGGCCCAGGTCAGGAGCGCGGCCGCCGAGAGTCTCAGCGCCATGGGCGAGAGGGCTGCTGCTGCGGCCCTGGAAGTGCTTTCGGGCGACCACGGTCCAGGCTGCCTTGCCGCCGGCGACGTGCTCGCGGCTACCGGGGCGGGACTGCTCCCCGAGCTGCTCGAGGTTCTGCGGGCGGGTGGCCCGGATGCCAGGGCCGGAGCTGCCAGGGCGCTGGGAGGAATCGGCGACGAGCAAGCGGTCCCCCATCTGGTGGGACGCATCCGGGATTCGCACGCTCCGGTTCGGGCCGAAGCTGCCCGGGCGCTGGGGCTGCTTCATGCCGCAACGGCCGCGCCACACCTGCTCAGCGCCATCGATGATCCGGATCCCGCCGTTTCCCGCGCAGCCATCGACGCGCTGGGCCGGATCGGCGCACCTGCTGCAGACGCCCTCCTCAAGCGCCTCATCACCCCGGACGGCGCCATTCGCGATGACGTGGTCTACGCCTTGGTGGGAATCGGCACCCCCTGCATCGAGCCCCTGGCGCAGTTGGCGGAGACTGGCGGGACCGTGGCGCGCGCTGCTCAGATGCGGGTGCTGACCCTCATTGGTGGGGACGAGGCAGTGGGCCCGCTGGTCGATGGGCTATTTGACGAGGCCTCGGAAGTGCGCACCGAAGCGATGCGTGGTATCCAGGCCGTGGGGCGACCGGCTGTTGGGGCGCTTGTCGAACGCCTGAAAGCGGCCCCCGGGCGTGTTGCCGTGGACCGTATCGCAACGGCCCTCGCCAGGCTCCGCGAAGCCGCCTTGCCCGATGTAGTCGCTCTGCTGGAAAGCCCGGATGAGGGCATCACGCGCGTCGCGGCCGATATCCTCGGGCAGATGGGAATGGTAGCTGCTGCCGCGCTGCGCAGGTCACTGACCCACCGAAAGCCCAACGTCCGTACCCTGGCCCTGAACGGTCTTGCACGAATTGGCGATGTGTCCGTGGTCCCGGACATCATTGAGCGTCTCCAGGACACGGACACGGGCGTGGTCGGTGCCGCGATTCGGGCCCTCGCCGACCTTCAGGACCCACGGGGAATCCGCCCTATCGCCGGCTGCGTAGGTTCCGACAGCCCCGAAATCCGCGATGCCCTGAGTTACGCGGTGCCCCGGTTCGGTTCCAGCATCGCGCCATCATTGGCGGATATGCTCACAGATCCGAACGAAGCAGTGCGAGAACACGCTGCCCGCGCCCTGGTGATGCTTGAGAAGGGCGCGCTTCAGGCCTTGGAGCGCAAACTGCGTTCGGAAGACACTGCTATGCGCGCCGCAGCGGCGCGGGTCATGGGTGACCTGGGCATATCCGGCGTCATCGACCCGCTGGTGGGCAGGCTTGGGGACCGCGAAGCTGAGGTCCGACAGGCTGCTGCGGAAGCGCTGGGCAAGATCGGCGGGCCCGCCGTGGCACCCACCCTCCTGCGTATGCGTGAGCAGGATGAACGAGTGGACGACGGTATCCTGCGGACGCTTCACGCGATGACGGTTGACCCGGTCTATACCCTCACCCAGTACGCGCGGGACGGAGACGAAGAGATGCGCCTGGCCGCCGTGCGCATGGCCGGGCGATACGGTCGGAACGAGGCGGTCCCGACCCTCCAGCAGCGCATGCAGGACACGTCGCCGGCTATCAATCGCGCGGCAGCCGAAGCGCTGGCGGCCATCGGCACCCACGACGCCCTCACCGCACTGGCTCGCGAATCCGTCACCGACAAGCCCGAGCTTTCCGAAGCCATCCGTGCCGGATTGCTTCGGCATGCCGTGG
Organism: Armatimonadota bacterium; assembly: GCA_013314775.1. NCBI lineage: Bacteria > Bacillati > Armatimonadota > Armatimonadota bacterium. Next base: position 280,790 of record JABUFB010000011.1, on the reverse strand, counting down.
ACGCGATTCCGATCCTCGTGCGGATGGCGACCCGCCCCCGTGGTGAGCCGGATGCGCAGCTGGTTGCGGTGGCCGCGGACATCTCTCGCAGCGCCCCCGGCATTGTGGACGAGTTGCTGAGCGACAGCGATGAACAGGTGCGGCGCACGGCTGCGCTTGTCCTGGGCGATGTGGGCAGCAGCCAGTCGCTCAGGTCTCTGGTCCGCAAGGCACGGGATCCGGACGCTCCGGTACGGAGGGCTGCTGCGGTGGCGCTGGGGAGGATCGGCGGGGAGGCCATAGGGCCTTTGTCGGCTCTGCTGGACGATGATGATAAGGACGTCCGCCAGGCCGCGGCCGACGTTCTGGCCGGCATGGGTGATCAGGGCGTTCACGTGCTCCTGCAGAAACTCAAGTCCAGTCGCGACCACCGGACTCAGGCCGCAATCTGCAGGTCATTGGGTTCGGCTGAGATCACCGAAGCAGTTGAGGTCCTGGAGGGCATTCTGAAAAGGGAGCAGGGGTCTCTCCTGGGCGTGGCAGCAGCTGGTGCTCTGGCGCATATGGGCCATGCCGTCGGCCTGGAGCGGCTCCGCGAGGCGCTCCAGTCCCAGGACGACGAGATACGCGGTGAAGCCGCGGACTATCTGGGATGGATCGGCGGTGATACAGCCCTCGCCCTGGTATCCAAGGTGGACGACCCCGATGAGCGGGTACGCGCCGCCGCAACCAGAGCGCTCCAAGGGCTGTCGGGAACCGATGTGCCCCTGCTGCTGACGTACGCCCAGCACAGGGAGGCGGCGGTGCGTCTGGCTGTGGCCACTGCTCTGCGCGAGGCCCCGGGCAATCCGGATGCGCTGGATGCGCTGCTGCGATTGCTGCAAGACGAGCACGAGGATGTCTGTCAGGCGGCAGCGGATTCGCTCATCGTGTTCGGGGATTCCGCTCTGGACCGATTGTCCAATCAGGCGATATCTGATGATGCCGATGCGCGCTATGCTGCGTGCTGGGCGCTGTCGCAGATCGGTTCGCCCGCGGTGGACGCGCTGCTGTCGGGGCTACAACGCGGATCCGCCGAAGCCCGGGCAGACATCCTGCGCGCACTGGGGCGCATCGGGGATCCGCGGGCACGCAGCGCCGTGCTGGCTGCCCTCGATGACGATAACCCTCGCATCCGCGTGGGTGCAATCGGCGCGATGAGGCGGCTGGCTACCGAGGACGATGGCCCGCGTCTGGCAAAGGCGCTTGAGGACCCGGATGCAAACGTGCGCATGGTGGCGAGCTCGGTGCTCGCGTCCGTAATGAACTCCGGTCTGCGTGAGCAGATTGCCCTGCTGCTGCAGCACCCGTTAGCCGAGACACGCGCCGCTGCGGCCCAGGTTCTGCGGCAGGATGCGCATCCGAGCGCTCTCGAGCCTCTTCGGAGGGCGGCGGCCCGGGAGCCGGAACCATGGGTGGTTGAGCTCATGGAAGCCGCGATCGAGGCAATACGCTCCAGTTCATGAGTGCCACAGGGCCGGCCCTCACAAAGGGCCCAGGCGCTTGCTTCATCGGCGCTCACGGGGTAGAGTAAGCACATCCCAGGCCGGCCTCTCACCGGTCTCACCATGCTTACGCACCCGCGTGACCAGCCATGAGCCCCAACCGCGACACTTCCAGACAGCGTCTCGCAACCCGCACTCCGACCTCCGTTGCCCTGGCCGTTATCGTCGGCCTCGCGGCAGGGGCTGGCGCGGTTGTTTTTCGCTGGATGATCCGCGTCAATCACGACCTGCTGTTTGGGGCTGCAGACAGCTTCCTGCCGGCTCTTGGTGAGTGGCGCGTGGCTCCGTTGCCCGCAATCGGCGGGCTCTTCGTTGGCCTGCTGGTCTTCTACATCGCCGAGGAAGCCAGGGGCAGCGGGATACCCGATGTGATGCTCGCCGTCGCCCAGTATGGCGGCAAGATCCGGGCGCGGGTGAGTGTCGTCAAGGCCCTCGCGTCTTCCATCTGTATCGGTTCGGGCGGGTCAGCAGGCCGTGAAGGGCCGATTGTGCAGATCGGCGCCTCCCTGGCCTCCGCCCTCGGGCAGGCTCTCCGGATGCCGCGAGAACGGGTGCGTCTGCTGGCCGCGTGCGGGTCGGCGGCCGGAGTGGCGGCGACCTTCAACGCACCCATCGGCGGCTCGCTGTTCGCCTCAGAAGTGATTTTGCGCGATTTCGGGGTACGCTCATTCTCGCTCGTGGTGCTTTCAGCTGTGGTTGCCACCGCGTTTTCGCGCAGCGCTATTGGAGACTTTCCCGCTTTCCGAGTCCCGGCGCATGCCCCCACAGGCTGGGCCGAACTGCCGATCTTCGCGATCCTCGGGGTCGTCTCGGCAGTGGTTGGCGTCGGTTTCAAACGTCTACTATATGCCACAACGGATGTCTTCGATGCCATTCGCATCCCGCCGTGGAGCCGACCGGCGCTGGGTGGTCTGCTGGTTGGGGTCATGGGCGTCTACTTCCCCCGCATCTTTGGAGTTGGGTATGAGACCATCGAGCCTGTCCTGCGCACCGAGTTGCCCCTGCTGACCTGCGCGGCCCTTGTCGTCCTGAAGAGCGTGGCGACGTCTATCACAATCGGGTCCGGCGGCTCAGGAGGGGTCTTCGCGCCCTGTCTCTACATCGGGGCAGTGCTGGGTTCGTTCATCGGGCAGGTCGCTTCGCTGGTGCTCCCCGGGATGAACATCAATCCGGGGCCGTATGCCATCACCGGCATGGGTGCCGTGTTCACCGGAGCCGCCCACGCCCCCGTAAGCTCTGTGCTCATCTTGTTTGAGATGACTGCCGACTATCGGGTGATCATCCCCCTGATGGCCTCCATCGTTGTTAGCGCCATGGTTTCCGAGTACCTCATGCGCGAGGACATCTACAGTATCAATCTGCTGCGCCGAGGGATCGACCTCAAGGCCACTACCCCTATTGACCCGATGGCGACCGTCACTGTGCGCCAGGTGATGACTGTCGAGGTCGATACGGTGCCCGAGTCGATGCCCCTGGAGCGGCTGGTGGACGAGTTCCAACGCACAGGGCATCACGGATTCCCGGTAGTGGATCGCGACGGCCTCCTGTCGGGGATCATCACCCTGTCCGACCTCGAACGCGCGGCCCGCCAGGGACTGAAGCGGAAGACGGTCGGGGAGGCCGCCACCCGTGATGTCATGGTCTGCTACCCGGACCAGAGCCTTCGCGAGGCCCTGGCGGCGCCGGCGGCGGGTGAAGTCGGCCGGCTGCCGGTTGTGGACCCGGAGAACCCCCGCAGGCTGTTGGGAGTGCTACGGCGAAGTGACATCATCCGCGCCTACTCATCAGGGGCGGTCGCTTCCGCTTCCGGACGTCTCAGCATTCGGCCCGCAGAACCGTAGGCACGCACCGGCACTCTGTCGCCGGGACTGTGAGGATCACATTGGCCCGGAGCGCTCATGACGACCAACCGCTGGGAGCCACCGAGCAGACGTCGCTGACCGCCCGGACAAAGGACCTGTGCCACAGGTATGGTCTCCGCGCGGTCAAGTCGCTGGGGCAGAACTTCTTGCTGGACGAGAACCTTGCCCGGAAGATCGCCAACGCCGCCCTGGCTTTCGAGCCTGAGGCACTTCTCGAGATCGGCCCGGGGCTGGGCGCGATCACGCTTCCCCTTGCGGAATCAGGCCTGCCTCTCGAAGCGTGGGAGAAGGACCCGAAGCTGGCCGGGCCGCTGGGGGAACTGCTGGCCTCTTACCCCAATGTCGCGCTGCACATTGGTGACTTTCTCGACGCGCCAATCGATACCGGGCGTCCCGCGGTTGCAGTGGGGAACCTGCCGTATTACATCACCACGCCAATTCTGGAGCGCCTGCTGGAGACGCGTCCGGCATTCATTGGGATCGTAGTTACGGTGCAGAAAGAGGTAGCAGACCGTCTGCGCGCCGCGCCGGGGACTGACGATTACAGCTCACTCACGGTCTACTGCCGGTTCTTCGTGGAGCGTATCGAGACCGTCGCGTCCCTGCCGCCGTCAGTTTTCATGCCTCGTCCGGGGGTGGATTCCGAGGCGTTGGCGCTCCAGCCGAGACAGGAGCCGCCTGAAAGCATTGGCGATGCCAGGGCCTTCTTCCGGGTGGTACGTGCGGGGTTTGGTTACCGCCGCAAGACCCTGCGCAAAGCCCTCGCGACTGCGGGCATCCCCGGGCTTGATCGAGACGGTGTTGACGAGATACTGGCTGCCGCGGAGATCGACGGCCAGCGCCGGGGAGAGACCCTGGATTTCGACGAGTTCGCGGCGCTGGGGAATGCCCTTGCCAGACTGGAGGCCGGCCAGTGACCCGCGTCACGCTGCGCGCCTACGCGAAGATCAACTGGGGACTGGAGATATTGGGCAAGCGCCCGGACGGCTTCCACGAACTGCGCACCGTGACCCAGACCGTCTCGCTGTGCGACCTGCTCACCGTTGAGATCACAGGGGACGGGCTGAGAGTTGAGAATTGCGGTGAGTGGGAGGCCCCGGACGGGCCTGACAATATCTGTTGGCGGGCTGCGGAACTGTTCCGGGAAGCGCTGGGCGGGCCGCAGGGAATCCTGATACGGCTGGACAAGCGTATCCCGGCGGGCAGCGGTCTGGGTGGTGGAAGTTCCGACGCCGTGGCGGTTCTCGTCGCCCTGCAGCGCCTCACCGGGCTGGGCTCGGCGCAGGAGCTGGAGAGCATGGCTGCGGAACTCGGCTCGGATACGGTGCTTTTTCTTTACGGCGGGCTTGCACTGTGTACCGGCAGGGGTGAACGTGTGGAGACGCGCAGGATGGCCCGCGGCTACTCGCTGGTCATCGCGCGGCCGGGGGAGTCGGTCTCGACGAGAGATGCCTACGCGGGCCTCACCCCCGATGATTTCACGAGTGGCGCGGGCATGGACGCGGTGCTTGCGGCCCTCGAGGCAGGCGCTGCCCCCGGGGAATTGGCGTCCCTGCTGATCAACGGTTTCAGCCGCAGCGTGGGCGCGAGTTGCCCGGCGATCCCGCGGCTGATCGACTGCATGGCCGGATTCGGGGCGTGCGGAGCACTGATGACGGGCTCGGGCTCGGCGGTGTTCGGTCTGGCGGATGACGACGTACATGCGGGGCGTCTTGCGGAATCCCTGCGAAAACAGGGATACTGGGCGGTTGCGGCTCGCACTGTTCCGGCCGGCTACGAGTTCATGGAGGGTCCGCATGTCTGAGAAGACACCCGTAGTCGTACTGGCGGCAGGTCATATGTCGACGGGGCTTGCGAAGGCCACCGGTGCGTCAGCCAAGGGGTTGATCGAGGTGGGCGGGCGGCCAATTATCGACCGGGTACTGGAAGGCCTGGATGGGGCGCGGCTCGTCGGTGAGGTCTGTGTGGTCTGCGCCGAGAACTCGCCGCTAATCCAACACGTGGGCGAACGGGCGGTTGAGTGCCGGGGCGAGACAATCGTGGACAGCCTGCGTTGCGGCCTTCAGGCTCTCGGCCGGCCTGAGCGCATGTTGATTGTGACGGGCGACCTGCCGCTGCTGAGCGCGGAATCGGTCGACCATTTCCTCGGGCAGGTCTTGCATTTGGACGCCGCAATCGTATATTCTGTAGTGGCCAAACGCGACTGTGAGCGGATGTTGCCCGGTGGCAGGCGGACGTACTTCCGGCTGCTCGACGGCGTTTTCACGGGCGGTAACATCGCCGTCATGCGTCGGGAGTTCCTGGAGGAGCAAGGGCAACAGCTCGAAAGAGCGTTCTCCATGCGCAAGAACCCCCTGGCGTTGTCAGCGCTCCTGGGCTGGGGCTTCGTTTTCCGGTTCATCGCTGGGCGGCTGTCCATGGCGCAGATTCTGGCGCGCGCCGGTACTATTCTAGGTGCTCAGGTGGCCGCGGTGATCTCGCCCTACCCTGAAGTGGGGTTCGATGTGGACAAACCGAGTCACATCGCCACTGTGGAAGCCTTGATCAGCCGGTCGACGCGCTGACAGTCCACGGTGACATGGGGCGCTCTCGCTGGGGCGTCGCCAAGCGGTAAGGCACGGGACTTTGGATCCCGCACTCGCAGGTTCGAATCCTGCCGCCCCAGCCAATGACTGATCTGCAGCGGGGGATCAGCCGTCGACAACTCTTGCCGCACTTGCCGCGCGAGGCCATGGACGCCCGGCAGCGCCCCATGCCGGTCCGGCGCGCGCAGCTTCATGACAGGACACAGGGGTGGCCATCCGTGCAGTACGGTCCGCTGAAAATCTTCTCGGGCAATGCCAGCCCCGAACTAGGCCGCCGCATCGCCCAGATCCTTGGCCAGCCTTTGGGTGATATGGAGGTCGGCCGGTTTTCGGACGGCGAGGTCCAGGTCAAGATCAATGACAGCGTGCGCGGGGCCGACGTCTTCCTGGTGCAGCCCACCTGTCCGCCGGTGAACGAACATCTCGTTGAGCTTCTGGTCATGCTCGACGCGTTTCGGCGGGGCTCGGCTGCCCGGATCGTTGCCGTCTTGCCGTATTATGGCTACTCGCGCCAGGACCGCAAGGCCAGGGGCAGGGAGCCCATCACGGCCAAGCTGGTCGCGAACCTGATTACCAGTGCGGGCGCTGACCGGGTTCTCGCCGTGGACCTGCACACTGACCAGATCCAGGGCTTCTTTGACATTCCGGTGGACCACCTTCCAGCGCGCAGGATCATGGCAGAACACTTCCGTAATGCCGGGCTGACCGGGGAAGATACCGTTATCGTATCTCCGGACGTGGGCGGCGTGGATGACGTGCGTTCCATGGCTGACGATCTGAACAGTTCGCTGGCGATTATCGCCAAGCGCCGCCCGGAGCCCAATGAGTCCGAGATCATCGAGGTCATCGGCAATCTCCAGGGCAAGCGGGCGATTATGCTCGATGATATGATGGACACCGCCGGCACCATGGTGAACGGCGCGCGCGAGTTGCGGGCGCGGGGTGCTGTGGAAGTGCACGCGGCGGCGACCCACCCGGTGCTGTCCGGACCGGCGATTGAGCGCCTGAGCGGAGATGAGATCGACACGGTCGTGGTCACGGATACCATACCGCTGGACGGTGCGCGGCGTCTCGATAAAATGATAGTCCTCAGTGTGGCGCCGCTGCTGGCCGAGGCCATCGAGCGCATCCACCTTAGTCAGTCTGTGAGCGCGACCATCGGCCACAATGCGCCGTCGCAGAAACGGCTGTTCTAACAAGGGACCTGAGCGTCGCTGCTGCCTGAGCCCGATCGGTGCTCGCGGCAGCGTCGTGATTGTCGGAGTGATGGAATCTTCGGGCCCGGTGGCGGGCCGAAGCTGAACAGGCAGAGCATGTTCTGTCCGGCGCGACCGTCGGACAGGATGTCTTAGGAGGAGCAAGCATGGAGCAGATCGTTCTGGCCGCCCACCTCCGCGAGGAAAAGGGCAAAGGCGCAGCCCGCCAACTGCGGCGCGATGGTTTCATCCCGGCAGTCGCCTACGGGCAGGGCCGCGACGCGATGAAACTCACGGTATCACGGGACAAACTGGAACGGATTCTCGCCAGGCACGCGGGCGGCAATGTGGTCTTCGACCTTCAGATCGAGGGCTATTCGGACCCGCAAGGCACCGCGGCACTCATCAAGAGCATGCAGCGACATCCCCTCACGCGAATTCCCGAGAGCGTGGACTTCCAGTGGATCTCTCTCCGCGAGAAGGTCAACGTTTCAGTCCCTATCCATCTCGAGGGATCCTCGCCGGCCCAGGCGGATGGAGCCGTTATCGACCAGATCCTGCATGAGGTCGAGGTCTCGTGCATGCCTCTGAGAATCCCGGAGAGTCTGGTGCTCAGCATTGAGGGAATGCAGCTACACGAGACCCGCACAGTGTCCCAGCTCGATGTGCCTGAAGGTGTCGAGGTCCTCGCCGATGCCGACACACCCGTGGCGACCTGTGTACCGCCGGCGAAGATGGTGTCCGAGGACGAGGGAATGGAGGCTGTCGAGGGCGAGATCGAGAGCATCGCGGAAGTCGAGGACGATGCGCAAGACCGCGCCTCTGGAGGGTCCGAGTAGGCGTCGAGACCGTTACCCGGAGGGTGCGGCCGGGCTCCGGCTCCGCGCCGCACCCCTTTCGTACCTGCTGTCTGCTGCTCCGGCGGAGTCATCGTCTCTATGAAGCTTATCGCCTGTCTGGGTAACCCAGGCCCGAGCTATCAGAACACCCGCCACAATGCGGGGTTTCTCGTTGCCGACGCGCTGGGCGCCCGGCATGGCATTGACCTTGGCCGGCGCAGGTTACGCGCTATCTACGGCCGTGGAAGCATCAAAGGGACGGACACGATCATCGCCAAGCCGCAGACTTACATGAATGACAGCGGCGATTCCGTGCGGCGGATCGCTCAGTTCTTCAAGATCGAACATGCTGATCTCATTGTCGTGTACGATGATATCGCCCTGGACCTGGGAATCATCCGGCTGCGCCGTGGTGGCAGCGACGCCGGACATAAGGGAATCCGCTCTATCGTCAGTCATCTCGGTACGAGCGAGATCCAGCGCGTTCGTTTGGGCATAGGGCTCCCGCCGGCCGGGATCAGCGCGAGGGACTGGGTCCTGTCGGACTTCCGGCCTACTGAGCGCAAGACCGTCGAGGACATGGTCGAGCGCGCCTGCGAAGCCCTGGAGTGCTGGGTCTCGGAGGGCATCGAGCGGGCCATGAATATCTACAACGGGTAGCCGCGGACCCGCCTCATCTCCGCAATTCCACAGTCGGCGGCAAGGAGCCTGGGCTCCGTGGACTTCGCCGCATTCATCCACGACCTCACACAGTCCCCCGAGTACTCCGGGCAGATCGAGCACGTGCGGCATCTGCCGGGACATCCTGCGCGTTTCCGGGAACTCCGCCACGAGTTGCAACCGTCTGTTCGCGACTGTCTCCGCGAACTGGGCATCCAGCAACTCTGGTCTCATCAGGCGGAGGCAATAGACCGAATCCTCGATGGTGAGCATGTCGTTGTGGTCTCCTCGACGGCCAGCGGAAAGACCCTCTGCTACACTGTGCCCATGGCCCAGCGCCTGAGTGAGTCGGCCACAAGTCGGACGCTGGTGGTATACCCCACGAAAGCACTCGCGCAGGACCAGTTGCGCAAGCTGGAGGGGTTCGGTGCCGGCCGCACTTTCACCGCCGAGACCTACGATGGCGACACCCCACCTTCAATTCGCCGGCGGATCAAGCGAGAATGCCACGTGGTTCTCACGAACCCGGACATGCTCCATGTGGGCATCCTGCCCTACCACCACACCTGGGCCGACTTCTTCCGCCACCTGTGTCTGGTTGTGCTGGATGAGGTGCACGTCTACCGGGGAGTGTTCGGCAGCCACACGGCCAATGTGATTCGGCGCCTCAGGCGAATCGCTCGGCACTACGGCTCGGACCCGCAGTTCGTGTGCTGCTCGGCGACCATCGCCAATCCCAAGGGCCTGTGTGACGCTCTGACGGGCCTGGATTTCTCGCTAGTAGACGACGACGGGGCGCCTCAGGGCAACCGCACTTTCGTCCTGTGGAACCCTCCGGTGCTCGACCGGAAGACCGCGAGGCGCCGCAGCGCGAACCTGGAGGCCGCGGATCTGCTGATCCGTCTCATGCGGCGGGATGTGCGCACGATCTGCTTCACTCTCGCCCGAGTGCAGGCCGAGTTGATCCTGCGCTACGTCCGTCAGCGCCTCGAGGGCTCGGAGCTGGCCGATAAGATCCTGGCCTACCGTGGCGGCTATCTGCCCTCGGAGCGCCGCGCCATCGAGCAGCGCCTGTTCGACGGCGACCTACTGGCGGTCACGTCCACCACCGCTCTGGAGCTCGGAGTGGACATCGGCGGCCTGGATGCGGCGATCCTCGCAGGATACCCCGGCAGCGTCGCTTCCACTCGCCAGCAGGCCGGGCGCGCTGGACGAGGCAAGCAGGATGCGCTGGCGGTGCTCATCGGTATGCCCGGCGGCATACACCAGTACCTCATGCGGCATCCTGAGTACATCCTGGAGAACACCTCGGAGCGGGCGATCATCGACCCCTTCAACCGGTTCATCCTGGGCGGGCACCTGCTGTGCGCGGCGTACGAACTGGCGATTAGTGAACGGGACCGCGAGTTGTTCGGGCCGGAAATGGACGCGATCCTGGAGATTCTCGCCGAACACCGTTACGTGACACTTCGCGGCTCGTGGTACTGGATCGACCCGACGACCTATCCCGCACGGGAGATCAACATCCGCAGCGCAGGAGGGCCGGGGTACGACATCGTCCTGCGCCGCGCGGGGCAAGAGGACATACTGCTGGGCACGATGGATGATGCATCGGCCTTCCGTCTGGTGCATCCGGGGGCGATCTATCTGCACGCGGGGCAGACGTATCTCGTGGAGACGCTTGACCTGGAGAAACGGGTGGCGACCGTAGTTCCCACGGACGCGCGCTACTACACGGTCCCGCTGACCGCTGGTGACGTGCGAATCGACGAGGAGGAAGACGCGCGCAGCCTGCCCGGCGGGGCAACGGCGAAACTGGGGCGTCTGCAGGTGAAATCTGCCGTGCTGGGATTCACCAAGCGCGAGCAAATCACGGAACGGGAGCTGGGGCGCGAGGACCTTGACTTGCCGCCGTCCTCCTATGAGACCGTGGGCGCGTGGATTACGCTCAGCCGGGCGGATGTGGAGGCCATTCAGTCCGCCGGTTACGACCTGATGGGCACGATTCATGCCCTTGAGCACGCGATCATCCAGCTTCTCCCGCTGGTGGCTTTGTGCGATCCCCACGACGTGGCCGGTTCATCGAACCTGGGGCACCCGGATGTCGCCGATCCGACTGTCTTCATGTGGGACAGCTATCCCGGCGGCGTGGGTATCTGCGAGACCGGGTACGAGCGGCTTGGCGAACTGATGGCGGCGACGGCGGAGACTATCGCGGCGTGTCCGTGTGAGGATGGTTGCCCCTCATGCGTGCAGGCGCCCGACTGCGGCAATGCCAACCAACCCCTGAGCAAGGCGGGAGCGATTCTCCTGGCCCGGAGGCTGTCGGGGGCGTCACCTCCGTCCAACGATGCCGCGTAGGCCGACCGTCCCGGTCGGCGCATTTGCCTTGCCCGCCCGTTCCTCAAGTTCCCTCACCCGCTGCCGATGCAGACTTCGTGCTAGACCATGCCCGACAGGAGTCTCCCGGGATGCTCTCGGATGTTGCACCGGAGTTGCGTGCGATCGTCGCCGATGACGATCCGACCATGCGCGAGTTGATTGGCGACGCTCTGGCAAGGAACGGCTTCCGGGTCGTCCCGGCCTCCACCGGTGAACGCGTTCTTGCGGTGCTGCGCGACCAGCCCGCTGAATTGCTGGTTACAGATGTCCAGATGCCGGGGATGAACGGGCTCGATCTGGTTCAGTCGGTCCGCGAACTGTTTCCGTCCACAAGCTGTATCCTGATCACGGGCGATACCTCGTTGGAGACGGCGCGAGGGGCAGCCAGGACAGGTGCGGTGGACTACCTGCCCAAGCCCTTCACCGAACAGGACCTGCTCAAGGCGGTCCACTTTGCGTTGCGACGCCGGGATGAAGAGCGCGCGCGATCCCGGGAGCAGGAGCTGTCCGAGTTGTTCCGCCTCAGCCAGGATGCGCGGCAGGTGGAGGACCCGTGGGAAATGCTGAGGGTCACCACTACCACGGCGGCGTGCCAGACAAGAAGCGATATCGCGTATCTTGGGGTTGTGCGCGACGGCAAGTTGGTGGCTTTCACCGTGGGCGACGGGGCCCTGGACGCGGCGGGGGATACGGAAGTGTCCGACGGTCACTTGCTGCGACTGGCCGCCGAAAGCGACGCGCCCATTCTTTACACAGCGCTGGGATCCCGCCACCCTCTCAGTGGGGCAGTGCGTCAGGTCTCGTTGCGCGAAGTGCGCACGGCGCCAGGCATGGCTGAAGCGCTGGCGTTTCCGCTGTGGGATGGGAACCGGAACTGCGGCGCGGTTGCGGTGGGGCGTTTCGGGAACGCCGAGCCCTTCGCTCGGGGCGACTTTCAGCTTCTCTCCGTGCTCTCCGCTCAGTGTGGACTGCTGCTGCGCAATGCGAACCTGGTGGAGAGCCTGCAGCGCGCATATCTTGGCACGGTCAAGGCCATGGCGCGAACCCTCGAGGCCCGGGACCCCTATACCCACGGCCATTCGCAGCGAGTGGCCGGCATCTGCAGACACGTGGCCGAGCATCTCGGGTTATCCCCCGGCGACGCAGAGACTCTGGAACTGGCGGCGGGGCTGCATGATGTAGGGAAGATTGCGATCCCCGACGCCGTGCTGCATAAGCCCGGCAGCCTCACCCCCGAAGAGTGGTCGGCGATTCGCATGCACCCGGTCATCGGCGCGGAAGTGCTCGCACCGGCGCATTTCCTGCAGGACGCACTGCCCCTGGTGCTTCACCATCACGAGCGGTACGATGGGAAGGGGTATCCCGAGGGCCTGATGAGCAGCCAGTTGTCTGACCTGACCCATATCATCATGGCCGCCGATGCTTTCGACGCCATGACCTCAGACCGGCCGTACCGTGCGGCTCTGAGCACGGAAGAGGCCCTGTCCCAACTGGACACGGGACGGGGCACCCAGTTCTCGCCGGCTGTTGTGGACGCCATGCAGCAACTGGTGGACCGCCTCGCCGCGGGGGTGTGACGGGGAGAGGCCAAGGCAGCTCCCCTTGGCGTTTTGCCTACGCTCAGGCGGGCTCGCCCTTGAAACCCCAGAGGAATGCCTCGCGGGTCAGGACGTTGACGAAGCTCCCGGCGGGAATTGCCGGCGACGGGAAGATCACGAGCTTGTTGGTCCGCGTACGCCCGCGAAGGTAGCCGGGTGACTTGTCGTCTGGTCCCTCCACCAGCACCTCGACGATGCGCCCCAGTTCTTGCTCGTTCTTCGCTCGGCTGATCACGTTCTGCAGTTCTACCAGCCGTTGCAGTCGCTCCAGCTTCACCCCCTCGTCCACCTTGTCGGGGAAGCCGGCCGCGCGCGTGCCGGGCCGATCGTTGTACATGAACATGAAGGCCTGATCGTAGCGGATCTCTTCAAAGGCCGACAGAGTGCGTTCGAACTGCTCCGGGGTCTCACCCGGGAAGCCCACCATCACATCGGTGGTGAGCGCTATACCGGGGATCAGCTCCCGCGCCTGGTGCACGATCTCGAGATAGTGCGCTAGCGTGTATCCCCTTCCCATGCGCTCGAGTACCTCATCGTCCCCGGACTGGATGGGCAGGTGCAGGTGCTCGCAGACGGTGGGTAGTTCGGCCATCGCCTGGAGCAAGGCGGGGGAGAGGTCCTTCGGATGTGAGGTCGTGAAGCGCAGACGGCGCAGGCCGTCCACCGCGTCCACGAGGCGCAGCAGTTCGGGAAAACTCACGGTCTGTCCGGTCGCAGCGCACCCCCGGTAACTATTCACGTTCTGCCCCAGGAGGGTCACCTCCGGCCGCCCGGAACCCACCGCGTCGGCCACCTCCGCAACCACGTCCTCAGGCGCTCGACTCTGCTCACGGCCACGGGCGAACGGCACGATGCAGTAGGCGCAGAAATTATCACAGCCGTAGCCCACATTCACGAAGGCATTCACGCTTTCGGCGCGCGTGAAAGGCAAACCTTCGGGGATAATCTCCGCATCATCCGCCAGGACCCGTTGCTGGCCGGAGGCTTCGCGCACGGCTTCCGCGAGCCCGGCGATGCTCCTTGGCCCGAGGATCAGATCAACGAAAGGCGCACGCGTCCGGAGTTCGTTCTGCGAGGTCTGCGCCACGCAACCGGCGACCACGATGATAGTCCCCGGGTTCTCGCGTTTCTGCCGCCGGAGGTCTCCAAGGCGCGAGAAGACCTTGTGGACGGGCTTCTCCCGCACCGCACAGGTGTTCAGCACGATGACGCGGGCATCCGCCGGAGAATCCACGGCGTGCAAGCCCAGGGATTCGAGCACGCCGGCGATGGTCTCCGAATCGCGCTCGTTCATCTGACAGCCCATGGTTTCGATGAAGTACGTGTTCTGCATGGGCGCGATTATAACACAGTTCCCTAACTGCCTGTGACGCTGGAGGGAACCGGTGGGCCTCCAGGGAACTGTCTTATCTCATGTGGCGCCTCGCGTGGGCCCGCGCCTGTAGGCCGCGCCGGGGCCAGCGGCTCGAGGGCTCTGTCTCTCTTCGAAAGGGTGATCGTCATGTCACGCGGATTTGCGCCAGGCAGGATCAGGTACGGGGTCATCGGGTGCGGCATTCAGGGCGAATCGCACGTGAAGATCGTGGCATCCTTGCCCAATGCCGAGCTGGTCTCCGTCTGCGATGTTGACGAGAACCGGGCGCGAGCCACTGCCCTCAAGTACGGCGCCCGACACGCGCTCACCGATTGGAGTGCGTTGCTGGAGGATGACTCCATCGACGCCGTTTCCATCGCCCTGCCCGATCACCTGCACCGGGAATCCACTGTCGCCGCATTGCAGGCGGGCAAGCATGTGCTGCTGGAGAAGCCCATGGCGACTTCGGTTGAGGACGCGCAGGCCATGGTGGACGCCTGGCGGGCGTCAGGCAAGCGGCTGATGATCAACTGGAGTAATCGCTGGCAGCCGTTGTTCTGGTCCACCAAGGAAATGCTGGACCGCGGCGAACTGGGCGAACCGCTGTACGCCTATGCACGCCTGAACAACACCCTCTATGTGCCCACGAAGATGCTGTCGTGGTCCGGTTCAACGCGCCTGCCTTTCTGGCTCATCTGTCACCGGTATGACATCGCCCGGTGGTACTTCAGGAGTGAGGCGAAGCGGGTGTTCGCGGTCTGCCGTTCGCAGGTACTCAAGGGGATGGGGATCGACACGCCCGACTTCTACCAGGCCACCGTGGAGTTCGAGAACGGCTGCGTGGGCAATTTCGAGTCGTGCTGGATTCTACCTGAGTCGATGCCCAACATCGTAGACAGCAAGTTCCAACTCATTTGCACCGCAGGGTATGTGAACGTGGACCCGAACATGCCAGTGCACACGGTGGCCACGCCGGCACAGATGAAGACGCCGGGGTTTCTTTCCGGAGAAGTTGCGGGTGAGCCGCGGGGGTTCGTGTACGACGCGCTGGTGCATTTTGTCAACTGCCTTTTGCGGGATGAAGAGCCGCTCATCACCGGCCACGACGGGCTGATGATCACGAAAGCCCTGGCGGCAATGGTGGAATCGGCCGAGATCGGACAGCCCGTCAACCTGTAGCAGGCGGCCGATATGTACCAACGATAGCGAGGTTCGCGACATGCACGCGAAGCTGAAGACGCTGCTCGACGCCCTCCTTGTGACCCACTCGCCATCAGGCGACGAGGGCGAGATGGATCGCCTGTGCCTGCCCCTGTTGGAGGAGCGCTGTGACGAAGCCTGGATGGATGCCAACGGGAACCTCATCGGCAAGATCAAGGGCGAAAGCGCGGATGGTGCGGTGATCCTGACCGCGCATAAGGATGAAATTGGCACCATCGTGCGGAAAATCGATGAAGACGGGAAGATTTGGCTGGATCCCCTTGGCGGTTGCGTACCGTGGTCCTATGGCGAAGGGCCCTTCGATGTGCTGGGCGAGGAGGTGATCACGGGGATTCTCTGCGTGGGGAGCACCCATTCCAGTCATCTGTCGCCGCTGATCAACGATGCGAAGACCAAGGCCCTCACATGGGAGATGTGTTACCTCGACTGCAAACTGGACCGCAAGGAACTTGCGGCGAAAGGAGTGGGCCTCGGCACCCGGGCGTGCGTTGCGCGGGCACGCAAGACGCCGCTGTATATCGGCGACTGCGTGGCCGGGTATGCGCTGGATGACAAGGCGTCCGTCGCCGTGCTCCTGCGCACGGCCGACCGCATCCGGCAGGGCCGCAAGAAGCCGAAGAGCGATGTTTATTTGGGCATCACCGGCTCCGAGGAGACCGGGATCATGGGCGGCGCGTACGTTTGCCATAGCCTGCCGGTGGACACCCACATCGCCGTGGAGATCGCGCCCATCGCGCCGGAGTACGACATCCGGATGACTGACCACCCGGTGATTTTCTACAAGGATGCAGTCTTCGTGTTGCACAAGGGGATGGCCGACCAGCTTTCGAAGCTGGCGGACAACTGCTGCGGAGGGCACCAGCCCATGCTGGTGCGGTCTTTCGGCAGCGACGCCACGGTGTCCAGCAAGTACGGGCTGGTGGGCCGCGCGGGATGCATCGGGTTCCCGACCCAGAATAGCCACGGGTACGAGATCGGACACCTGGGCGCGATGGAGAACTGCGCGAAGTTGCTGGCGGAGTTCGTGACAGGCTGACCGGCGCTGCGCAGGGCCCCGGCAGGCAAAAGCAGCGTCCAGCGGTTGCATCTGAGGAGGTGCTGGAAAGATGCTGTATGGACAGAGACGGAGTTCGTCCTGCGGGGTTGTGGCGATCGCGCTTGCGCTGATTGCCGCGACGGGCTCTGCACAGATGGCAGGGCATGGGGGGCACGAAGGGCACGAGATGGGTCAAGCGGGGGAGATGCCCCACGGTGACATGCAAATGGGCGAGGGCGCGAGCATGCAGATGCCGCCTGCCGCCACCTGGGCGCGTGAAGGCTTTGTGCCCTCGCGCGCGCCACACACCGGCATGCAGATGGGCGTCGTGGAGACACTGAACGTTCCGGCGCTCGGGTACGAGATGGACGGCGATGTGAAGGTGTTCCACCTCTTCGCGCAGCCCATCGAGTACGACATGACGTCAGGCAACCCCATGGATATGAGTCTCGTCAGGGAGTTCAACCGATTCACCGGGCAACTCCATGGCCACTACTTCCGACACCGTGTGCGCGTCTGGGGGTACAACGGCAGTTCGCCCGGACCAACCATCGAATGCACCGAAGGCGACCGCATCCGGGTGATGTTGCATAATGAACTCCCGGAGCCGACGTCGATCCATTGGCACGGGATTGAGTTGCCCAACGCGATGGATGGCGCAGGAGGACTGACCGAAGCCCCTACACCGCCGGGCGGCATGCGGGTCTACGAGTTCACGCTGTACCAGAATGGGACTTTCCTGTATCACTCCGGCTTCAATATGATGAAGCAGGACAGCTACGGTCTTGCGGGCTTTCTCGTGGTGCACCCGAGAGAGTATACAAACCGGCCCGACCGGCAGATCTGCATCATGATGCAGGAGTGGGCTTTCCGCCCCGGCAACCCCAACCCGGACCTGGTAACCATGGACTTCAACTGGTTCACCTTCAACGGGATGGCTGCGCCGGACATACAGCGCATCGACCTGCGACAGGGCGAGCGCGTCCGCATTCGTTTCGGCAACATGAGCATGGACTCGCACCCCATCCACATCCACGGCTACACGTGGAAGGTGGTGGGCACCGAGGGCGGGCCTATCCCGGAATCCGCGCAATGGCCTGGAAACACCGTGGACGTGCCTCCCGGCAGCACCCGAGACGTGGAGTTCGTGGCGTGGAATCCGGGGCTCTGGCGCCTGCACTGCCACAAGTTGCACCACATCGTCAACGCGCACGCCGACGTCCCGATGGGAGTCATGGGGCACGGCGGGATGTTCACCATCATCAACGTGATGCCGACAAACCCCGAAGAGCCGTGGAGACACTTCAGTGAGAGGGGTGGAGAGTGATGGAGCGGCGCAAGTCAGCTCGTGGCAATGCAATCCGGGCGATCCTGGCCGCCTGTGCCATCTGGCTGTGTCTCGTGTCTGCCCTGGCCGATGAGAAGGCTCCTTCGCCCGCGCAGGCCATCGATGACCCGGAGGCACTCGTCCGGATGCCGGACGCTGAGCGGCTGGTGGCGGATGCGCTGGCCGACGGAATCACGCGGTATGAAGCGGTAACGGTCGCTCTGCTCAACAATGCTGAACTGCGCGCCCAGCTTCAGGAACTGGGGATTGCGGAAGCAGAGCTGACGCAGGCACGGCTGTACTCCAACCCGGTTGTGGATTTGTCGCTGCAGTTCCCCGAGCACCAGCGCGGCAACGAACTCGAAATCGAGGCGCTCTGGAACCTGGCGGATCTCTGGCTCGTGCCGCCACGCAAGGGCGTGTCACGGGTCGGGTATGAGCGCACTGTGGCACAGGTATCGTCCGCGATCCTCAACACGGTGTCTGATGCGCGGCGGGCCCACGACCAGTGCGTGATTCTCAGCGCGGCGCGAGAACAGTCGGAGACGCTGCTGGCAGCGGTTCGCGAGCTTCGCGACCAGATATACGCGCGCTATGAGTACGGTTATACCACGGAGTTGGAGCGGTCTCATGCCGATGCTGACGTGAGCCGCGCTGCGATGGATCTCGCTGAATCAGATGCTGCCGTGCGGGTGGCTCTGGCAGGTCTGCGGCGGATACTGGGTCTCGGGCCGGACGTTGGCATGGAGATCGCGGGCGATCTGCCGGACCTGCCCGATACCCGCCTGGACGGAGCGGAGCTTGTCGGTTACGCTCTGGCACACCGCCCGGACCTGCGGGCTGCACGGCTCGGGGTGCGGGTCTCAGAAGCCGACCTGGCGCTGGAGCGACGCAGCACCTGGAGCGCCGTAAGCCTGGGGCCGGCATATACGCGGGATCCCGACAGTTCGTCGCTCTTCGGGCTGGCGCTCTCTGTGGAGCTACCGGTGGCCGACGACAACCGGGCCATGCGCGCGAAAGCCCGTGCGGAACTGCGCCGGTCACGGGCTTCCCTGAGCGCATTGGAAGCCCAGGTCCGGGAAGACGTGGCAGTTGCGCTCGCACGACTCAATCTGGCAATGGAACACGAGCGGCTGCTGCGCACGGAGATCATTCCAGCTCACCAGCGGGCCGTGGATCATGTGACCTTGCGGTACAACCAGATGCAGCTGAATATGGTGGACGTTCTCAAAGAGCGGGTGGCGCTCATCAGGGCGCTGAAGGAACACCTGTTGGCCCGGCTCAGCGTGCAAGCGGCGCTGGTGGAACTGGAGTTCGTAGTCGGCGGCAGACTCCCCGCCGGCACGTAGCAGTCAAGTCGGAACCGCCGGCCATCGGAAAAGGAGTGCCCAGTTGCCAAAGTATCGTCTTGGTCAGGATACCATTGAGTATGAGATCATCCGGAACGCCCGGCGCAGACGCTTCGAGGTCGCAGTTCATCTGGACGGCCGCGTGGTGGTGCGCGCCCCGTCCGTTGCCTCAGATGCAGACTGTGAAAAGTTCCTGGCCCAGGTAGCCGACTGGCTGCGGGCGCAGTTGTCGGGAGCGCGGACGTGCGAGGCCCCAAGGCGGCGAGTGCAGGACCCACTGGGCACCATCGAATTCATCGTTCGCAGGAACCCGCGGAGACGCAGGATGGCGCTGCACGTCAACTCGCGCTCTGAAGTAGAGGTGCGGGCGCCCAATGGCGTTCCCCTGGCGGACATTGACCGCTTCGTGCTCCAGCATGCCGACTGGGTACGCGCGCGGGTGAGCCATGTCCAGAACACCTCACCCGCCGCCGGTCCGCTGGAGACAGGCCAGGAGTTGCGCATACTGGGTGAGCCTGTGCGCCTGGTGATCTGCCGGACACCCCAGCGCCGGGGCACTGTCCGCGTCGCCGAGGGGGAGATGACTATCGCGGTCCCCGAGACCGTGGGCGAGGACAGGGTTGGACAGACCGCGCGAGGCCTCCTGCGCCAATGGCTCGGCGATGAGGCGCTCAAGGTCGTTCGGCAGCGACTGCCCGAGTTCGCGCGCAGACTGGGGGTGTCGCCGGCGAAGGTTACCGTGAAGGATATGAAAACAAGATGGGGAAGCTGTGGAAGAAATGGCAATATAAGTATCAGCTATCGACTAGTCATGGCGCCGCCCGAAGTGATGGACTACCTGATCGTGCACGAGCTGTGCCACCTGCTGCAGCCGAACCACTCCAGGGAGTACTGGGCGCTGGTGGCGGGTATTATGCCGGAATACCGAAGACATCGGACATGGCTGAAAGAGCATTCGCTGACCTTGGCCCTGTGAATGCCAAGTAGGTCTTGGGTGCAACGCGGACCTGTGGTAAACTGCAAGGAGGGTTCAGGCCGGCGGGCAGACCAGACAGGACGGGTCGAGGCCGGTGCTCGAGACTTCAGCGAGGCCGTTTTGGCGTGTGCTCGAACTTGCCTTGGGCAATGCTGATGCCGACGGTACGGTTGGCCGTCTTTTTTGTCTAAGTGAACGGCGAAGTCTTACCGCAGAACCAAGTGCCGGCAGCAATCGGGTCTGGTCACGGCGGGCGAAGTTTGCACAGCGATGACGGGCATCCCACAGGACCTGCTGT
This sequence comes from Armatimonadota bacterium, assembly GCA_013314775.1. Classification (NCBI taxonomy): domain Bacteria; kingdom Bacillati; phylum Armatimonadota; species Armatimonadota bacterium. The sequence goes on along the minus strand of JABUFB010000011.1, from coordinate 260,584 downwards.
GACGGCGCCAGGTTGTCAAGCCCTGCTCCAACAGACAGCGTGCCACCGGAGGCCGCAGTCTTGGCACCGGGGCCAGGCAAAGGGAGTCCTGACGACGTGAAGAACGGCCGATTCAAGCCCAGGGTCATGCGAGTGGTCCTGGCCCTGATGGACGCGTGCATCCTGAATCTCAGCGTCATGCTCGCGTTGGTCTTGCGTTTTGACGGCTCGATACCGGAGCCGTACTGGGCCTTGTGGCAGATGACGGCCCCCTGGATGACCCTGCTTCTGCTCGCGGTCTCTTTCGCGCTGGGGCTGTACAACCGCATTTGGGAGTACGCATCGATAGACGCCGCCGTCACGATCATCCTGAGCGTGGGGCTAACCTTTGGGGCCGTTGCCGGTCTGACTTTGTTTATCCACCACGACCTGTATCCGATCAGCGTCTTGATCATCTCCTGGGGCATCACGACGATGCTCATCGGTGCAAGCCGCTTCGGTTGGCGCGTACTGCGGTCCCGGTTCGTGTTCCGCAGCGGCAAGCCGGAGGGCAAGAGCCGGGCTGTGGTGTACGGAAGCGGCCGTGCCCGCAACAATCTCGCCCGAGAAGCCGCAAGCGATCCGGCGAGCCCCTACGAGATCATCGGGCTGCTTGACGATGACCCTTCTCTGACCGGTATGCTCGCGGGTGGACTGCGCATCCTGGGTACGGTCGACGACCTGGAGAAGCTCGCGAGCCGCTATGACTTGGATGAGGTCTTGGTAGCGAGAAGCCGGGGGGAAGAGGCTGATGCGAAAGTTGAGCGCCTTGTGCGGGCAGGTGCTCACATTGGTGTCAGGGTAAGTATCATGCCACGGCTCTTGGAGCTCGCGCCGGGGCAGATGCCGGGGCGCGTGCGTGACATCGACGTGGGCGACCTCATCGGGCGAGAACCAAGTTGCTTCAGCCTCGCGCTGCCCAATGACTACATCGCCGGGCGCACCGTCCTGGTGACCGGCGCCGGCGGCAGCATCGGCAGCGAGATCTGTCGACAGTTGTGCCGCTATCAACCGGGGCGAGTTATCCTGCTGGGGCGCGGCGAGAACCGCATTCACCGCATCTATTACGAGCTTGTGGACAGCTTCCCGGAAATCGCCTTCGAGCCCGTCATCTGCAATGTTACAGACCCCATTGCAGTCGAGGCCGTTCTCCGACGCTGGAAGCCCGAAGTGGTTTTCCACGCAGCTGCACACAAGCACGTTTTCCTGATGGAATGCAACCCCCTCGAGGCAGTCAACAACAATGTCCTGGGGACGGCGACGATCGCCGACCTCTCGTGCCGCTACGGCGTAGAGCGCTTCGTGTTGATCTCCACCGACAAGGCGACCGAGCCGACCAGCGTCATGGGCGCGACGAAGGCCATGGGAGAGCGCATCGTCGCGGGCATGAACGGTTCCTGCAAGACGAAGTTCGTGGCCGTGCGTTTCGGTAATGTTCTCGGAAGCGCGGGAAGTGTGGTGCCGATTTTCCGTGCCCTGGCGGAAGCAGGCAAGCCGCTCACCGTAACCGATCCCGAAGCGGATCGTTACTTCATGACAATCGAGGAGGCCTCCTTTCTCGTACTTCAGGCGGGTGCCGTGGGTGAGGGTGGAGAGGTGTTCGTCCTGGATATGGGTGAGCCAATCAAGATCGTGGACATTGCGCGAACCATACTCCAGATGTACGGTAAGGACCCTGATGCGCCGGGTGCTATCGAGTTCATTGGTCTTCGGCCTGGTGAAAAACTCCACGAACGTCTGGTCAATCCATACGAAGAACTGGTGCCGACCCGGGTGCCCGGGGTTCAGCGCGTTCAGGTGAATGGCAAGGCACCCGTGTTCCCGCAGGTCCAGGAAGCACTCTCGGAGTTACGTGCCGCTGTCCTTGATTGCGATGATGAGCGTCTGCTGCGTGTGCTCGCGGCAGCCACGGGAGCTCGTTTCACTGGTACTGCGTCTCCGGAGAAGGCGGGTATTAGCGCAGAGTAGGTACGCGTCGACCCAACTTCCTCCCATTCGGCAGCCCGGCCGGTCCTGGCCGTTCGGCAGGCTCGTCGGTTCTGCGGAATACGTGCCTGCCGCGTGTGGCCTGCGTCCGGTGTCCACGGTGTTGGGCCCGTGCGGTGTGCTGTCAGGTCCCAGGAATGGGCCACAAGCCCCGGAGAGGAAGCCGAACCGGGTGCGGGGAGAACGGCCTGTCGCCCACCCCCCTCGGGTGCTCAGGGCGCATCGCGGGGCGGCAATTCGGGAGCTTCCGCCCCGGCTACAGGCTGCCGCCCGCTCCGCGGGCTGTGAGGCAACGGCTCAGGGCGAAGGGCACGCCAAATACGACTCCGGCCCCAGCCGGCACGCATCCCGCAGAACTGATGCTCCTGGGCCGTCCGGGGGCGGCTTGCAGTTCCGCAACGACCGTGTGTATAATACGCCAACCACGCTTCCGCCCGCAGCTCGCGAGCAATCACAGGAGCACGATACGTGGATACAGCGAGACCCGCCGATTTCTACGAGGAAAGTGAAGTCGGGCTACGCGATTACATCTTGATCCTCTACCGCAGGCGCTGGTGGTTCATCGGCGTCTACCTCGCCATCATTGCCCTCATTACAGTGATGACCTTCACGGCCACGCCCATCTATGGGGCGCGGGCCAAGCTTCTTGTGGAAGCCAGCCGGTTCGGGAGCTCGGGCGGGGGAGCTTCTGACGTGCTCACCGGGATCACGGGCATGGCGCAGGCTCGGACCGTCGAGACACAGATTGAACTCATCCGCAGCGCTCTTGTGTTGAAACCCGCCCTTGAAAAACTGGGCATCGACCCAGAGACCGAGATGCCAGGCGTCATTGTCGAGACCATCCCCGGAACCGATATCATCACCGTCTCGGCGCGCGCACCCGATCCACTCATGGCGCCCAAGATTGCAAACGGTATCGCCCAGGAATACGTGGAACTCACGCTGCGGCGCAACCGTCAGACTGCGAGCCAGGGCCGAGAGTTCATTGAGAAACAGGCAGAGGAGGTTCGTGCGGAACTCGCTCAAGCCGAAGCGGACCTCACTGCGTTCCGGCAGGGCGCCGGGATCACCTCCGTCGATGAGGCTGTGACGAGTCTTGTGGAGGATGCGCAGCGCCAGTCGGAGGAAGCCAATCGCGCGGACGCGCAGGTCGCGGCGACGCAGGCAGAGGTGCAGGCACTCCGGGCCAGGCTGGGCCGCGGAGATGGCTTCGTCAAGGATGCCGAGACGCTGGAACGGAATCCGGCACTGGATACGCTCCGCGGTAAGCTACTGGCACTCGAGGCCGAACGGGCGGCACTCATCACCGACTACGCGCCGACGAGCCAGAAAGTCACTGCCGTCGACAAGGAAATCGCCGCGGTGCGCAAACAGCTCGAGAGCCAGGTGGACCGGGTGATCAGCACGGAATCCCGCGTCGACCCGGTCAACGCCGAAATCCTGAAACGACTGACCTTGGCGGAAGTGGAACTGGCGGCCAATCGGCAGAGAGCCAGTGCGGTACGACGAGGGCTTGCTGAAGCACAGGCAGCGATAGGTCGGCTCCCGGACGACCAACGACGGGCTGCCGAGCTCGAGCGTTCCGTGCGTGTTGCTGAGAACCGCTATCTCGCTCTGATGGCGAAGCTCCAGGACCTGCAGCTTGCCGAGATGGTCGAGATCCCGAGCGCCACGGTGATCCAAGCCGCGGACTCGCCGGCCCCAAAGGTCAGCCCTAGCAAGAAGAAGAACCTGCTATTTGCTATCTTCTTCGGCTTCCTCGTCGCCCTTGGCGTGGCGCTTCTTGTCAACTACCTGGACAACACATACGCATCGGTTCAGGAGATGGAGGAGCATCTCGGGGTATCCACGCTGGCGGTGATCTTCCGACAGACCGGACGCGAGAACATTCTCTTGAGCTCCCCGATGGGTAAGTCGCCTTTCGCCGAGGCTTTCCGGATGATCCGCTCCGCGCTGCGGTTCAGTTCGGTCAACCGGGCCATCTCGTCCCTGGTGATGACGAGCGTCGCGATGGGGGAGGGCAAATCCACGGTGTCTGTGAACACCGCCATCGCGTGCGCAGAAGGCGGGCAACGAGTGATTCTCGTAGACGCCGACCTGCGCCGCCCCAGCCAGCACCGAATCTTCGACTTCGACAACACCACCGGACTGACCAGTTGCCTGGTGGACGGCCTGCCCATTGAGGATGTGCTGCATGAGACTGACTACCCGAACCTGCGCGTGATCACCAGCGGTCCGATACCGCCCAATCCCGGTGAACTCCTGGACTCGACCGCGATGCGGGATCTTGTCCAGCGCCTCAAGGGCATGTGCGACCTGGTGATTCTAGACACGCCGCCGGGCAGTATTCTGGCGGACGCCATGGTTCTCACGCGCATCGCCGACGCCGCGGTGATCGTGGTCGATCTCGAGAGCACAAAACGGCCAACGCTGAAACGGCTCGTGGAGTTGTTCAAGCGCGAGGGGCACTTCCTGCCGGGAGTTGTCATCAACAAGGCGAAGCAGGCGCCGGGCTCGTACTACTATTACGGTTCTTACTACTATTCCGAGTACTACGGCGACGAAGACTAGCGCGACTTCAGCATTATTGGCGCGAAAACCGCCCCCGAGATGCCCCGCGGCAGGTTCTCAGCCGGCCGGTGGCAGTGAGGGGGCGGCTGCACCTCAGGAGTACGTTGACCGACCGCTTGCCTGGGGGCCGGCCCGACACACAGGCGCCACGGGGTCGCATTGAACCCGACCCGCCGCGACGGAGCGAATTTTGAGCACACACAGCGACCAGCTACCTGCCGACCATACCAGCCTACGCAGTCTGCTGCATGGGTCAGCGCTCGTGTTCGTCGGCAGAGTCATTCAGCGGCTCCTGCGTTTCGGAGTGGGTGTGGCAATGTCCCGTGTGCTTGGGGCCGAGCGTTTCGGTGTGTTCAGCCTGGCGTTGACCGTCGAGACGATGGGGGAGAAGGTTGCCGAGAGCTGCCTGAGCTGGAGCGTCCTGAAGTACGTCGCACACTATGACGCATTGGGGCAGAAAGAGGAACTCAAGGGCACGGTATATGGCGCGACCCTCCTGAATGGGGCCATCGCGCTGGTCATGGCCATCGCCATCGCTCTGCTGGCGCCCACGATAGCGCAAAACGCGTACGGCATCCCGGAACTGGCCCCTCCCATCCGAATCCTTGCCATCGCCATGCCTTTCGCGGTGGTGCAGTACATCATTGTCAATGCGCTGCGGGGTGTGCAGCGCATCGTGGAGATGCTCGCGGTCGGGTCGATTCTGGCGCCCGGTGCCCTGCTTGCCGGCATCGTCGCTGTCGGTATCTTGCGCCCCAGCTTCGAGGCAATGGCCTGGGTGCACACAGGAGCCGCCGCCTTCGGGTGTGTCGTGGGCTGGCATTTCATCCGGCGCACTGTTCTCGCCCGCACTGCTGATGTCCGCAGCCGCATCCCTTGGGCAGCTCTTCTGAGCTTTGGGTTGCCAATGCTCCTTTACAGCATCTTCTCTTTCGGGGGCGGCGGTGTGGACATCCTGGTGCTTGGCAAGCTGCTGACCAAGGCGGAACTGGGGATCTATTCGGCGGCCTGGCGTGGCGCGAACATGCTGGTCTTCCCGCTGGCAGTGGTGCAGACTGTCTTTTCGCCGACCATCTCGGCACTGCACGCAAAGGGGGACATACCGGGCCTGAGGAAGACCTTCATCGGCTCAACCGCTATGGCAACGTATCTGGCCATGTGGGTCTTCGGTGCGATCATCTGCTGGCCGCAGGTATTCATGGGGCTTTTCGGTGACGAGTTCGTGAAAGGCTCCAACGCTCTGGTTCTGGTCTGCGCGGGGCAGCTGGCCAATTCGGCCACCGGCTCGGTGGGTTCGATCCTGACCATGACCGGTCGACCATGGATCATGTCCCTGGACCACATCGCTTTCGCAATCGCCATGATGGGCCTGTTCGTCGCGTGGGTGCCGCGCTACCGGCTGATTGCCGCCTCCGCCATCGTGGCCGCCGCCCTGGCAGGGGTAAATCTGTGGCGAGTGGTGCGGGTCTGGCGCCTGTACCGGATTCTGCCGTACAATGTGACAACGATTGGGCTGTGGCCGGCGTTCCTGGTCGGACTTGCGCTGGCCTACCTGGCGCCACGCGGTATCGCCCCGCCTTGGGGGGCTTTCACGGCCTTCGCCCTGTTCGCACTCCCGATGCTCGCCATCGGCGTCAGGCTGGCGAAGATCGTCCGGCCAATGCTGGCGCGAGAGAGGAAGTCCGCATGAGCAAGCAACGCTGCCGTCTGGCCATCATCGGCCTGGACGGCGCGACCTGGGACCAGGCTCTCCCACTGATGGAGTCTGGGAAGCTTCCGAACATCGAGCGAATCACCTCGGCCGGTGCCCGAGGGGGCCTGCGCTCCACCATTCCCCCCGTCACCTCAGTTGCCTGGACCAGCATGTACACGGGCGTGGAACCGCGGGAGCACGGGATCCTCGCCATGCAGTCGTATGACCCTACCCACCGCCGCTGGCGCCCAGTCTGCCGATCGGACAGCCGGGTTGCGCCCTTCTGGAAGGACTTCAACCGCCGCGGACTCTCTGTCGGCCTGCTGTGCCTTCCCTTCACCTACCCGCCCGAGCCCCTGGATGGCTGGATGATCTCCGGCATCATGGGCACGCCGGAATACGGTCCGACCATGTTCTCCAGCCCCGACCTGTACGAGCAGGTTACCAATGCCTGCGGAAAGACCGATCTGGTCTCGCTGACCAAGGTACACCCGTCACGGCGGCGGGCGACTCTTGCGCAGCAGGCCCGATGGCTGGAGGACGCATCCGCCTACCTTCTGGAGCATCACCCTGTTGATGTCTTCTTCGTGGTGGAAAACTACACCGACCATATTCAGCATGCGTACCTGCAGGCGCGAAAGTGGGAACATCCAGGCGAGGTTGGCGACCCGGTGGAGGATGCCTACATTCACGCCGACCGCCTGGTCGGGCGCGTCGAGCAGTGCGTCGGGCCGGAGACGCCCATCCTGCTCCTTTCCGACCACGGTCAGACGCCATGCCGCGGGCTCATCAACACCGGGCGCATCAACACCCGCTTCCCTCTGCCCGAGAATGGTGCCGATGGCCTGCAACTGGTCCGTCCGGCAGCGAGGCGCAGCGCGAGACGCATGCTGCGCTCGTGGGCGGGAGTTCTCGCAGGGGCATTGCGTGCGGCGGCCCCATCTGCGACCTACGAAAGGCTAAAGCAGAGGCTCGCGGCGTCCCCGTTGAGGAGTCTATTCCGGGTGGAACAGACTTCCGACAGCGTGCTCATTCGCTGGCCCGGAGCGTTCGGCGAGGCATACTGGTCCGTGGACTACGAGGAGAATCGAGATGCTCTGGCGAAGCTGAAGCCGGCGATTATCGCTGCCCTCAGGGAACTGCGTTTCCCGGACAGCGATGAGCCGCTTTTCGAGGTCTATGACGGTCTGGATCTGTACGGCGCCGAGGGACCTGACGTGCCCTTCGCGGTGTGCTTTCCGGCACCGGGCTATGTGACTGGACCCATGGGAGCCGACGCAGACCTCGTGCTGTCCTACGAGGAGACAGCCCGGCAGCTGGTCTTCAAGAAGGAAGGCTGGCAGGGCACCCACCAGATGGAGGGAATAGTCGGAGCAAACGCCGCGGCAGCGGCGCGGATCGGCGAGCTCCCCACAGCCATCAGCGAGATGCTTCAGACGGTGCGCGATGTGCTGGACCTGCCGCACACCGAGCCGGAGTGGGTCAGTTCCGACGTCAGCGCGAAGGATAACCTGTCGGAAGAGGACATTGAGGCTATAGAAGGGCGGCTCCGCGATCTGGGTTACATGGGCTGACCGCTCCGCCAGCAGGCTTCACGATCTCAGCAGGTTCGGCACAGTTCAGGGGGGCGCGGTTCCTATCACACTGAAGTTGGCGCAAAGCCCCGGGAGTCTGATGCAAATGGCAGTGTACAGCAATCTCCCGGTGATCGGGCCGGCCATGTCGGAGCGCGAGGGCGCTCGTGGCTAATCCTGTCCGTGTTCTTCACGTTTTCTCGCGGATGGACCGCGGTGGCGCAGAAATGCGCACTCTGGAAGTCATGCGCCACGTGGATCGCTCACGGTTCCAGATGGACTTCCTCGTGACGTCCGGGGCGAAGGGTCAATTGGATGGTGAGATCCAGGCTCTCGGCGGGAAGGTCATCCCCTGCTCGCTGAAGAGTGTCGGCTTCCCGGCGCGTTTCGGCGCGATCGTGCGGTCCGGTGGGTACACTGTAGTCCATTCACATCTGCACCTGTTCTCGGGCTTCATACTCATGCTGGCCGCGAGACAGCGCATACCGGTGCGCATTGCGCATTTCCGTTCTATGGGTGACGCGCACCAGGACGGTCTGCTGCGCAACGCCCAGAGAGCTCTTATGCGCAGGCTGCTGGATCAATACGCCACAGATATTCTGGCCGTGAGCGAGGGGGCGTTGGTCGGCTCGTGGCGTGCGGACTGGCGAAACGATCCGCGGTGCCGGGTTGTCTACAACGGACTGGACATCACCGCTTACCGTTCGCCGCCAGATCGCGCCGGCGTCTGCGCCGAGTTCGGTCTACCGCTGGACGCTCGCGTGTGTGTCCACGTGGGCCGCTTCTGCGAAGCGAAGAACCAGGGACGGCTGGCGTCGATCTTCGTGGAACTGGCAGACATGCAGCCTGATGCATACTTGCTGCTGGTCGGGAAGCCCGGCGGTCGCGAGGAGGAACTTGCGCGCGGTACCGTGAATGCTGCCGGACTGCAAGACCGGGTTGTTTTCACGGGAGAGCGCTCGGATGTATCCCGCATTCTGTGCGCCGCGGATCTCGCCTTTTTGCCCTCGCGTCGCGAGGGCTTGCCGGGAGCCGTACTGGAAGCTTGCGCGGCGGGTATTCCGGTGATTGCCAGTGATCTGCCGGGGTGCCAGGAGATCGCCACCCATTTCGAACTGGTGCGCTGCCTGCCGCTGGCACAGCCGGATCGGGTCTGGGCCGAGGCCGCGCGCGACGCTCTGATGTCCCACCAGCCGGACCGAGCTGCCGCTCTCGCCCGGTTCGACGCCAGTCCCTTCTCCCTGGAAACATGCGCCCAGGCGATGACCGGCATCTGGGAGAAGGGCACCACCGAGTGACAAGACGGCCGCCTGCATCCGCGCCGGCCGATGGAGAGCACTGGCCGTGCGACTAATCGTCATTTTGATAGCTGCTCTAGCTTCCGGGGTGCGCCCGTTGTGGCTCATTCTCCAGGTGCACAAACGCCTCGGGATTGAGGACTTCATGTACCTCGGTCTGTACATCCCTGCGGTGATTGTGGGGATGATCGACTGGCCGCGGCAGCGCAACCTTCTCCAGCAACTACCGGTCACACTGTGCGCGCTTCTGGTGCTGGCCGGTCTGTGGTGGGTGGACCCGGCCGAGCGCAACCGGGGACTGCTGGTGGCGGGGGGTACACTCATCGCCCTGCCCATCGGCGTTCTGGTGCGCGATGACCGCCTGCGCGGGATTTTCATGCGCACTTTCGTGGTATCGGTGCTCATCAGCACCAGCCTTCTAGTGGTCCTGACGCTTCCTTTGCCCGGCCGCGCTCGAGGCCTGACGTTCATGGAAGCCCGCGATGGGCGGGGCAACGTGATCACCAACCGCAACCAGATCGGCGCGCAGACCGGTCTTGCCACCATCGTTGCGGTGATGCTCGCGACCACGCCGCCTGCGGCCACGAGACGGCGCCGGCGCCGCAGGGGCATAAGTTGGGTCGCATTCGCGGGTGGGCTCGCCGTGGAGACGCTGATAAGCGCCTCCCGGGGCGCCATTCTGTCGCTGCTGGGCGGCATCGCATGGGTGTCGTCGCGCCATCCGCGGTACCGAATGATGGCGATCTTCATGCTCATATCTGCCGGCATGGTGCTCATGATGGCCGAGCTGGTGGCTCCTACGCTGGGGCTTTTCGGTACCAGCGCATCCCGGTTCGAGCGCGGGGATCTATCTTCCCTGGGCGGCCGGGCAAGCATTTGGGCGGCCGGGTGGGACGTGATGACCTCAAACGATGTGGTCTTCATGCGCGGCGTGGGTTCTGGTGGGGTTGACCGTGCACTCGGTGCGCGGATCGTGGCTATGACGCCAGGGGCCGGAGCGATGCTCTTTCGGCGCTCCTCCCACAACACCTTCGTGGAGTGGGGAATGTCATACGGCGTGGTCGGGACCCTGATGGGCATCTGGCTGCTGTGGACCCTCTGGCGCAGGGCTATCCGCCTCGACCGCTACGACGGAACCTGGCAGACCACGACTCTGCTGGTGTGGTCGCTGCTGAACTCCATGACCCTCGTGATCAATCGCACCGCCTTCTGGCCGTTCCTGGGAGCTCTCATCTTCGCGATGGTGTTCCGTCCGGTGCAGCGTCGCGTAGCCCAGACTGACAGGACCGGTGCGGAGCCCGAGAGCCTTCCCGCTGAGGGGGTTCGCGCATCGGCTCACGATACGCGCGGAGGCGGCTGAACTCGACGGAAGTCGGGATGCGATGTGGGCCCGCAACGGGAACCACGCCGCAGACCCGATGCCAACCAGGAGGCGATTGTGCGGATCCTCGTTGCAACGGATCACAAGTACTTCGGCGCTGCCGACGGCGTCTATGACACCTACTGTTTCGATCGGTCTTTCTTCGACGACTACCGGGCCGTTTTCGAGGAGGTGGTCGTCGCAGCGCGGGTTGTTGAGGGCGAATTGCCTGAACACGCCCGGCGTTCTGATGGTGATGGGGTGCAGTTCCTGCCCCTGCCCAATGTGGGTGGAATCCGCTTGACGCTGCGCTCGGGTGCGATCTTCGGCCCAATTCTTGAGCCGGCCATACGGGCCGCGGACGCCGTCTGCGTGCGGGTGCCTTCTTACACCGGCCTGCACGCCTGCAGAATCGCGCGGCGCGTCGGCCGGCCGGTGATGTTCGAGATGATTGGCGACCCCGAGGCGGCTCTGCAGGCCGGGCAGCACGGATTTCTGGCCAGTCTTGTGGGTAAGTGGAGCGCTGTCAATATGCGCACTATCCCCTCCGCATGCGTAGTGGGTAGCTATGTCAGCCGCGAGCACCTTCAGCGCAAGTATCCGGCGGGTCCGCAGACAGTGACCGACAGCATCTCCAGCATCCGCCTGCCGCGGTCGTGGCTGCGGCCCGCCCGCACGTTCGAGGCCCCGTGCCGCCCGCTGGACCTGGTGCTGGTTGCGAGCCTGGTCCCCGTAAAGTGTCATGATGTCCTGCTGCGAGGGGTGGCCGAGGCTACTCGGTTAGGGGCTGATCTGCGCTTGCGCCTCGCGGGCGACGGCAGTCTGCGCGCGAGCCTGGAAGCCCTCGCGACTGACCTGGGCATCGCGGACCGAGTGGAGTTCCTCGGGCACCTGTCGGACCGTGAAGAGCTCTTGCGTCTCCTGGATGACTCCCACCTATTTGTGATGACATCGGCCACCGAGGGCATGCCGCGCGCAATGATCGAGGCGATGTCACGGGGGCTCCCGGCTTTGGGTTCCGATGTGGGCGGGATCGCCGAACTGCTCCCCGCGGAACAGAAGTTCCCCGCAGGCGACTTCGTGCGTCTCGGACAGATGCTTTGGGAGATTCAAAGGCGGCCGGACCTGCTCACCCAATACTCCGAGCGGAGTGTACGGACTAGTGAGGACTATGTTTCTGACGTGCTGTCCGAGAAGCGCAGACGCCTGCTCGGATTGCTCCGGCAGGCCGCCGAGGAGAGACGCAGATGCGTGAATTGATGCTCCAGTTGCGCTGGGCGCTCCCGATCTGGCTTGTCGGGCTGCTCACCAACTGGTGGCCCGACAACCGCCTGTCGTTGAAGCTCCGAGGGATGCTTGCCCGGCCATTCATCCGCAAGTGCGGGCGCAACCTGACGCTGGGGTCGCAGGTGACGCTCCTGAACACCCACAATCTCGTGATTGGCAATGACGTGTACATTGCTCGCGGATCGTGGCTCAACTGCATGGCAGGGCTCACGCTTGAGGACGAAGTCGTCATCGCCCCATACGTCGTGATCAGCACGCTGCAGCACACCTTCAAGAATGGTTCGGTGCGTCAGGGCGGAAGCATTGCCCGGCCTGTGCGGGTGGGCAGGGGCACCTGGCTTGCTGCCCACTCCACCGTGAAATGCGGGGTCTCCATCGGGGCGGGGAATCTGGTCGCCGCCAATTCGGCGGTGGTCAAGGATACGCCGGACCATGTGATCGTGGGTGGCGTTCCGGCTCAGGTGATCAAGGCCAACGAAGACCGAGACGCCGAGTTCTACACCCGCAGCGAGTTCGAAGCCTCCCGAGGAGAGTAACCGCTCCTTATGCCCGAACGCCCCAGGCTCGTAGTCGCTGTGACCTCATCCATCAGCACCAGCCTCATGCGCGGTCAGCTTGCATACATGCGCGAGCGGGGCTTCGATGTCTACTTCCTGTGCTCCGGCGACGACACCGCCCGACAGTTTTGCGAGCGAGAAGGTGCAACGCTGCTCGATGTTCCCATGCAGCGCGAGATCTCCCCGCTGGCGGACTTGAAAAGCCTTGCAGGGATCGTGCGGGCGCTGCGCAAGGTCCGGCCGCATCTCGTGAATGCGGGAACACCGAAAGCCGGGTTATTGGTCACCCTCGGGGCATGGCTCGCGGGTGTGCCGTGCCGAATCTACAATATCCGCGGCCTGCGCCTGGAGACCACATCGGGGCGGCTGCGCGCGATTCTCACGCTCTGCGAGAAGATTGCCGCACGACTGGCCCATCGCGTCCTGTGCATCAGCCCCAGCCTGCTCAGATTGTGCCGCGAACTCAATCTGTTTCCGCAGGGCAAGGGCAAGGTGCTGGGCGAAGGCAGCAGCAACGGGCTGGACACCGACCGTTTCACGCGCACCCCGGAAATCGAGCACAGAGCACGGCAGTTGCGGCAGGAGTACGGGATTCCGCCGAAGGCGCGGGTTCTCGGGTTCGTGGGGCGTATCGTCCGCGACAAGGGTATCGTGGAACTCGTGGATGCGTGGCGAAGTCTGCGCGAGGACTACGCGGATTTGCACCTGCTTGTTGTCGGGCCGTTCGAGGCAGGCGATCCGGCGCCGGCCGAGACCCGCGAGGTCCTGGAAAAAGATCCGCGCGTCCACCTCACGGGCCACGTCAACGACATGCCCCCCTACTATGCGGCCATGGACATCCTCGCGGTCCCGACGTACCGCGAAGGTTTTGGGAACGTGTTTGTTGAGGCCTCGGCGATGGAAGTCCCAGCGGTGGGCACGCAGGTGTCCGGGTGCATGGATGCCATCGCGGACGGGGTGACAGGCACATTGGTTCCGCCGCGGAACTCGGAGGCGTTGGCGAAGGCGATCCGTGCTTACCTGGACGACGAAGAACTCGCTTCCACCCATGCCCGGCAGGGGCGCGAGCGCGTCCTGCGCTCATTCCGTCCGGAAGTGATCTGGCAGAACCTCTTCGACGAGTATGTTGCCCTTCTGAAATCGCGCGGGTTGCCGACCCCGGAGTAAGCAGCAGGGATGGCCGCAGGAGCGCTCAGATCCCCGGCATCTCGTCAGGCGTGTCGTAAGTTTTCCGTGGAGCCGCCGGTACACCCATGGCCACGCATAGCGGCGGCACATCCTTCACAGCCACCGCGCCCGCGCCGAGGATGGTCCACTCGCCTACTCTCACGCCTTGTCTCACCGCCGCGTGCACTCCAATGAATGTCCCCGTGCCCACGGTCACCGATCCCGAGAGAGCCGCCTGGGGCATTGCGGAGGCGAAGTCCTGCATCACTGTGTCATGGGCGGCGGATGCCAGGTAGTACAGGAGGGTGAAGTCACCCATCACGACGCGCGCTGAGACGATGGCCCCGGCGAGGACCACGGAACCTGTCCCAATGGTTGCAGAGCGGGAGAATTGGGCGGCCGGGTGGACCACCGTCTCCCAGGTTGCCCCGATTGCCGTGAGCCGCTGGACGGCCCGGAAGCGGCTGCGGGGGTGGCCGATGCCGGGAATGACGCGGACTTGAGGATGCCCCGCGATCCAGTCCCCCTTGCCCACAATGGGTAGCCCAATGATCTGGGTGCCCTGCAGTTCATCCCGGTCGTCCAGGAATCCCAGCAGATTGAAGTCCGCTCCGTCATCTATTGCTGCTTGTACAGCCTCGGCAACTTCGACGCCAAGTCCGCCTGCTCCAAGCACCACGACATCAGCCATCGCATGAAACCTCCAATGGTCGGCTGCGCCAATCTCCAATCTCTATGCGTCTTTGGTCTGCGCTTGATCTGATTCGCCGTTCTCTGAAGTTGCCGGCGAGCCCATGAACTCCTCCATGGTCGCTGATCCGGCTTGGGAGATGCCTTCGGGACGAACCACCTTCAGGAGAGTGAGAGCGAGTATGCGCAGGTCGAGGAGGAGACTCCAATTGTCCACATACCACACATCGTACTCGAATTTCTGCTCCCAGGATATGGCGTTCCGACCGTTGACCTGAGCCCAGCCGGTAATGCCCGGCGGGACGTCATGCCGTCGCGCCTGTTCAGGGCTGTAGCGCTCCAGATAGGCAGTCAGCAGCGGCCTGGGGCCCACGAAGGACATCTCGCCCTTGATCACATTCACCAACTGGGGAAGCTCATCCATGCTAGTCTTTCGGATGATCTTGCCCAGCGTGGTCAGGCGTTGTTCGTCCGGGAGCGGCCTGCCGTCCGGCCCAGTAGCATTCCGCATGGTGCGGAATTTGTAGATGGTGAAGAGCCGGCCCTTGTAGCCCGGGCGCACTTGCCGGAAGACCACAGGAGTTCCCATGTTGAGCCATATCGCCAGAGCCACCAGGGCGATGACGGGGGAGAGAATCACCAGGCCCAAAGATGCGCCGATGATGTCGAGAAGTCGCTTGATCGCACGGCCCACTCTACTTCCTCCCTGGGTTCGGCCCGCTTGCCGGGCACGGCTCTTGAGTTGCCTGCGGCTTGTTCGGCCTCGGGCCCCGGAATACCTGCCCGGACCCGGTGGCAGGGTTGGGTACGCTTGCCAAGGTGGGTGGATCATGGTAATCTCATGGTGTCGCCGCGGTACGCAAACGCGGGCGCACCGCATCTCCTCACGGTGTGGGGTCTGTAGCACCGCCATATTTGTGTGCCTGTAATCTTTGAAGCAATCGGGGTCTCTCTGCATGGAGTCTTCGCCTGAGAGTCGTGTTGTTTCTGTGATCCTGGCCGGTGGCCGGGGTACTCGGATGCGCAACGACTCAAAGCACAAGGTCTGCTTCGAGGTTGGCGGGGTCCCCATTATCCTGCGGGCCCTGGCGAACTACGAGGCCTGCGGGATCAACCACCACATCATTGTTGTGGGCGCACTGGGTGAGCAGGTTCTCCAAACGGTGGGCGCGCGCGTGCCCAATGTGAGTTTCGCCTACCAGCCCGAACCCCGCGGAACCGGCAACGCAGCTCGCTGCGGCGTCAGGATGCTCCAGGACACGGGCTATGACGGCCTGGTATTCGTCGTTGTCGGCGACCGGCTAGTAGCCCCCCACATCATTCACCGCCTGGCCGACACCATGCGGGAGACCGACAGCGACCTGGTGTTCCTCGTTGGCCGCAAGGAAGACAACCCAACCTCGGGACGAGTCGTGTACGATGGTGACGGAAACGCGGCTGCCATCGTCGAGACCAGCGAGATCGCGCTGTCCAGCGTCGTGGCGGAACTCGAGGCGCTGTGCGAAGCCAACGACGCTCGGTTGTCGCCCGAAACGGTGCTGGAGTGCATCCGGCGCCGCTTCAGCTCGGACCAGAAGGCCCGCAAGGCCTGCGGCGAGCTTTTCACCCGCTCCGCAAGCGGCGAGACACTGACCGCGGACGAGATGCGGGCTTTGTTGGCACCCCTGCGCGCAAGTACGACGATCACCCTCTGGACGGATGGAGAGCCCACGTCCGTGGCAGCGGCGGACGTGGAGGCTGGAGCCACCGAGGCCAACCTCTCAGGCTACCTGTTCCGCGCGGCGGCACTCTACGAGGCGCTGGAGTCGCTGAATTCCGACAACGCTCAGGGCGAGGAGTACCTCACTGACTGCATCAAGTACATGGCGTCCTCGCGCATCAAGAATGGCCGTCCCCGATTTCGGGTGCGCACGGTCTGTGTTGATAACCCCGACGATTCCATGGGCTTCAACACCCCCGAAGAGTTGGCCGAGATCGAACGCAAACTGCGTCTCGGCGGCCAGGGGGACGAGGAATACGTGGAACCTGAAGATATTGAGACCAGTGGAGCGCTTCGTCCCGCCGGCGAATGGCGGCGCATTCTCGCCGAGAACGGCCCGGATGTGCGAGCGCTCTTCGAGACCATCTACGGGCCGGCACCGGACTTGCACGAAACCAAACGCGGGGAGTTCCTGGCAGCGCTCGATGAGTTCATCCGGCTGCATGGCGAGGACCGCGAAGCTTTCATCGTGCGGTCGCCCGGACGAGTGAACCTGATGGGGCGACACATCGATCACCGGGGCGGCAACACGAACGTCATCGCCATCAGCGACGAGATCATCATGGTCGCCGCACCCCGCCGAGATGACCACATCACGCTTGCCAACACCCTAGACGCGGTCTTCGAACGCCGGGAGTTTTCCATCTCGCGCGATATTGCCTCACTGGACTGGTCGGACTGGCTGTCGTGTGTAAACAGCCCAAAGACGCTGGCGCTGGTGAGCAGCGGGGACTGGTCTCACTACGTGCGCGCGGCGGCATTGAGGCTGCAGGAGCGCTTCCGAGGCACCCCTTTGCTCGGGGCGGACATCGTCACCCACGGGACGATTCCGGTAGGGTCGGGGCTGAGTTCGTCTTCTGCGGTAGTGGTTGGGGCGGCCGAGGTGCTCGTGGCCGTGAACCACCTGCCGGTGCGGCCGAACATCATGGTGGACCTGTGCGGTGAGGGCGAGTGGTTCGTGGGCACTCGAGGCGGCGCGGCGGACCACGCTGCCATCAAGTGCTGTCGTCGGGGGCAAGTCGCCCATGTGGGCTTTTTCCCCTTTGAGATCAACGAGTTCCTCTCGTTCTTCGAGGGGAAGTCGGTTGTGGTCTGCAATTCCGGAGTGCAGGCAAAGAAAAACCAGGGCGCCCGATACACCTACAACAAGCGTGTGTTGGAGTACGTAGCGGGCGAGGCGATTATTCGCCAGCTGATGCCCGAATTCGCGCCATCAATCCACCATCTGCGGGACGTCCGCCCTGACAACCTGGGCATCAGCCTCGCGGATCTGTACGAGGTTCTCAAGCAGCTTCCTGTCGAGATCACGCGGAAAGGGTTACTGGAGCGCTATGGGCCCTTCGACGCCGAGTTCACCAGGAAAATCAAGGACCTTCTGAACACGCTGGGCGATGAAGAAGTCGTCCTGAACATCCGCGGCGTGGTTCTCTACGGGCTCGCGGAAGTGGAGCGCGCCAAGCGGTGCATTGAGCACCTGCGCTCCGGCGACGCTGAGGGATTCGGCCGACTGTGGTTCATCTCCCACGACGGCGACCGGGTCGTCGCTCACGACGATCAGCTTCGTGAAGTGCCCTGGGAGTATGATGTGGGCGACGATTACTTCGACGCACTCATCGCTGACCTGCGCAGCGGCGAGCCGGAGCGCATCGCCCGCGCTCAGATCCACCTTCAGCCCGGCAAGTACGCCTGCAGCACTCGAGAGATCGACCTGATTGTGGACATCGCGCGGAGGCAGCCGGGCATTCTCGGCGCGCAGATCGCCGGCGCGGGTCTGGGAGGCTGCTGCATGATTCTTGCCCAGGATGATGCCTGCGAGGCGCTCATTGCCGAACTGGCAGAGCACGGTTTCGCCGCGAAGCGCTATTGTTCCGTCGAGGGTGCGGGTGTCATCAACCTGGCTGAAGCCCAGGGGGTCAGCAAGCCATGATCCGTGTGGGATGCGTCGGTTGCGGGGCCTGGGGAAAGAACCTGCTGCGTGTCTGGAATGAAACCGAGGGCGCGCGTTTGGCCGCGGTTGCGCGGTCCGATGTTTCGCGTCTCGACCAGATACTGGAGCAGTACCCGTCCGCGAGGGGCTTTGCGAGCTTCGAAGACCTTGTGGCGGACCCGTCCGTGGATTTGGTGTCCATCGCCACGCCGCCGTCGACTCACTATGAGATCGCGCGGCAGGCGCTGCTGGCAGGGAAGCACGTGTTCGTTGAGAAACCCATGTGTCTTGACCCGGCCGACGCCCGCGCACTGGCAGAACTCGCGGACAAGAGGGGCCTGACGGTCATGGTCGGGCACCTGATGGAGCACAGCGGGCCAGTCCAGGCGATTCGAGAACTCATCGATTCTGGGCGTCTGGGAACGCTGCGTCACTTGCACTTCCAGCGCCTCAAGCTCGGTCGTGTGCGGCGGGAGGAGAACGTGCTTTGGAGCTTCGCGCCTCACGACCTGTCCATCGCAAGCTACTGGCTCCAGCGGGTGCCTCGAACTGTGCGGGCCGTCGGACACTGCTATATCCAGCCGGATATCGAAGATATCGTGTTCATGGATGGCCTGTATGAAGACGGTGTCTCCTTGCACGTGCATGTGTCCTGGTTGCATCCGGAGAGCGTACGCAAGGTTGTGATCGTCGGCTCGTCCGGCATGGTCATCTGGGACGACATGGCGGCTGGGCAGAAGGTGCATTTCTCGGCGTCCGGCATCGGAACCGATCTAAGTAACATAGAGTCTGAAAGTGAACCAATCGGTTACAGCGACACCCAGCCTCTGCAGGCCGAGTGCGCCAGTCTCATCCACTGCATCGAGTCGGGCCAGCGCCCGGTGAACGATGCGTGGGACGGTGTTCGGGTAGTGGAGATGCTCGCCGCCGCCGACCGGTCCCTGCAAACGAACCAACCGTTCACACTCGCCTGAGCGATCGTCCCGCCGTTTTCTGTTGGCCCAACGTCGCTCCCGCAGTCCAGATCACGGTCATCCAGGGGGTCTCGATGGCAACTTTCCTCGTCACAGGCGGCGCCGGGTTCATCGGCTCCAATATCACCCGGGCATTGCTCGAAGCCGGCGATACCGTGCGGGTGCTCGACAATTTCGCCACGGGACGCCGCGAGAATCTCTCCGACATCGAAGAGAGCATTGCCCTTTTCGAGGAGGACATCCGGGACCTGGAGGCGATTCGCCCGGCCTTCGAAGGCGCCGATTATGTCCTCCATCAGGCTGCGCTGCCCTCGGTTCCGCGCTCGGTCAAAGACCCTGTGTCCACCACGGAAGCGAATGTGAATGGCACCCTGAATGTGCTTATCGCTGCCAGGGACGCGGGTGTGAAGCGAGTAGTCATCGCCTCCTCGTCATCGGTGTACGGCTCCAATCCCGAACTGCCGAAACACGAGGGCATGCGACCGCTGCCGATCTCGCCATACGCCGCTTCGAAGCTTGCAGATGAGGCGTATGCGGCGTCCTTCACTCACGTGTACGGACTTGAGACAGTCTGCTTGCGGTACTTCAACGTTTTTGGGCCGCGTCAGGACCCCACCTCGCAGTATGCGGCAGTGATCCCCTTGTTCGTCACACTCCTGCTCAAGGGCGAGCGCCCGACTATCTTCGGTGACGGCGAGCAGTCGCGGGATTTCACTTACGTGGCCAATGTAATCCAGGCTAATATCCGCGCGGCCACATCGCCGGGAGGGTCTGGACAAGCCTTCAACATTGCCTGCGGGGCCCGGATCAGCCTGAACGAACTGCTGGCGCACCTCAATGACATCATCGGGACGAACATCGAACCGATTTATGCGGAGGCAAGGGCCGGCGACGTGAAGCATTCGCTAGCGGATATCTCGGCTGCCCGCGAAGCCTTCGGGTACGACCCGCAAGTGGGCACGCGCGAAGGTCTCGAGCGCGTGGTCGAATGGTATCGGCAAGCCGGCGGCTGACCTCCATTCGGACCGTGGTCCGGATGACGCTCAAAGACGCACGAACGAGGAGCATGCAATGATACGCCTGGGCCTGATCGCCGTTCTGCTCGGGGCGGCGGTAGCGACTGTCGCGCCGGCTGCGGATCTGGTCAATAACGCCTACGTCCTGCGGACCGGCGATACCATCGCCGTCACCGTCTGGAACCACCCCGAGTTCTCAATGACCGGGGTGCAGATCCGTCCCGACGGCAAGTTCATGCACCCCTACGCGGGCGAGATTTCGGCTGCCGGGAAGACCCCAGGAAGGCTCGCAGGCGAATTACGCCAGGCGCTACTCAAGGAACTGCGCAACCCCGTAGTGTCGGTGGATATCGTGGAGTATCGCGAGGACCGGGTGTTTGTGGTCGGTGCTGTCAAGAACCCGGGCTCCTACGTGATGCGCGAACCTTTCACCGTCCAGCAGGCGCTTGCCAGTGCGGGCGGTGCGTCCCCGACCGCGGATATGTCCAATGCGCTCCTGATCAGCCCCGCAGGGGAGCGCACCACCGTGAACCTCGACGCTGAGATGTCCGTGGACCCTGCTGCGCCGCGTACGCCGGTCGTTGGTGGGTCCACCCTTATCGTGTATGAACGCCGCGAGGAGCGGGTCGCGGTCCTGGGAGCTGTGCAGACGCCCGGTATGTTCCGGATTCCTGAAAAGGGCTTGCGGCTGCACGATGCCCTGGCGCTGGCGGGCGGCTACCTGCCCACCGCTGACCCGTCCCAGGCCAAGTTTACACGCGCCGGGAGCGAGACGACGGTCATCGATCTGCGCCGAATCGCCGAAGATATCAACGATCCGGCAAACCTGCGCCTCGTTGACGGCGACGCGATCCTCGTTCCCGTGGCGGTTCCGCAGACCATCGCGGTGCTTGGGCAGGTGAATGAGCCAGGAGTCAAGACGCTCAACCGCGACAAGGTGACGCGGTTGTCAGACGCCGTGGGCATGGCCGGCGGGATTACGGCGGTTGGAGACCCATCGGCTGCATCACTCCTGCGGGCGGATGGAACCATTCTCAAGGTCGCTCTCGATCAGGTCCTCAGCGGGCAGCAGGGCGCTGCTGATCTTGTCCTTGCGTCGGGCGACACCCTCTTTATTCCCGACCTGCCTGACTACACGGTCCTGGGCACAGTGCAGACGCCAGGGCGTCATACACTCTTGCCGGGAACGCGCGTTTCCGCGGCTATCGCGGCGAGTGGCGGCTTGCTGGGCGATCCGCGTCGCGCTGAAGCGTCGATCGTCCGGCAGGACGGGTCGGTGATCCCAGTCGACCTGCGCGGGGTGCTCGACGAGAAGAACCCCGGCGCGGATATAGCCCTTGCTCCCGGCGACACGTTGCTC
Organism: Armatimonadota bacterium; assembly: GCA_013314775.1. Lineage (NCBI taxonomy): Bacteria > Bacillati > Armatimonadota > Armatimonadota bacterium. The sequence goes on along the minus strand of JABUFB010000011.1, from coordinate 239,347 downwards.
GTTCGCACGCTGGACCGGGGCCAGGTTGCCGTTCTCGGAGCGGTGCGACAGCCGGGGCGTTACCCCTTGGGCGAAGCACGAAAGCTGGTAGATCTCATCGCGATCGCGGGTCTGACAAGTGAGACCTCCAATGTGGCCGACCTCATGCGCGACGATGGGACGCTGGTGTCCATCGATCTCGACGCCGTGCTGATCGATCGCAAGCCCGAGTTCAACATTTCCCTGCGCGACGGCGATACCCTGGTGGTTCGAAGCGCTGCCCTGAATGTATCGGTCCTGGGCGCCGTTGCGCAGCCCAACCGGTACGCCATGCGCCGCGGGAACCGGTTCGCCGATGCCCTCGCGGCCGCCGGCGGTCTGACTGCGAATGCGGACCGCAACCAGGCGAAAGTAATCCGGATGCGCGGGGAGACCCTCTTGGTCGACCCGTCACTGGCGATGTCCGGCGACGCGCCCGGGGCCAATCCGTTGCTTGAGGACGGCGACATCATCGTCATCGACACCGCGCAGATCCGTGTGGCGGTGCTGGGTGAGGTAGCGCAGCCCGCACATGTGGGCTTGCGGCCCGGGGCTCGGGTGTCGGACGCCCTGGCAACTGCCGGTGGGCTTGCTCCCGGCTCACGCGCTCAGTCTGCAAAGCTCATGCGGGCCGACGGAACCGTAGAGAATGTGGATCTGCGTGCGATCCTGCGCGACGCCAGCAATGCGGCCAACATCGTGCTTCGTGAGGGTGACACCATCCTGGTGGAAACCGCAGACCTGCAGGTCGCGGTGCTGGGCGAGGTCGCTGTCCCGGGGCACCGGCGTCTGCTTGTGGGAGCCAGAGTATCCGACGCGTTGGCTGCATCGGGTGGCCTTGCAGCGGGATCTCGAGCCCAGTCGGTAAGCGTCTTGCGGCCTGATGGCACCACGGTTGAGGTCCCGATCGCGGACGCGATGAATGCGCCTGACTCCGTGCGGAACCTCGTGCTGCTCGACGGCGACACGCTCTTCGTTGAGACAAAGACCGTGGGCGTGACGCTTCTTGGCGAACTGGCCAGGCCCGGGTACGTGGAACTGCCGCCGGGCTCGAAGCTGTCCGATGCCCTGGCAGCTGCGGGCGGCGCCAATACCAACAAGCCGCTCAAGCCCGCGAAGCTGGTGCGGCGATCGGGTGAGACAGTTGAGATCGACCTGGACGCGGTGCTGGATCGCCTCGATCCGGATGCGAACGTTACCATGCTCGATGGAGACACAGTGATTCTGAGTGCTGAAGAGCGGGCCGAGGTCGCGGTGCTTGGGCAGGTCACAACCCCCAGCAAGGTTCGGGTGTATACAGGGTCGCGTGTGTCTGATGTCATCGCCGGCGCCGGCGGGCTCGCCGCGAATGCGGACGCCGCGACTGCGACCCTGATGCGCGAAGACGGCACCGTGCTGGCCGTGGACTTGGACGGGATTTTCGTGCGCAATGACCCGGCAGCGAACGTTCCGGTGCGTGGCGGAGACACCTTGGTGGTCGGAACTTCCTTGCGCGGTTTCGCCGCCGTGGTTGGCGCAGTGCGCAATCCGGGGCTGTATTCGGTGCATACGGGCGACCGCCTGTCCGATCTTTACGCCAAGGGCGGCGGCGCGACCAGCGACGCCGAACCGGAGCGAGCGGTGCTGCGGCGGGCTGACGGCACGCAAGTTGAAGTCAACGTGCTGGAACTGCTATCCGGTGCGGGTGATAACCTGTTGCTGGCCAAAGGCGATGTGCTCTTTGTGCCCACGCGCACCCAGGGCGACGTTGCCATTCTCGGTGCGGTCACAACGCCGGGGCGCTATCCCGTAGGGCGAGGAGAGCGGTTCTCTGCGGCCGTGGCACGTGCGGCTGGTCTCAGCGTACCTGGGGTTGGAACGGCTACACTCATGCGGGCCGATGGCACCCTGACCACCATTGACGTTGCGGCAGCGATGGCGCGACCCGGCAGCGATGCCGACCCGGTCATTCTCTCGGGCGACACCATCGTCGTCAACGCTCTCGACCCCGTGACCGTCGCCGGCGCGGTGCAGCAGCCGGGCACCTATACGTTGATCGGTGAGGGGCGAGTCTCGTGGGCCCTGGCGCGCGCGCTCGGAGTGAAGGACACCGCTGCTCTGGACAAGGCGTCTATCACCAGCAAGGACGGCAGCAGGACTGAGGTTGATCTTCGACCCATTCTTCAGGGGGAAGCGGGGGCGATTGACCCGAAACTGAAGCCTGGCGACACCCTTGTGGTGCCTGCTGCAGACTACCGGGTCTCAGTGGTAGGGCATCTCAACCGCCCCGGTCGCTTCCCGTTCCAACCGGGAGCCCGAGTCCTTGACGCGATCGCGCTTGCGGAGGGAATCTCGGAAACAGCGCGCGCAGACAAAGCTACGATCCTGCGCGGTGGGAAGACCATCGAGGTTGATCTGGCGCGGATTCAAAGCGACCGGAGCGACGAGCAGAACCTGCTTCTGGAAGATGGCGACACTGTGGTCGTGGGAAGTCTCCAGTTGCCGGAAGTCGCCGTGCTTGGGCAGGTGGCGCGGGAGGGACACTATACGCTGCGGTCCGGCGCCAGACTGTCCCAGGCAATTGCCCAGGCGGGCGGTTTCACGAGCACGGCAGCCACCGACTGCGTGAAACTTGTGCGCAATGGGGAGCAGCAGTTCATCGATATGTCGATGATCGATCGTGGGTCCGAGGTTCCGGTCGATCCCCTTCTGCAGGATGGAGACTTGATCATCGTCTCGGAATCAATGCACCGTGTCACGATCCTCGGCCTCGTGAAGAACCCCGGGAACTACACTTTCAAGAAGGGCGACCGGCTAGTGGACGTACTCGGGGAGGCCGGGGGGTGGATCGAGCGTCAGGGAGCGCCCAACCGCGCGATTCTCGTCCGCAAGCTGCCCGACGGCCGGCTCGGAGCAGCAGAGATCAGTCCGCTGCGAACCGCGCTCAGGGGCGACCAGAAGGGCAACCCATTGTTGCAGGATGGCGATATCATCTACATCCCGCAAGTGTCTCGCATGACATTCTCCGGAATCCTGAACACGCTCTTCCAGGGCTCCAGCTTCGTGCGACTGTTGATCACGGACTGACGAACCCCGGGGCGGGAAGCTGTGCTGTGAATCACGCGGGGACTGCGCATGTGCGCAGTCCCCGTTCTCGTCGGTGTTCTCGAATCGTATACATAAAGGACGGTCTTGGGCCTACAGCCACTTCTTCTGCAGGACGATCCACTCCGTATACTTGAGGACATAGGACAAGGCGAGAAGCGATAGCAGAATGAAGAAGGAGACGCGAATGACGTCATCCTGCAGATAGCCAAACCAGTCCTGCGCCTTTACTTCCCCGAGAGCGACGTTCGCAGCGATGTTCACGATCTTCTGCGCAACCACATCCCAAGCCGCCGTGATGGGAGTGTACAGGACGCCCATGACGACCACCGTGGCCAGGACTGCCATCGGGATGACGACCTTGAACTTGAGGCGCTGGTGCTCTGTGAAAATGGGGCACTTGACGCAAGGGATGGTGCGCTGCACTTTGTCGATGGATGGGATATCCGCTTCCAGGTCTGAGCGGATATAGGCGCCTTCGCGGGCCTTCTGGATATCACTCTGTGGGCCCTTGGCGGGGGAGCCGGCCCGGATCAGGCGCTCGATGAGTCGCGGGTCGCAGTTGCACCCTGAGCCGAAGCGCCAGCAGGGCCTCCGCGCCTTGTACGCCGGGCAGACTTCGCGGATGCGCTCATGACAGAAAGGAAGCTCCCAGCAGGGGCTGAAAGCGGTGGGGGGCTTGATTGTCTTGTGCTTCTTGAGGACCCCGCTATCCTCGCTCTCCTCTTTTTCGAGCCTCTTTCGCCTGCGCTCAGGCGCCTCCTTGATCTGCACGTAGAGCTCGTACAGGATGCGCAGGGCGACCACGAAGAGAACGGCAGTTCCGGCTTCCGAACCCGATCGCGACATACGCTCCGTTACCCTCTGAAGGTCGCCGGTAACATTTCCGAGGTTGCTCGCAACCATGAACGGGATACCGAACATAAGCCCGAGGCCGCCGATGGCGACCAGTACGGAGTATGCGAGTTCATCGAGGGTGAGGAGCACCAGACCGAGGGCGAAAACGAAAGCCGAAATGGTGAGCGCCTGTCCGAAGGTGCTGACGAGATAATATGCGCGACCCACATCGGGGCTGCTGAGCAGGTCGCCGCCGTAGATCGCGTAGAAGTAATAGCCCAGGCAGACCAGAACGCCAAGCCCGCCGAGCTTCACCAGAGTGGCGCTGTGGCGGGCTATGAGGTCGCCCCAGTCGATGACGGCCTTCTGATTTGGGGGTTGGGGGCGTTGCTTCTGCATCTACCTTCCTCTGTGGGTTGCGCAGATTGGCGTCAGGTGGTCTGACCTCCACCGCCGCCGCCGCGTCGTTGCTGCAGACGGCGCTGGAACTCGGCCCTGGTCACTCTCTCGCGAGCGTCCGCGGTTGCGGTTCGCGGTCCCTTTCCAGCCTCGAGCGTGGTTGCGCCCTCAATGACGGTGTCTTCCGCCATGAGTTCGTCGAATGCGTCCACGTTAGCAGCCTTGGACCGCGCACTGTCCTCGTCCGCAATGCCCTTCTTGACCAAGGTCACCAAGGACTGGTCGAGGCTATACATCCCGCGGCGGGAACCGGTCTGAATCGCGGAACCGATCTGGTGCGTCTTGCCCTCACGGATCATGTTGCGGATCGAGGGGAGCGCCTCCATGGTCTCAAACGCGGCGACGCGGCCATTGAGATCCCGAGTTTTCACGAGCGCCTGGGAAAGTACACCCACCAGGTTGACCGACAACTGCATGCGCACTTGCTGCTGCTGGTAGGGAGGGAAGACGTCGATGATACGGTCCACAGTCTGGACAGCGTCGGTGGTGTGCAGCGTCCCGAACACAAGGTGGCCCGTTTCCGCCGCAGTGATAGCAAGATGGATTGTCTCCAGGTCGCGCATCTCCCCGATGAGGATCACATCAGGATCCTGTCGCAGGGCGTACTTGAGCGCGCTGGCGAAGCTCTCAGTGTCCACATGGACTTCGCGCTGGTTCACCAGTGCCCGCTTGCACGGGTGTACATATTCGATAGGGTCTTCGACGGTGAGGATGTGCACTGGCTGGCGGCTGTTGATGTAGTCGATCATCGCGGCAAGCGTGGTTGTCTTTCCTGAACCGGTGGGCCCAGTGACCAGAACGAGACCGCGCGGCTGATCTGCCAGACGCTTGCAGATCTCGGGCAAGCCCAGATCTTCCATGGTGCGGATGGTGGTCGGGATCGTCCGGTAGATGCCGGTGACGCGACCTCGCTGGACCATCATGTTGCCACGGAATCGCGAGACTTCCTTCAGTTCGTACGCGAAGTCGAGTTCCAGGGATTCCTCGAAGATGTTGATCTGTTCGGCGTCGAGGATCTGGTAGCAGGTGGCGCGCACGTCGTCTGCGGACAGGGGATCGACTTTCATGCGAACCAGGTCGCCGTGTATGCGGAAGATCGGCGGCTGTCCGGCCTTGAGAATAAGGTCGGACGCCTCCTGGCGAACGCTGAATTCCAGCAGCTTGACTAAGTCCATCGCGGGCATTGTCGTTGCCTCCGGACGAAAAGGTGAACGGCTGATTGCCGCGGGCTATTGCCCGGTCTGTGGCTGGCCATGTACATAGCCGCCCTCGGGCGCCTGTGGTGGCTCGTCCGCGTACCCGACCAATGGCAGGTCCTCGTCCTCGGGGATGACCGCGTATTCGCCGCAGCGTTTCGTGAACTCATTCGGGTACGACGACTTTGCCAAGGCGGCCTCGAAGCTGACGTACTCGTTCTTCACCAGGTCAGCCAGGTACTGGTCAAGACAGACCATGGAGTCCTCGGCACCCGCCAGGATGAGGTTGTACAGCATGTGCGTCTTGCCCTCTCGGATAACAGCGTGGATGGCCGGCGTGCCCTTCATGACCTCAAAGCCGGGAATGCGGCCGCCGCCTTCCTTGCGGGGCAGGAGCGTCTGACAGACGACACCGGCGAGCGTGACCGAGAGCTGAGTGCGGATTTGCTGCTGCTGCTGGGGCGGAAAGACGTCAACCGCGCGGTCGACAGTCTGCATTGCGTCGGTGGTATGCAGGGTTCCGAACACAAGGTGGCCGGTTTCCGCAGCGGTGATGGCAAGTTGGATAGTTTCCAGGTCGCGCATCTCACCAACGAGAATCACGTCGGGCGTTGCGCGCATGACATGGCGCAGCGCTTCGTTGAAGCTCGTGGTATCTTGCCCGACCTCGCGCTGCTCCACCGCACACATATTATCTTCGTGCACGAACTCGATGGGGTCTTCGATGGTGACGATGTGGGCCCGGCGATTGCGGTTGATGTGGTCCACCATCGCCGCCAGGGTAGTAGATTTCCCCGAGCCGGTGGGGCCGGTGACCAGGACCAGTCCGCGGGGAAGCATGGCGAACTCTTTGAGGACCTGGGGCAGCCCGAGTTCATCGATGGTCTGGATCTTGATGGGGATCATTCGCATGACCGCGCCCACGGCATGCTGCTGATAGAAGACGTTGACGCGGAAGCGGGCGATCCCCTCCATCTCGTAAGCCATGTCCAATACCCAGGATTCCTCGAACCGCTCCCGCTGGGCGTCGGACATGATACCGTACATGAGCTCGCGCGTGTCGTCGGGTGTCATGACCGCGAGATGATCAAGCCGCTGCAGGTCGCCGTGAACCCGCATGATGGGTGGCTCGAACGCCCGAATGTGCAGGTCCGAAGCATTCAGCTCGGGCATCATTGCGAACAGGTCGCGCAGAGTGTAATCGAGCATGCGGTTGACCTCCTGAGCAGGCCCTGCGGGGCCATTGAAGCGCTGTGTACGGCCTATTCACTGGACGGCGGCGGTGGCGGCGGCGCGCCATCTTCTGTGCCACCGCCGGGCTGACCCGGACGGACCGGACCGGCCGCGCGCTGCCTTGCCCTGCGCAGGCGGGCTTCCTCCTCTGCCTTCTTGCGTGCTGCAGCTTCGGCATCCGCCCGCTCGCCGTCGAGCCGCCTGATCATCTGCCGCATTTCAGTGCGGTTCCCGGCGTAGAACATCGCCGTATCCGCGGAGATGATCCCGTCGCGGTACAGGTAGAGAAGAGACTGATTCTTTGTCATCATGCCCCAGTGGGAGCCCTCAACGATGGCGTCGTACATCTCGGAGGGCTTGCCCTCTTCGATGAACTTCTGGATGGTCGGGGTGACCACCATGATCTCCATCGCGGCGATCCGACCCGTGCCTTCCTTGCGCGGCACCAGGGCCTGGGAGATGACCCCTTGCAGCGTGCGGCTCAGGCGCATACAGATCTGCTGTTTGTCATGGGGTGGGAACATATTGACGATACGTTCCAGCGTCTCGGCGGCGCTCGTGGTGTGAACCGTTGAGAACACGAGGTGGCCGGTTTCCGCTGCTTGCATCGCCACGCCCATAGTGGTGACGTCGCGCATTTCCCCGATAAGGATCACGTCGGGCGCCTGACGCATTGCGTACTTGAGGGCATCCTGGAACTCGCGGGTGTCGATCCCGACCTCTCGCTGGCTAACAATGGAGTTGCGGTCCTTGTGAACGTACTCGATGGGGTCCTCAACCGTGATAATGTTCGCCTTGCGATTGCGGTTGATGTGGTCGATCATCGCGGCGAGGGTGGTGGACTTGCCACAGCCCGTGGGGCCGGTGACCAAGATCATGCCCTGAGGGCGCATGGCGATGTCCTTGAGGACCGGCGGGTGGTCCAACTCGTCGCAAGTGAGGATTTCCAGGGGGATGATCCGCATGACGGAGCAGACATTCCCACGCTCGCGGTAGATGTTGATACGCAGGCGGCAGACGCCCTCGATGGTCTTGCCGATGTCTTTTTCGGGGAAGTCGAGGAAGCGTTCCCAGTCGCCCTCGCGCAGCATGAGAGACTTGGCGATGAACTCTGTGTCCTCGGGCTCGATGTCCGGCCATGGGCCTCCCGGGGCGAGTTCAACGACGCCCTTGATTTTCGCCCGCGGAGCGCCGCCGGGCTTCCAAAAGATATCGGACGCCTTCACCTCCGCTCCGGCGCGCATAACATCTTCCCACATCTGCATGGTCCAAACGCCCAATCGGAACGCCTCCTTCGTCAGGTGGGACGTGGTCTGGCCCCACTCAGGCCCTGGATCTCCGCGCAATGATCACATAACACAGCGCACCCACGAGCACGGCGAATACTGCGAGAATAACCCAACTGCGGCGCCTTTGCAACGGCTCAGAACTGTTCCCTGAGACCTGTTGACCAGCGCCGCGACGCAGTTCCTCCATCGAGTGGAAGCTGCGGTCGACTACGGTCAGGTCGCAGCACCACACGCCGCCACCTCCGCTCCAGGTTCCGCGCACGAACTTCCCGTTGATATCGCCCTCGATTCCAGTACCGCCTATGCCTGCCAGGAGCACGGTCACCCGGTTGTAACGCTTGAGGGCCAAGACAACCGGCCAGACCGGGCTGCCCTTGGCGGACGGGCTATCGAACAGGATCGCGGAGACCTGAGTGAGTCCCTGTTCCGTGGTAACCTCGGGCGCGGCAAAGCGCCATCCCGTCGCCTGCTGCATGGTGGCCAAGTCCGCCTCGGCCTGCTCGCGGCTGACCGTGGTCGGGTACGAAACGGTGATGCTGAAGCGACCGGCACCTGCCGCCGAGAACACCACAGCCACAACATCCGTGCGCAGTTCGCCCTCGGCGGCAACGCCGGTGCGTCCGGACAGCGCCGCCAGACAGGCCAAACACAGGAATATTCCTCTCCGGCTCCAATTCACCTTCACGGCTCGCTCAAACCTCCGGCAGAACGGAAAGCAGCGCGGCCTGGGGGACCGCGCTGCCTGGATTCTGGAGTTATCTGGTGGACCAGGGGGGATTCGAACCCCCGACCTTCTCCATGCCAAGGAGACGCGCTCCCCCTGCGCCACTGGCCCACCGACGGATGCCAGTATATCAGGCCGACGCGCCTGGCGTCAAGCGCGGATTGGTTCCGAAGGTTTGCGCAAGAATTGGGTGGGGCTGTACTAGCCGGGTGCGATCTCCCCGTCGACTACGCGCCGCAATGCCCCAGACCGTTGCCGCAGCCTCACATCCTGCGAAGCGGGACGCAGCCCCTGGACAACACCGCCGGAAAAAGCCCAAGAGCCCCTGAAAGAGGCGACACAACTCCGCCTGATGGTCCACTGATGTGCCGCCCCCATTCGGGGGCTCAGTCTCACGATGGGGCCGGAATCCACGGGTTCCGTTTCGCTTCGCTCCGCTTGGCCCGTGGCTACAGGCTACCGTCCGCTTCGCGGGCTGTGATGCAAGACTCAGGACCGGAAGTCGCGGACACCTTCGGGGCGGCGATCGGATGACGGGTCATCATCCACCAGATCGAGTCCAACCCTTGGGTTCCGGGGTGTGCGCGCGCGGATCTGCACATACCTCGGAGGAGGGCGCCCACAGCTGCGAGAAGGTTACCGGCCAGACATGGAGGTCCGCGTTGACTGCACGGCAGCAGCGCGAAGCTCACGACACTGATAGCCCTGACTGTTGGACACGGTCCGGGCGGTCTACAACGGGAGACGACCCATGCGACCTCTTACGAACCCCCCCGTATCCTGCGGGAGGCTGAGTGCTGACCTGCACCGTCTTGCTCTTGTGGTCGCTGCGACACTGGCGCTGTGGCTTCCTCTGGGCTCCATGGCGCAACCGGGTGGCGATGCGGTCGCAACGTGGCCCTTTGACGGCGACCTAACGGATCACAGCGGGCACGGCAATGACGCTTACGCGGTGGAAACGCGGTTCGTTGAAGGGCGAGATGGACAGGCCCTTGATGCCACCGAAGTTCGTGCCTCCGTGCCCGACGCCCCCAGTCTGCGCCTCGCACCCGGCCTGCGAATCGAGTGCTGGGTGAGGCCCGACGGCCAGTACCTCGGCACCCAGTATCTCGTGGTCAAGGACCAGGAGTACATGCTTCGGGTTGATCCGCCCGGGGAAGGCGGGCGCTTCTCGTTTTTCGTGTATCTCGACGGCAACTGGGAGCCGCGGGTGCAGGCCGCAACTGCTCCGCAGGTCGGGCAGTGGCACCACCTGGTCGCCGGTTGGGACGGACAAAGGCTGTCGCTGGAGGTAAACGGCACACTCTACCAGCGCGAGCGCACCGGGAACCCGCGCACCACCCACGGAAGGCTTCAATTTGGCCAATTTGCGGGCGCCATCGAGGATGTGCGGATCGAGAACCCTGCCGGAGCTTCCACCGCCGAGGCTTTCTGGCCCTTCGATGGAGATCTGGAGGATGTGTCCGGCCATGGTCACCACGGCACGGCAGCAGGCGCGACTTTTGTCCCCGGCCAGGTTGGGCAAGCGCTGGGGTCACTTGCCGAACCGCTGCGCGTGCCGGACAGCCCCGCCCTGCAGATAGCGCCGGGGTTCCATCTCGACTGCCGCGTCTACTTTGAGGAAGTTCCCAGAGGAATGCCGACCATCGTCGGCAAAGAGGGGGAGTTCATGCTGCGCGTGGACCCGCCGAATGAGGGGAGCGACCTGGCGTTCTTCGTGAATCTGGGCGGCTGGGAGCCGAGGGTCCGCACGCAAGTGCCGATCCGGGCGCGGGAATGGTACCGGATCATCGTACACTGGGACGGGATGACGCTATCAATGGATGTCAACGGCACGCAGACCTATATTTCGCGAAGAGGGCTCTGCCGGCCAACCAGCAGCCCACTGACCATAGGCGGCCCGGGGATGCTTGTGGATGAGGTCCGCATTGATAACCCCAGGCAGCCGACTGTTCGGGTGGTCCACGTGACCCAGGAACGGGCGATCCTGCGGGCTGGGACCCCTGAGATATTGACGGCGGTGGTGCAGAATCTCAGCCAGGCAGTGCCCGGCGTGTCGATCCGGCTGGAGGTGCCCGATACAGTCCGATGCCTTGATGACATCACCCACGAACTTGGCACTCTGGCGCCCGGCGCAACGGAGACAGTTCAGTGGCAGATCGTGGCTGACCAGGAGACCAATGATGAAGCGGTGATCCGGCTCACGGCGGAAGGCGCATCGTCAGTCATCGTCAGGCGTCCGCTCGTCTTCCTGCCTCCGGACGACGATGAGGCAATGCGGAAGGCGCGAATGGACCCTCCCAGCCATGGCGGTAGGACCTGGTATATAGACAGTGTGGACGGCGATAACGCGAACACGGGGCTTGCCGAAGCGCAACCGTGGAAGGACTTTTCGAAGATCAATGGCATCACTCTTGGCCCCGGCGACAGAGTGCTCCTCAAGCGGGGCAGCATCTTCACCGAAGAGCTCTCTGTCTCCGCGGATGGGGCGCCGGACAACTGGGCTGTCATTGGCGCTTACGGGGAGGGTCCACGACCCATTATCCGCCGCAACTGGGACATCGGCGACCGGTGCGTGCTTCTCAAAGACCCCGATTGGCTCCGGGTGAGCAGCCTGGTTGTCTGCTATGCCGGGAAGGGCATGATTGCGCATTACACCGAGCCCGGGCATAGCGGGCTGCTCATTGAGGACTGCATCGCCCACCACATTGAGGGGCTCTACCGGCCCAATGCCCACGGCATCCCCGAATGGCTGGACCGTTCCGGCGCGCGGGGCGACGCGCTCTCAACCTCGGCCGGGTTTGGGCTCTCAGGCGCGCCCGCCCAGGGTATCGTGATGCGCGACTGCGAAATGTTCCAGACCTCAAGCGGCTTCTTCGTCGTGGGTGACGATATCGTCCTCGACCGGCTTTACTGCCACGACAACTACGTGCTCAACACATCGCCGCACCCCTTCCTGGTCCGAATCCGGCGCACCTACCTTCAGAACAGCGTGTTCGACGCCGCAGGCTACCATGCGTCGGCGGGCACCATGGGCATCATGCTGGGCGATCCGCGGGGCCTGATCATCCGCAACTGCACTTGGCGCAATCAGCCCGATTCCGGGTCGCATGACGAGGGCGGAATCGACTTTGAGAACTCCGGCGACGGCTGTCTCATCGATCACTGCACTTTCCAGAACAATGCCGGGGCGGCCATTGAGATGCTGGGGTTGCGTTCGCCCCAGACACGCAATGTTGAGATCGCGAACTCGCGGTTCTTCACCAACAACACGGCCCTCAAGCTGGGGCCGGCCGAGATCTTCATCTGGGGGAGGAGCCCGGACCCCGACATCTGCTGCAGTACTGGCGTGGTTCGCGACAATGGCTATGTGCTGCTGCCGGGGGTGGAGTTCTTCATCAACGAAGCGCCCAAGACCACGCGCTGGGAACTGCGAGACAATACCCGCTACGACACCATCGCGGAAGCCGACCGGGCAATGCCGCATAATGCCGCGCCCGAGGTGGATGCGGGGCCGGATATCTCTACTGACGCGACCAGCGTTCACCTGAGGGGCAGCGTTCGGGATGACCGGCGCTCCGGACCCGACCCGCTGCGGGTGCGCTGGGAAGTTCTGGAAGCGGCCGGCACGGTGACATTCCAGGACCCGACGGCAGCAGAGACTGATGCCGCGTTCTCCTCACCGGGAGACTACCTGCTGCGCCTCGTGGCGGATGACGGGGAATTGTGGCTGAGTGATATGGTGACGGTCCACGTCCTGCAGCCTGGAAAGGCGGTGGCGAAGGCCTGGGAGTTCAATGCGCCGCTGGACAAGGAAGGCTGGAGCGAGGCCAACCTCGGCACCCAGTTCCGGGAGTGGGCGCACCCGAACTGGTCCACGACGTCCCATCCGGTGAAGTATGTCGCCGGGGGCTACTATCTCGTTGCCATGGAGAACAGCACCGATGCGCACCTGATGTCCGCAGACGATCTCGCTGTCGACCTGACGGGCAACGCCCACATCACTATCCGCTTCCAGAATCACACTCCGGCGACCCGCATGCGGTTCCGGTTCACCACCAATAGAGCCCCCGTATGGCAGGATGCCAACAGCAAGACCTTCGCGGTCGTCCCCAATGACACGGCCCCTCGCGTGTACACGGTGGACATGAGCGATGTTGCGGGTTGGACGGGCAAGCTCAAGCAGCTTCGGCTGGACTTCTCGGACGGCGCCGAACTCACCGGCACGTGCCGGATTGACTACATCTGGGTCGGATCAAACTGAGGGCGTTTGTTTGCAGGTTCGAAGGGGAGCGTCGCTGCGAAGCGGAAATACCGCCTGGCGATCCATACTGGCCCGACTCCGCACAGAAGGAGAACCACATGCTGAAGACATCTCTCCTGTCGACACTTATTCTATCCGTGAGCATTGGCTTCGCGGCGGTCAAACCCGGCGAGAATCTGCTGATCAACGGCGCCTTCGAGGCCGAACAACTCAGCTTCCCCATGTTCTGGGAAAAGGGCGGAAGCAACACTGCTTACGACCCCACCGGCGGGCCCGGCAATACTGGAGCCCTGGTGTTCACCAACCCGGACGGCCTCAAAGGGATCAGCTCCACCTGCCGCCAGCATGACCAGCAGCTCATCGCAGGCGAGACGTACAAGATGAGCGCGTATGTGAAGACCACGGGCTTCAAGAGCCGTCACTGCGGCATCATCGTCCACGATAACGGCTGGTATAAGGAGCATGGCATCCGGTCGTTCCCCGAGAACACCGACGGCTGGCAGTACCTGGAGCAGACATTCGTGCTTCAAGAAAGCAAGGGTGGCGTGTACGGGGTGGCGATCTTCGCCATCGATTATGTTGGCGAGATACGGTTCGCCCAGGTGAAGCTGGAGGCCATCAGCGAGGCGGCGCTTGCCGGCAGCTCGGCGTCACCGATGCTGCTCGAACAGAACCAGCCGCGGCTTGTGGCCTGGGAACCCCTGCTCAACAAGATCCCTCTGGCCGATCCCAAAATGACCTTCCACTTCTTCGGCCTGCTGGATCGTGCTCCTGCAGACTACGACTGCATCTACACCATCGATGGCGAGACGGTTCGGACCTATCCGCTTGAGCAGAACCGCAACAGCGTCGACCTGTCGGGGCTGGCCGCTGGAGACCACCGGCTAGACGTGGCTGTGGTAGACCGCGCTACGGGGGACAAGGTCTTCGACACCTCTCACGTCATCACATTGGTGGAAGTCCCCGATGTGGATGTCTCAGGCCACCGCAGGCTGAACAACCTGGTGACCGAAGTCCTGGCGCGGCCGTTGCAGGCCACCGCAGACGAGCAGCGGTTCCGGTTCAGCACCGTCCGAGACGGCTGGGTATTCATCAAGGCCGAGACTGAAGCCGATGACCCAGGGCTGAGCGTCGTCCTTGGCGCTGGAGACACCGTTATCACTGCGACCACCGACCGGCAGGAAGCCTTCCGCGAATTGCCCCGGGGGACGCACGATCTCACGGTCAGCGGAGCGGCTTCTGGTGGGAGGATCGTGGTCCGATCTATCGCCGAGATATTCAACTATCCTGCCTGCGCCAACAGTCAGATTCCGCAGAACGGAAAGTATGACTGGGACTTCCACGTGAAGCACATCTTCAAGGCCGTGACCACGCTCAACGGCGGCAATATCCCCGAAGAGCACCGCCCGGACGTGCGCAAAATGGGGTTGAAGTGGCTGGCCAACGTGGGTACCACTAACCCCAAGGACGCCGCGGATCTGGTGGAGCGCATGTCGAATAGCCCCGGCATGACCGCACCCTGGTACGACGGGTTCACCGCTGACGAACAGTTCTTCGCCCGTCCCGGCCTGGCACACTACACTCAGGCGTTGCGCCTCCTGGAGAACCCCGAAAACCGGCTGATCTACACCTGGATTGTCGGCAAACCCGGGCTGCCTGGGATGCACAATGACTTTATCAGCGCATCACTGAACGCCTCACGAGGACGGGGGCGTTTGCTTTTCGAAGCCTATTGCCACAGCCGGCCCACTGAGGAGGACGCCGTCAGTTATCTCAAGGACCGCGTTGTCGACACTATGGAGCGGTTCGCCGAGTATTTTCCAAATGTGGCTGCCGGCACGGGGATGATCTTCGGCAACTTCAACCAGATCCCCATCATCTCCCTGGACGTGAACCCCGAGGTGGACTACAAGTACTACCTCGATATGCAGCTGAACCTGGTGGCCAACCATCCAGCGTTTGCGAACCTGGGTATGACGGGCTATTGGGGAAGCTACTATGACGACGAGGAGCTTTACCGCTGGTCTTTCGCGTTGCTGCGCCACTACTGTGTCGAGGGCGAGACGGAGATGCTCTCGAAGGCGTACGGGTATACCTACTCGCCGGGACACCTGAGGAACTGCGACTTCCTGAATGGCCTGGAGAACTGGACCGCAGACCCTCCCGAGGGGCTGCGGGCCGACAGCTTCCCCGGGTACGGGAAAGGCAGTCAGGCACGCTGGGGCGCTCCCAGCGGTACGGGCGACAGCTTCTGTGTCTTCACCCGGGGCGAGGGGCAGGCCAACACCCTTTCTCAGACCGCTGTGGGGCTGACGCCGGGCAAGATCTACACGCTCCAGTTCGTGACCGCAGACTACAAAGACATGGTGGAGCGCAGAGTTGAACCGAAGCAGCACAAACTTAGCGCGATCCTGGGCGACGGCGCGGAGATCATCCCGGAGCAGTCCTACGTCTTTGTGGACAGGCGCAACTCCGGCACGAAGAAGGAGAATGACGGTCTGGCGCGGATCAACCTGCACCATATCCGTTTCCGGGCCACCGCGCCTTCGTTCACAGTGACTTTCACGGACGCGGATGCTGAGCCGGGAACGCAGACGGCGCTCAACTACATCATGCTGAAACCGTACTTCGAGAACTGAACGCGCCGCCGCCCGCGTCCGGCACCTTTGTAGTACATGAGATGGCGCTGAACCACCGCCTGGAGGTACCTGTCTTGCTGCTAAACCGAGACCAGATCGTGCAGATCAATGACGCTTCGCTACGGATCCTCGCGCAGACCGGCATCAAGGTGGCCGTGCCCCGCGTCCAGGAACTTCTCCTCAAGGGCGGCTGCACCCCGGGTATTGACGCGGATGTGGTCCGTATACCCGAGCCCCTCATCGCAGAAATGTTGGAGCTTGCACCCACGCGCTTCGACTTGTGGGCGGTGGACGGCTCCCATGCATCGGTGGGCCCCGGTGCGCAACCCATGTTCTGGACGGGGAACGCCCTGCACATCATGGACGAGTCGGGATTCAGGCCGCTCACCGAGCCGGACTTCGTGGCTTGGACCCGGGTCACTGATCACCTCGAGAACGTCTTTTCCGCCGTTGCACCCACGATCTCCGAGTATCCCCCGTGGAGTCGGGATTTCGTGGGTTTTCGCCTGCTCGCCGAGAATACTCGCAAGCACCTGCGCCCATGCATCTACACGCCGGACGGTGCATTGGCGATTCTGGAGATGGCCTCGGTGCTCCTGGGCGGCGTGGCCTTCCGCGAGCGCCCAATCACCAGTTTCGGCTATACCATCATCAGTCCGCTGCACTGGTCCCAGCCGGCACTGGAGCTGTTCATCAAGAGCTCAGGCTACGGCGCGCCTATGATGATCAATGCCGAGCCCACTGCGGGTTCCACCTCCCCGGTGACTCTGGCCGGCACCCTTGCCCTTGCCAACGCAGAAGCACTCAGCGGCGTGGTGATCCTGCAGCTCCTCGAACCCGGGCGGCCCGTGGTGTTCAACCTGGGTTTCTCGCACACGCTGGACATGCGGCGGGCCATCACTCGCACCGGCGCGCCGGAGAACGGGCTTCTGGGTATGGCGGGGGCCCAACTGGCGGCCTTCCACGGCCTGCCCAGCGCCTCCTGGGCCAGCACCGAGAGCATGATCGCCGATGCCCAGGCTGCCGCGGAGTTCGGTCAGGTCGCTCTTCTCAACGCTCTTGGCGGCGTGAACATCATCTGGGGCGTGGGGCAACTTGAGTCCCAGCGAACCGTGTCACCGGAGCAGGGCGTGATCTGCAACGAGATTGCGGGCGCGGTGCTCCGGGCATGGCGAGGCATCGAGGTGAGTGAAGAGACCATCGCGCAGGACGTGATCACGTCCATCGGCCATTCCGCAGATTACCTGGGTCATGACCACACACTCAACCACTTCCGGGACGAACTCCTCATGCCTGCTCTCGGGTTCTGCGGCAGGCGCGAGGAGTGGCAGACCGCCGGCTCGCAGACCCAGACTGACCGCGCCCGGGCGAGGGTGCGCGAGATTCTCTCGCAGCCCGCGCCGGAGTACCTCACGGAGGACCAGTCCGCGGAATTGCTGTCTATACAGGAAAGCTGGATGAAGCAGCTGGCGCGATGAGACCCGAGTGGTCTGCGTGGTGGTCCAAACAGTTCCGTCTGGTCGGTCTTTGCTGCCCATCACACCTTCAGGAGATCGATCCATGACCGCCAGCCCCGTGACCATCCGTACCTTCACCCGCGAAGACATCCCCTTCGGCATGGAGCTGAAGAACCTGGCCGGCTGGAACCAGCTCCCCGATGACTGGGAGCGATTCGTCGCCTGGGAGCCCGAAGGATGTTTCGTGGCCCAGCATGAGGGTGTCGACGCGGGCACTGCAATCACCATCAACTACGACAACCGTTTCGGCTGGGTGGGCATGGTTCTCGTGCATCCGGACATGCGGCGCAAAGGCATCGGCACCGCGCTGTTGAATGCCTGCATCGACTACCTCGAGAGCTGTGGTGTGGATGCTGTAAAGCTCGATGCGACGCCCATGGGCAAGCAGTTGTATGACACCATCGGATTCAGGGATGAGTACCTGATCGAGCGCCGGCAGGCGATTGCGCCGGATTGCCCGGTGCCGGACTGTGTCGCACCGCTCACAGAAGCGTATCTGGACGCAGTGCTGGCTTTGGACTTCCTTGCCTTCGGAGCAGACCGCAGCCGGGTCATCCGCGCACTGCTTGCCGATCCCGGGGCACCCGCTTTCGTCTGTCTGAACAGGGGAGAGGTAGCCGGCTATACCCTTGGCCGGCGCGGCATGCACGCTGACAGCATCGGCCCATGGTGCGCGACGGGACCCGATGCAGCGCTGGCCCTGCTTCAGGCGGCCCTTGCCGCACGCGCAGGAAAGCCGGTCTTCCTGGACATTTCGCTTGCCAACAGTCATGTCCTGGAGATGGTCGGCCAGTTCGGTTTCGAGAAACAGCGCCATCTCATCCGGCAGTTCCGTGGCACGAACACCTGCCCCGGTGACACGAGTCTCGTCTACGCAATTGCCGGGCCAGAGATCGGCTGAGCACTGTGCTCGGGTCGCCGCGTCCTTCCGGGTAGCAGCGCTGCTTGCGCAAGCACACTGTGCCGGGCATGGTGTGGCGCACGACTCGTGCCCGTCCCACGCGTCTCGAAGGAGACCACCACCATGCGAACCGCTGCACTCTCTTTCGCCCTTGCAGTCACGCTCAGCATTGCCGGCGCCCAACTCGCAATCGAGCCCGGGCCGGAGGGCAATGTCACGAGGATCACTCTTGACGGTCAAGGCGTGGGCCAGCAGGTGCAGATGCGCATTGTGAAGCCCGGCTGGAACGGTGCGTACGCGGTGCTGGGGAACGATTCCGGCGTCCGCGAAGTGGAAGCGCATGCCGAAGGCGTGTGGCTCTTCGAGGGACAACTGGACTGCGACGGCAAGCCCTGCGCCTTCCGCGAGCGCATCGAGCCGGCGGGCGATGGCTGGCGGATCGCCTGCGAACTGACCCCGTCAGCGGACCTGGATACCGAATTAGTGGTGGTCACCATTGACCTGCCCACCGATGGGAACGCCGGGCAAGGCTCCCTGTACCTCCACAGGAACTCCGCGATCCTGCGCCATGCGCTGCCGGCGACGCTTCCTGACCCATACCACATCGCTTCCGCTAATCCGATCAAATGGTGCGCATGGCTGCTGCCGGGCGACGTGGGCCTGCTCATCGAGCCCGACGGTGAGGGTATCACGGGAGTGAGCTTCCAGGACAATCGCAAGTTCAACACCAATGCCTTCCAGGCGCAGTTCCAGGTGCGCGAGACCAAGGGCCTCAAGGCGGGGAAGACCTACCGGTTCGGCGTCACTCTTCGGCCCTTCGATGCCGCGCGCCTTGCTACCTACGAGCAGACCATCGTTGACATGAACGCCTCTGTGGCGGTGGAACTGAAGTCCGCAAAGCCCCTGGCTTTGCGCGGAATGACCATCAGCCCCGAGCGCCCGAAGGACCTGAACTTGGTGGAGATCGACCTGGACCTGGACGCGACCTTCGACAACCCCTTCGACCCCGAAGACATTGACGTGACCGCGGTGTTCACAGGAGACGAGGGGCGAACCGTGCGGGTTCCGGGGTTCTACTACCAGGCCTATGAATGGGTTGAGACCGGCGGCGGGGGCGAGTTCCTGCGCAAGGTGGGCGAGCCCTCCTGGAAGGTGCGATTCGCACCACCAGCGGCGGACCGTTACACAGTGCGGGTGACGGTGAAGGATCGCACCGGAACCGTGACCAGCGAGCCGGTGGTGTTCGACTGCGACGCGTCTGCCGATCCGGGCTTCATCCGGCGCGCACCGGAAGCGCCCCACTACCTGGAGTTCGACAGCGGGGAGCCCTACTTCGCGGTGGGTGAGAATGTCTGCTGGACAGGCGTGGACAATACACGGATGTACGATACGTGGTTTTCCAGTCTGGGCAAGTCGGGCGGCAACTATGCGCGCATCTGGCTGGTGCGCTGGAATATGGGGCTGGAATGGACCAACCAGGGCCACCGGCAGGGATACTACTACGGCCTGGGCAAGTACAGCCTCGACAATGCCTGGCGGTTGGATTGGGTCATGGAGAGCGCCCGCCGTAACGGGATCTACTGTATGCTCGCCCTGGGGTATCACGGCGAACTTCAGGAGGCGGCGGACTACTTCAACACCCAGTGCTGGCAGTGGAACCCGTACAACGTGGCCAACGGCGGCCCTTGCGAGAAGCCTGCGGACTTCTGGACAAACGAGCAAGCACGGAAGCTGTATCAGCAGCGCTTACGTTACTACGTGGCCCGTTGGGGCTGGGATACACACATCCTGTCCTGGGAGTTCTGGAACGAGGTGCGCGCTCCCGCGCCTTGGGTGGATGAGATGGCCAAGTGGTTCGAAGCCAACGACCCCTACGGGCATCTCGTGACCACAACCTACGGCTACGATGAGGTCTGGCGGATCCCCGAGCTTGACTACACCCAGGCCCACACCTACGGCAGCGACGACACCCGGCACTCCACAACACCGCACATCGCGTCCCTGGGGCGCGAGTACACCACCAACTGGCAGAAGCCCTTCATGGTGGGCGAGTTCGGCATCGATTGGAAGCGCAGCGACTCCGATCACGACCCGAAGGGGCTGGGCACCAGCCTGCACAACGGCATGTGGGCCAGCGTCATGACCCGCAGCTTCGGCACCGCCGCCATCTGGTACTGGGACGGGTACGTTCACCCGAAGAACCTGTATCACGAGTTCACGTCCATCAAGGCTTTCGTGAACAGTGTGCCGTGGAACAAGTGCCGGTTCGAGTTCCTGGATGCCGAGCCGGTGCGCGTGCCTTCCAGCGGCGAGACGCCCTGGACGGACATAACTGTGCAGCCGCTCCTGGGGTGGGGGCCCAGCAGTCACACGGACTACGCGATTCGCCCTGACGGGACGGTGGAGCACAACGCGGACTTCGCCGCGACGCTGTTCTCGGACAGCAAGAAGGACATCAAACGGCCGCTGCGATTTCACGTGACCTATCCGAGCCAGGGCAGGCTCATCTTCCGCGTGGCCTCGGTCAGCGCGAACGCGGTGCTCCACATCCGGGTGGATGGGGAAGAAGTCTTCCAGAAGGAGTTCACAACCGGTCCGGGCGAGGGTGAGTGGCAGGAGACGAAGTACTACGAACAGTGGGGCATCTGGCAGAGCCGCTATGACAAAGACTATGAGGTGACCATCCCGGCGGGCGAGCATGTGATCGAGTTCGAGAACACCGGAGCGGACTGGATCAGCATCGGCCGATACACCTTCACCGGCTGCAAGGACCCGTCCTTCGCCGACATCGACCTGCTGGGCCTGCGCACCGATGACCGGGTGATCGGCTGGTTCCACGACCGGCAGAGCACGTGGTACAACGACCGCGAGGGGATCATTCCGGGAGAGATCTCAGGTGCCCGGAGCATCCTGCGCGGGCTGACAGACGGCACCTACAGCATCGACTGGTGGGATACCCGCGCCGGCAAGGTGATCCTGAATCAGATCGGCGAGTGCGTGGACGGGAACATGCCCATCGTCGCCCCCGCGTTCACCCGGGACGTGGCTTTCCACGCGGTGAAGGCGGAGGGGTAGCACTGGCCGGCGTCTCGACCATCCGCCTCGCGTCGTCGCCAACGGTGGGACATGCAATCCTGCCCGTCCACTTGCGCGTGCGCCTCAGCCCTTCCCATGCCGCGACAGCTTCAGCGCGCCCAGGCCCAGAGCAATCAGTCCCAGCGCAATCAACACCAGCATCCATACGGGCGCGAATACCGGGCTCGGGTATGCGGTGAGCAGTTCCCGCCCGCCGAAGGTCGCCGGCCAACCTGCCATGAGCCGCAGGGAAAGGGTGGCCGTCAATCGCCACGTCCCCAGGGCCAACAGTATCGCGCCCAGCCGCTGCCAGCCGTCTCGCCCGGCGAGCAACCCGAAACAGATGAGCCCCAGGACCGTGGCCGCCTGTCGCGTCTGATCCACGGCCAGCACCCAGCCGGGGGCCGCGTCCAGAGCCACGGTGGCCATGTCATCGGGCGCAGGTATCCAGCCGCAAGCGCGACGCAGGAATACATCGCACACGGCCTGCACGTGGCCGAAAGCGATTCCGGCCGCAAGGATCAGCATGATCCGTCCCGCGTCCGCGTTGCCGTTAGCCCGGGCTTTCGCGGGACGTGCAGGCTTGGCTGGCTTGCCTTCCGGCCGGATTCTCACAACCCCCATTTCGCCGGGCCTCTACTGCTCAAGGGCCTCCAGGGCCGCTCTCTGGGCCTTCAGCTTGCCCAGTGTCGCCCTGGCTTCCTCGAGGATCGCGCGCTCCTTCGCCACCACCGCTTCGGGCGCGTTGGCGGTGAACTTTTCGTTCCCCAATTTGCCCTCGGCCCGCTGGATGTCCTTCTCAGCGGCCGCCACCTGCTTGTCGATCCGGGCCAGTTCCGCCGCGACGTCTACCGCGTCCCCGAGGTGCAGGTACAGCTCAACTCCCGCTGCCATGCCAGGCACGGTCCCGCCAGGAGCCTGCGCGGGAGCGGTCAGCACCGTCAACTCGGACACATCCGCAAGGAGTCGGAAGGCCGGGCCTTCGGGCGCGAGGGTCTCGGCGATGGTTTGATCCTGCGCAATCAGCGTCACCGCAGCCTTCGTCCCGCGGGGGATCCCGAAATCGCCGCGCATCGACCGAACCCCACTGAGCACTTCCTGCATCAGCGCCATCTTTGCCTCGATCCCGTCGTCCACCAGGGCGTCATCCGCAAGCGGGTATGCCTGCAGCGCGATCGGCCCGTCCTGGGGTCGCCAGCGTTGCCAGATCTCCTCGGTGATGAAGGGCATGAAAGGATGCAGTGCCCGCAGGATGCTGGACAGCAGGTCCGACAGCATGGCCTGGGTGTGCTGCTTGCGCGCCGGGTCGTCGGAATACAGGGCGATCTTCGCAAGCTCCACGTACCAGTCGCAGAACTCGTTCCACACGTGTTCGTACAACGTGCCGGCGGCTTCGGCCAGATCATACCGGTCAAGCCGCCGATTCACCTCGGCCAGGGCTTTCTGATGCCGGCTGAGAATCCAGCGATCTGCGGTGGTCAGCAGCGCCGGGTCGATCTGCGCATCTGCCGGCGCGCTCTCCAGGTTCATAAGTACGAAGCGCGAGGCGTTCCAGAGCTTGTTACCGAAATTGCGCGCGCCCACGAACCGGTCTTCCACCAGGCTCAGGTCCTGGCCGTGGGTGATGAGCTGGGTCAGGGCGAAGCGCATTGCGTCTGCGCCGTAGTTGTCGATCAGCTCGATGGGATCAATGTTGTTGCCCAGGCTCTTGCTGATCTTTCGGCCCTTCTCGTCGCGCACCAGTCCGTGGATGAACACGTCGTGGAAGGGGATGTTGTCGGTAAGCTGCAGGGCCGCCATGATCATCCGGGCGACCCAGAAGTAGATAATGTCGTAAGCCGTCACGAGCACGCTGGTGGGGAAGAAGTAGTCCAGTTCCGGCGTCTTGTCGGGCCACCCGAGAGTCGAGAAGGGCCAGAGCTGTGAGCTGAACCAGGTGTCCAGCACGTCCTCGTCCTGCCGCAGATTGGTGCTCCCGCACTTGTCGCACCGGGTCGGGTCCTCACGGGAGCAGATCATCTCGCCGCAGTCGTCGCAGTACCATACGGGGATCGGGTGGCCCCACCACAGCTGCCGCGAGATCGGCCAGTCGCGAATGTTCTCCAGCCAGTCGCGGTACACCTTAGTCCAGCGCTCAGGCACGAACCGCACTCTGCCGTCCGCTACCGCTCTCAGGCCTTTGTCCGCCAGGGGACGCATGCGCACGAACCACTGGGTGGACACCAGGGGCTCCAGCACTGTGCTGCACCGGCTGCAGTGGGGGATGGTATGGTTGTGCTCCTCGACGCCTTCCAGGAGCCCGAGGGCCTCCAGGTCCGCCACCACCTGCTTGCGGCACTCGTAGCGCTCCATGCCCGCGTACTGGCCGGCCTCGGCGGTCATGCGGCCGTCCTTGCCGATCACAACCACCTCGGGCAGATTGTGCCTGCGCGCGATCTCCAGGTCATTGGGGTCATGCGCCGGAGTCACCTTGAGGGCACCGGTGCCGAACTCCATGTCCAGGTAGTCGTCGGCGATCACCGGGATCTCCCGGCCCATCAGCGGGAGGATAAGGGTCTTGCCCACGAGATGTTTGTAGCGTTCATCATCGGGGTGCACGGCTACCGCGGTATCGCCCAGCATGGTTTCAGGGCGAGTGGTGGCGATCACCAGACCGGGGCCGCCGCCCGGTTCGGTGTAGCGGATGCGCCACAGGTGCCCCGCAGTTTCAGTGTCCTCCACCTCAAGGTCCGACAGCCCAGTGGCGCAACGCGGGCACCAGTTGACCATGTAATCGCCACGGTAGATGAGGCCCTGCTCCCAGAGCAGCACGAATGCTTCGCGCACCGCCCGGGAGAGCCCCTCGTCCATGGTGAACCGCTCGCGCCGCCAGTCCAGGGATGAGCCGAAACGCTTGAGCTGCTCCACGATGTGTGAGTGGTGTTTCTCCTTGACCTGCCAGGTGCGCTTCACGAACTCCTCGCGGCCGAGATCGTGCCGGGTTATTCCCTCTTCTGCAAGAAGGCGCTCAGTCACATTCTGGGTGGCGATTCCCGCATGGTCGGTTCCGGGCAACCACAGGGCCTCGAAACCGCTCATGCGCTTCCAGCGAATAAGCAGGTCCTGGATGGTGTTGTCCAGCGCATGGCCCATGTGCAGGATGCCGGTGACATTGGGGGGAGGGATCACGATGCAATACGATGGCTTGTCGGGGTTGACATTGGCGTCAAACACCCTCTCGTCCATCCAGTACTGGTAGATGCGCCGTTCGATATTCTGTGGTTCGTACGCCTTCTCCATCTCAAACGCCATGCTCAGACTCCTTCGGCGGGTCCGCGGCAAACAAGAACGGCCTCTCATCCCAATGGGACGAGAGGCCGATGGCTCCCGCGGTACCACCCAGTTTCCACCCGCGCAGGGATGGCTCTTGGACGCGATATCGGGCGTACCCGGCGTGACTTAGCAGTTGAACCGTTCAGCCGCGCAGCTCAGGGGCGACTTTCGGGGGGCATCCGGGCCGGCACTTTCACCTGGTCACCGGCTCTCTCAACCGTCTGCGGGTCCCCTACTCCTCCCCGTCACAGCCTTCTATTGAGACCTGTGTCGAACGGGGCGAGTATAAGCCCAAGGGGTGATGGCGGTCAAGGAGGGAAGGGCGGCCGAACTGGGGGTGTTGCCGTTCGGAGGGGCCCACCGGATGGCCACCACAGACCGCTCGCGTGCGGCAACTCACGTATCGGCGCCTTCCGGAGGCTCCCCTGTGCCGTGGATCAACCGGTCCGCTGTGCGCCGGACGGCCTTCGCCGCCTTGCGCGTGCCGGACGATGCGGCGCCCATGAACACCACAGTGTAATGCAGGCCGATGGCCGGGTTCATGCTGCGAATGTGGCTGAGGACCCGCATCATATGGGTCACTTTCTTCGCTCGGGGCTCCTTGACCCTGTGGAACAGCGGCACCGCCATGAACCGGATCAGGCTGGACGCCAGGAAGACGAAATGGTGATTGATGAACGTCCAGGACCCAATCTGGATCGACATGTCTTCGGTGAGCTCAAGGAAGTAGCCGCCCAGGATGGGGGAGAGGAGGGACGGCAGATTGGTCAGCGCGTAGAAAATCCCGATATAGACTGCCTTGTGGTAATGCGGGGTGAGTTTGAAGACCAGGTTCATCTGGGCCAGGTAGATACCCGACCACGTTGCCCCGCCGGCGAAATGTGCGATGATCAGCGGCCACCAGGTCCCCGTCGCGCACGGCAGCCAAAGGAGCGGGACTATTGCGACGCCCAGCATACAGGTGAGCATCACGGGACGATTACCGAAATGATCGCTCAACGCCCCCCAGAAGCGTACCATCATCAGGCTGCCCACCGAACTGAATGCGCCCAGGATGTTCATGAGCGAGTAGGGCAGCTTCAGGTTTTCGATCATGTATACGCTGAAAAAAGGGCCTGCCACCCAGACACCGAAAGTGAGGGTGGCGATGGAGTACACAAGCTGCCGGAAGTTGGCGTTCCCCCACGCATCCACGAGGGTTTGCATGAAAGGCCGCGCTTCTTCCTCGGGCTCTTCATCGATCTCCGGTTCCGGACAGCGTATCAAAGTGTACCAGCTGGCGAGCCCGAGAACTGCGGCGACCCCGAAGAGAATCAGGAAGCCCAGGGCGTCCTGATCTCCGTGGGCCTCCTTCCAGGCGTCGATGTACCGCCCGGCCAGGTAGCAGACCACCGCGCCGATGGCCCCGGCGAGCATTGTGCGGCGGCCGAAAAAACTGCCGCGCACAGGCTCGGGGATGAGGTCGGCCATCCACGCCAGCCAACTGCACGCCGCGAAGCCTGACAAGAGCGCAGAGCCGATTGCTACCACAAAGAGGACGATCATCGCCACGCGTGACGGGCCGCCGTGGTAGCCCATGAGAGGCAGGAGGATCACCAGCAACCACAGCATTCGTGCCGGGCCGAACACCCAGACGCTGATGCGCTTGCGCATGTGGAGGCGTTCCACGAAATACGCGCCCAAGGGCTGCATGAGCTGGGACAGTCTGGGGAGGCCGGACAGGACGCCAATAGCCACTTCGCTTGCGCCCACGAGAAGAGCGAAGCCGGTGAGGAATACGCCGCCGGTGAGGGAGACGTAGAGACTGGCAAGAATGCCGTCCCATGTAATCCAGTTCATCCCTGCCCGGCGTTCGACGTCGCAAATGCTCACTCGTTCGTCGCCGTCATCCACCAGGGGTCGGGGATGTTGTTGCTCGATCTGGTTAGGCACGGGTCTTACTCATCTTCCCGTCGTCCCGCATTGCCGAATGGCCAGTGGCGCCAGGAGACCTACGCCACCGCGGTTACTCGATTAGCAACGGCGGGCCTTCGATGAAGAAGTGGAAGACCAGCCAGAAGGTCAGGATGAAGCAGATGCCCAGGATGAAACCGAACGCCGCCGGCCTCAAAGAGGCGAAAGCTTTGAAACCGAAGAAGCGCAGGACCACCGTTTTCGTCAGCCAGCCAAGCAGGATCGACATCCAGTAACGTTCCACAGGCCAGCCAAGCCAGGCGATAAAGCCGGCGGGATGGAAGGGCCACCAGAGGAACCGCTGGCGCATGAACACCAGGAAGACGGTAGTCAGCCCGCCGCCGGCCATGGACGCCCAATCGCCGATACGCATCTCGGAAGGGTTGAGGATGAAGGATACCAGGTTCTTGGTAGTGCCCAGTGAGCTGCCGCTGGGCCACCAGCCGAGCTTCGGAACGCTCCACGTGTAGATGACGTAGGGGCAGACGACGTGTGAAGTGAGGATCGCGACGGCCACGGCCAGTCCCATGATCAACAGCATCTTGCCGCGGTCCATGTTCGCGAGAGAGCTCAGCTTCAGCCCCTGGAAGGCCTGGGGCATGAACTGGGTTGCGGTGCTGCGCACTTGCACCCAACTGGCGGCAGTCATGAGGGTGATGTTCTCGGCGCCGATCCGCTGGGAACCGGCGACCCGGAATATCATCTCATTGAGCCGGAACGGGCTGGAGTAGATAAACATTCCAGCCTCGCAGATAACCCGGGCCACCACCATGCCGATGAGTGGAATGAGAGCGAACAGGACCACCGCCCAGAGCATGGACATGCCGATCTGTTGGGCCCACAGCAGGATGACCGCGAAAGAGACCACGAAGCCGATGGCCGCCAGCCGGTACGGCTGTCCGCGGTCCTCCTCGCGCTCTCGGCGCAGGCCGAAGGCGACTCCGAAGACGTGGGCGATGTGCCTGCGCGCCGACCACAGCAATGCCAGCGCCAGGACGATATAACCGCCTGCCGTCTGGTACTCGAAGAACGGGTAATGGTTGGTCTGGATTCCGATGAGATTGCGGAAGAACGCCTGGATCAGCCGGAAGATGTAGAAGAACCAGAGGCTGAAGCCCACCTCGCTGGTGAGCAGGTAGGCGATGCCGATCATCTCAGGATAGATGTGCAGCGCCACATTGTTGAATACCACGCCGGGCCCGCCGGCTACGAGACGCTGGGTGGTCTGCTGCAGGTTTATGTCAGGGATCGTCGGGAAGTAGCTGTGCAGTCCCTTGATGATGTACAGCACACAGCAGATTGCGAAGCAGATCCACATCATCTTGTCGCGCATCAGGGAACTGACGAACCCCTTGCCCGACTCCGTCATCTCGTTCGGCACCTGCATCAGGGGGTAGAGCAGCTTTTCGTGGTCCTCCCAGCGGGCAGCGAGAATTGCTGCACCGCACAGCAGCATCCAGTAGAGCGCAAAGAAATAGGGGGTCCAGACCAGTAGCGGGCGGAGCCACGCTCTGTACGGAACCGAGCTTCCGGGCGGCACGCCTTCGAATGCCCAGTTGATCTCCGGCGACTCCCGGTCCACGCTGGGCACCAGCGCGGGGTTCAGATCGTCAAGATAGATCTCGGGCTTCGCGATATCAGGGGTGGTGTAGTAGACAATCCCGAGGATATTGAGGTAGAAATGCTGAGCGTACTCCTGGCCGGGAATTGCCGCCATCGCAAGGAGCATGATGAAGATCAGAAGCATCTCGTTGCGGCTGAGTTTCAGGCGGCGCGACACCAGACCGACGAGACCATTGAGAATCACGAAGACCATCAGCAGCGCCAGCGCGCCCCGGGGCAGATAGCCGGTGCCGATGATTTCGTACCGCAACAGCACCGAGAAGCAGCCGGCGACGGTGAAACCGACTACCGTGACGAGCCCGAGAATCAGGGCACGGACGGTGATCCGCTGACCTTCGTGTGTGGTATCTGACATCATGCGAGAGGGGTACGCTGGACGCGTCGTCTCGGCGACGGTAGAATGGAAGCCGCAGTCGATGCTCCGGGAAGGCCTGCGTGCTTACGCGAAAAGAGGCGCCGAGCTGCCACGCGCCATCACGCGGAACCGTACCCGGGAAACTTCGCCTATTGTGCAGGTTTCGGGCACGTCTGGTCAAGCCCGACAGCAAAACGCCCCGGCAGTCACACCTGCCGATCTCGTGGAGGACCGCCGATGGATGTGTCGAAGCTGCGTAGCAGGGATGAAGTTCGCAGGATCATTGAGGAGGCCAAAGCCCGGGGTGAGCGCGTGGTCTTCACCAACGGCTGCTTCGATCTCCTGCATCCCGGCCACGTGGTCTATCTCGCGCAGGCCCGGGAACTGGGCGACATGCTGGTGCTCGCGCTCAATTCCGACGCTTCCGTGCGCAGCCTCAAGGGCCCCACGCGCCCCATCATGAACGAGCAGGAGCGCGCGCTAACCATGTCCGGGCTGGCAAGTGTGTCCTGGATTGTCCTGTTCGACGAGAAGCGCGTCGTTGGCCTGCTGGACGAACTGCGCCCCACCGTCTGGGCAAAAGGCGGCGACTACACCCTCGACACGCTGGACCAGGACGAGCGACGCATGGCCGAAAGTCACGGCATCGAGATTGCGCTGATCCCCCCGGTGGAAGGCATCTCCACCACCGGCATCCTCGAGCGCATTGAGCAGGCAAAGCAGCGGGGGTAGGCGCTTATGAAGACATGCGAACGCCCTGTGGGCTGTCGCATGGGTGTACCCGGGGCAGGAGATTAGCTTCCCCGCGACGGGGCGGCCGGCCATCAGTCCTCGAGCACGCGCTCCACAACCTGGGTCACGTCTTCGGCGAAGCCCGCGCGCTTTTCCACGTACACGCCATCATACTCGATGATCTTCATCAGGTCCTCGGTCGAGTCCGCGTAGCCACTCACCACGATCACCTTCATCGATGACCACAGGGGGTTGTTCTTCACGGCCTTGAGCACCTGCCAGCCGTCGATGTCCGGCATGACCAGGTCGAGAATGAGCACGTCATACGGCCTCCGCGCGACGGTTCGCTCGCAGAGCATTGTGAGAGTCTGGCGACCGTCGCGCGCGATCTCGGCATCGATGTCTGCAAGCGCAAGCTGCGCCCGGATGGCCTCACACACACCGGGGTCGTCGTCGGCAATGAGCACGCGGGGCATATTCCGTAGTCCCTTCAGAATGGCAGCGAATCAACGCGACCGTCCCCGCTCCCGCTCGGACAGTGCGCGTTCCGTCCGCACCTTGAACTCTCTCTCAGCGATGGCTTCGCGCTTGTCGTACTGCCGCTTGCCTCGGCACAGTCCGAGTTGGAGCTTCGCCAGCCCGCGGGCATTGAAGTATATCTTCAGTGGGATGAGGGTGTAGCCCTTCTCCCGCACTGCACGCTCGAGCTTGCGGATCTCCTGCCGCTTGAGCAACAGCTTGCGGTCTCGTGTCGGCTCCGGATTGTCGCGGGCAGGCGCGTACGGCGAGATTCGCATCCCGTGGACCCAGACCTCGCCATTGGCAACCGTCGCGTAGGCCTCCTGGATGCTCACATGGTGAGCGCGCAGGGATTTGACCTCGCAGCCCTCAAGAACCAGCCCGGCCTCGTAGCGGTCATCCACGAAATAGTCGTGGAATGCTCTGCGATTGCTCGCGACGACGCCATCCGATTGTTTCCCGTCCTTGTGCTTCGGCATTGTTGCTTGACAGCCTCAGTCCGAAATGGGCCGCAGGGTGATGATGGTGACTTCGGGCATGCTGCCGATGCGGACCGGCGGATGGGTCGCCAGCCCGCGATTCACGTAGAGCAGCGTTTCGTTTCGCAGGTGCAGCCCGCGGCTGTACAGCCTGCCGTGTCGCGATGGCGCAACCAATGGCCCGACCACAGGGATCGCGATCTGTCCACCATGAGTATGCCCCGACAACTGCAGGTCCACTCCTGCGCGGGCGGCCTCGGTGATATGGTCAGGGTTATGGGCTAACAGGATGCAGAATTCGCCCTCGCGCCTGCCCACGAAGGCCGTCGGGAGATGCTGGCCGGGCGACCAGAAGTCCCCGGCGCCCGCAAGCCAGATCGAGCTCCCGCCACGCTCGAGACGCAGCCCGCGGTCGCGAAGTACAGTCACGCCCTGTTTCTGGAATGCCGACGTGAGCGCTCCCGCGTCGGCCCATTCGTCATGGTTGCCCAGGACCGCCACAACCGGCGCGATCTGCCGCAGCAGCGCCACATACTGCGCGCAGTCGTCGATGGCTTCCGTCGTCACCACCGAGTCCCCGGTGAGCACGATCAAGTTGGGCCTCGCCTGCCGGACCTGCTCGAGAGCCACCTGCAGTATGACCTGGGACAGCTCCGCATCATAGTGCAGGTCGGACAGATGTGCGATCCGGAAGCCATCGAATGCCCACGGGAGGTGGGGCAGAGCCAGCTCCAGGTTGACCGTCTCAACACGCGCCATGTCCCAACGGGCGATAGCGCGGGCTTTCCAGGTGCGCAATGCGGCTCGGTCGATGGGCGTAATGCGGCTTTCCGATCTCAGGAGACGGGTGTACAGCCAGTCGCGCGGCTCCGGGATCGACTGTAGCACCAGCCCCACAACCGGCGCCAGGACCGCTATCCAGACCCAAATGGCCCAGAGCGGCGAGCGGCCCTCCAACTGGAACAGCAGTGCCTGGTCCAGGTCGCGCCATCCGATCGCAGAAATGCAGACCCAGGGAAGCGCAAGCCACGCCAGCGTGTGGGCCACGAAGATCGTGGGCTTGAGTAACTGGTCGCGTATCCGAAGCAGCCACCGATTGCTGACGGTGCCAAGTAGAACCAAGTGACCGATGACGACCAGGGCGCAGAGCGCGAGATCCAGGGCTTGGTCCATGTACCCCCCTCGCGCGTCATGCCTGGTCCGCCCAGGTCCCGCCGACGAGATGACCGCCTCCGTCGACATAAAGGACCTGGCCGGTCACCAACCGGGCATTGATGAGATACAGCACGGCATCCGAAATATCCCCGGGTTTCGCGCCTGCGCGGAGCGGACTGCCCTCGACCAGAGCTCTCTCCCCCGTGCCGGTGCCATCCTGTCCTGGTAGCGTGACCCCAGGAGCCACCGCGTTCACCGTCAATCGAGGGGCGAACTCCACCGCCATCATCCGAGTCAGGTCCAGGAGCACCCGCTTGCTCAAGTTGTACGCTGCGTGCTGGAATTGATAGGTCCCGATGTAGGCGTCGAGGAGATTCACCACTCTACCCTCGGCATCGTCGGGCAGGTTCTCGGCAAGCCACCGTGTAAGGACCAGGGGCGCCAGTGCGTGAACATGCATGTTGCGGTCAAACTCCTCGGGCGACAAATCGGCGAGCCGTCCGGGGGTGAAGACCGATGCGTTGTTGACCAGAATCTGAACGGGCTGTGCGATGCCGGCTGCCCTTGTCGCCAGGTCCCGGCAGACGTCAGGTTGCGACAGATCCGCCTGCAGGGGCCAAGCTTGCGAACCGCGTCGCAAGATCTCCTGGCAGGTGTGGCCGGCTTCCTGCTCCGAAACATTGTAATGCACGATCACGTTGGCGCCATGATCGGCCAGCTTGAGGGCGATGGCGCGGCCTATGCGTTTTGCCCCACCCGTTACGAGCGCGGTGATGCCCTCCAGGTTCCTCTCCTGCACGCCGCACCTCATCCTTGGCCGGTCCCAGTCCGGATTCCGGCCCATCAGAAAACGCAGGGCGACCCGCAACCGGATCGCCCGCACACAACACTCATAGTTCGCCCAACAGCATCAGTCCAGCAGACCCACGCGGTGGGGCGGCCAGAAGATCAGCATCGCCTTGCCCAGCACATTGGGCCGGGGCAGGAATGGGGCCGGCTCCCAGGTACCGTCCGGGCGCATGATCTCCCAGCGGTGCCCGTCGTTGGAGTCATTGCGATTGTCGCCGAAAACCAGGACGTGCCCCTCAGGGACAACCACCTCGGCGCCCTCTTCGGCGCCGGGGGGCCACACATACAAGGGCGGCTCCTTGATGAACGGCTCATCTACCGGCTTCCCGTTGCGGTACAGTTTGTGGTTCTTCACCGCAATCCGATCGCCCGGAACGCCCACGACTCGCTTGATGAAGTCCCGCTTCACATCCGAGGCTTGAGGCGGGGCGTCGAAAACCACGATGTCGCCCACCCGGGGCTCGCGGAAGTAGTAGATGAACTTGTTGACGAGTATCCGATCGTTCTCTTGCAGCGTGTTCTCCATGGAGCCGCTGGGAATGAAGAACGCCTGGATCACGAAGGGCCGCAGAATGCAGAAGACAAGCAGGACCGCAATTAGCGCCGAGTCGATAAACTCCAGAATCGCGGCACGGTGAGACCGCATCGACTCCAGGTGCGA
Organism: Armatimonadota bacterium; assembly: GCA_013314775.1. Taxonomy (NCBI): domain Bacteria; kingdom Bacillati; phylum Armatimonadota; species Armatimonadota bacterium. The sequence continues at coordinate 206,473 of JABUFB010000011.1, read as the reverse complement.
CACTGCCGCGCGGGCCAGCACCAGGCCGCCGATAAGGGCGATTACGTGCCACGTGTTCTCGAACGCATAGACATTCATGCAGTGTCCCTTCGGTCCGGGCCGGCGTCAGATCGGCGTCAGGATTGTTCGGTCTCGGCCGACTCAGCTGCTTTTGCGGCTGCTTCGGCAGCGGCGGCTGCCGCGGCCTCAGCGGCATCTTCAGCGGCATACCTGTCAGCCAATGCGCGCGCGGCTTCCTGCCGGGCGTGCACGGTGTCCCGGGACTGCTCCTTGACACGGGCCTTCTTGCCCACGCGAGAGCGCAGGTAGTACAGCTTGGCGCGGCGGACCCGGCCGTGTCGGACGACCAGAATGTCATCTACGTTGGGCGAGTGCACCGGGAAGGTGCGCTCGATGCCCACGCCGTGGGTGACGCGCCTGACGGTGAACATCTCGTTGATGCCCCCGCCGGCCCGGGCGATGACAACGCCCTCGTATGCCTGCAAGCGTGTCTTCTCGTCGGAATCGCCCTCACGGACCTTCACCATCACGCGGACGGTGTCGCCGATGTTGAACTCGGGGACCCGCTTCTTCATGTACTTCTGAGTTACGCTGTTGAGTATCTCCTGCATCTTGACTCCCTCACTCGGCGTCCGGCGCTCCGGTGTGCTCCCCGGGCATCTCGGTCATCAGTTCCGAAAGTAATCGGTGGTCTTCGCTCGTTAGATCAGCAGTGGCCAGCACGTCGGGCCGTCGCTGCAAGGTACGCCTGAGCGCCTCCCGCCGTCTCCAGCGAGCCACTCGGGCGTGATCTCCATTCAGAAGATCATCCGGGACACGCATGCCGCGATATTCCGGAGGCCGCGTGTAATGCGGATGCTCCAAAAGCCCGCAGGAGAAGGAATCCTCCTGGGGCGACTGCTCATTCCCCAGCGCTCCCGGAAGAAGGCGGACGAGTGCGTCAATGAGCACCAGGGCCGGCAGCTCTCCGCCGCTGAGTACGAAGTCCCCGAGGGAGACTTCATCCGTGACCAACGCCTCGCGCACCCGCTCGTCGAAGCCCTCATAGCGGCCGCAGAGCAGAATGAGCCGTGGGTGCTTCGAGAGGCGCTCCACAACCCGCTGCGTCAGTGTCTCGCCCTGGGGCGTGAAACAGACAACCGGGACCGCCGCGCTGCCTTTCAGGTTCTCGACGGCCCTGAAGAGCGGCTCGGGCTTCATCACCATCCCCGGGCCGCCACCGTACGGCGCGTCATCCACGGTCCGGTGAGCGTCATCGGCATAGTCGCGCAGGTTGTGCGCCCGTATGCTCACGATGCCGGCGTTCTGTGCTCGCCCTGGAATACTCAACGCCAGCGGAGCATCGAAAAACTCCGGGAAGATCGTGACCACGTCGATGTGCATTATTCGTCCTCGTCGATCATCCCCGGCATGGGCTCGACGACCATGCGTCGCTGATCAAGGTTCACTTCCCGCACCACCTGGGGAATGGCGGGGATGAGACAGGTTGGGGTCACGTAGACGTCATTCGCCCCGGTTCGCAGGACTTCAGTCAGAGGCCCAAGATCGCGGCCATCTGTGGTGAACACCTGCAGCCCGATGAGATCGTGCTCATAGTACACGCCCTCGGGGAGCGGCATCGCCTCATCGTCGTCGATCTCCAGCATGGAACCGACAAAGGCCATCGCCGTGTCTCGGTTCCAGATACCCTCGAGCTTCAGGATCAATAGCGGCTTGGTTGAGTGCGTGCTGACGTCAAGTATCTTGCGGCGTGCACGCTCGCCATTGGGCCGCGTTACCCAGATGGATTCCATCTGGGTAAAACGCTCCGGGAAGTCGGTATGGAGAACGATGCGGACCTGCCCGTTCAGGCCGTGCGCCGCCACAATCTCGCCAACGGTAATCATTGGTCCGCTCCGCTATCCCTCAGCGGTCTGATCCGGGCGTGATGATGGGCGTAACCGGCGCCGCATTCTCTTCTTCGACAATCTGGCGCTGCCGAATCTCCACGACTTCATTGTCCTTCGTAACGATTTCTACGCCGCCCAGGACCTCGGCGAGGTTGTCGCCGACCTTGAGCTCAACGTAGCTCTCCAGCGTGCCTCGCAGCACTTCCGTGCCGTCCTGCAGCTCTGCGACCTGTGCCTTACGCTCGAGCAGGGCGTCGCGTTGTTCTTGCTGATTGCGCTTCTCGGCCTCGATGCGCTTGCGCAGCGCCATGGCCTGCTGCAGGTCGGTGCGCTGCAGATCGGTCACATAGTGTCGGGTCTGGGCGTCAATCTCGGCGATGTGCTGGTCGATCTCGTCGGCGGCATTCTGCAACTCGTTTTGCAGGTCCGTGCGCAGTTTCTCGGTCACAATCGCGCGCAGGAACACATTGCGCCGGATGATTACACTATCCATTGCCTGGCCTCCAGGAAGCGCGCCGCTGGGGCACGCCGATATTCGCAGCCGTGCTGACACGTCGCCGCGTGGGTTGGAACGCGGGGCGTCAGGAAACGATTTCCAAAGTGTGCCGGGTTCCGTCCGACGTGCGGACGGTGCTGAGTATGGTGCGCAGGGCGTTGGCGATTCGCCCCTGGCGGCCGATGACCTGCCCGAGATCGCCTTCAGCGACCTCGACCCGGTACACCTTTGTATGCCCCTGGTCAACAGCGGTGACCACGACTTGGTCGGGGTCATCCACAAGTGACCTGACTAGGTACTCAACAAGTTCCTTCACAGGCAGCCTCCAGCATTTGTTCCGCGGATCGCCGACCGCAGGCCGCCGAACCCAGTGATGGATCGAAGCCGGGCGCATGGCCCCCATTGTGGGGCGGCTGCGTCCGGCGGTTCGGTTCGGTTAGCTCTCGGCAGGCGGCTCTTCCGCGACGGCCTTGCCGGGCTTGGCAATGCCCATCTTTGCGAACAGCTTCTGCACGGTCTCACTGGGCTGAGCGCCCACGGAGAGCCAGTACTGCGCGCGGTCCTGCTGAATCTGGATGGTCGCCGGATCGGTGTTCGGGTCGTAATACCCGATCTCCTCGATAGCGCGTCCATCACGCGGCCGCTTTTGGTCCATCACCGCGACGCGGTAATGAGCCGAGTGTTTCGAACCGTACCTCTTGAGACGAATTCGAGTCGCCAAGACCTGTGATCTCCCTTCGCGTTACCCGCCTGGTGGCGGCTACTTCATCGGACCTATGCGCAGGCCGCCAATGTTGAAGCCCTTGCCCTTTGCCATGCTCGACATCATCTGCGACAACTGCTTATACTCTTTGAGGACGATATTCACGTCCTGCACCGTAGTACCACTGCCCCGGGCGATGCGCCGCTTGCGGCTGGCGTTGATCAACTCCGGGTAGGACCGCTCCTGTTTCGTCATGGAGTTGATAATCGCGTCGACGGTGTCGAGTTCCTTCTCGTCCACCTCGTCGGGCATCATGCCGGCCAACTGTGACGCACCGGGCAGCATCTTGATGATCTGATCCAGGGGGCCCATGCTGCGGACCCGCTGCAGGTGCTGGCGGAAGTCCTCGAGGTCGAACTCCGCCCGCATCAGTTTCTGCTGAAGCTTCTGGGCCTCGTCCCCGTCTACTACCCGCTGGGCGCGTTCGATGAGGGTGAGCACGTCGCCCATGCCCAGGATGCGCTGGGCCATGCGATCCGGGTAGAAGACCTCGAGCCCATCCAGGCGCTCACTGACGGTCACAAACTTGATGGGCACCCCGGTTACGCCACGCACCGAAAGTGCCGCGCCGCCACGGGTGTCACTGTCGAGTTTGGTCAAGATCACGCCGTCAAGCTTCAGTTTGTTCGCGAAGCCCTGGGCGATGTTGACCGCGTCCTGACCGGTCATGGCGTCAACCACGAGCAGGGTCTCGACCTCATCGAAACTCTGCTCGATGTTCGCTGCTTCGTCCATCATCTCCTCATCGACCTGCAGGCGACCCGCAGTGTCGATGATAAGCGGATTGTAGCCGGCTGAGACCGCATGTTTGTACGCGGCCCGGGCGATATCGACGGGGTCATTCTCGCCCATTGTATAGACGTCCACGCCCACCTGGGCCGCAACCTGCCGCAGCTGCTCGATGGCCGCGGGGCGGTAGACGTCGGTCGCACACAGCAGGGGCCTGCGCCCATGCCTCTTATAATAGTCCGCGAGCTTGCCGCTGGTGGTGGTCTTACCCGAGCCCTGCAGACCGCAGAGCATGATGACTGTGGGCGGCTTCGGAGCATCCTTCACGGGCACGGCCTGGTCGCCCAGGAGATGCACCAGTTCCTCGTGCACGATTTTCACGATCTGCTGGGTGGGGTTGAGCCCCCTGAGAATGTCCTCGCCCAGCGCCTTATTCTGGACGTCGCGGACGAAGTCTTTGACCACCTGGTAGTGGACGTCCGCTTCCAGGAGCGCAAGACGGATCTCCTTGAGCCCTTCGCGGACTTCCTTCTGCCCCAGTTTTCCGCGGCCGCTCAGGCGCTTGAAGGCTCCCTGCAGCCGATCGGTCAATGACTCAAACATGCAAACACCATAACTGCCCCGCGGCGCTTACTGATCCGCAGGACGCGTTGATGCGCAGTTGCGTTCCGCGCACCGCGCGGGCAGTCCCGTCCAGAAATGCAACCACAACAAAAACAGCCGCCGGCACCAGCTGGCGGCGGTCCAAGGCCCAGGACACCTCAGCCCTCACGGTTGAGACAGTATATTGGTCCACCGCCGGCTTGTCAACACAACCGCGCGCTTTCGCCCCACGGGTCTTGTGGGAGGCGTGCCTGCCTCGTGTGTGTGGCCGGCGTCCGGTGCCCGCGGTGTTGGGGTCGTGCCGTGCACTGTGAGGCTTCGGGTGGAGCCGTGAGCCTCTATCCTCCCACGGCAGCCCGAGGATCCCGGCCCCGGGAATGGGTCACAAGCCAGGACTGGCCGGACCCGGGGTGCGCGGGGAACGGCCTGTCGCTCGCTCCGCGGGGTGTGGGGTAAGGGCTCAAAGCGAGGGGCTTGCGCGGCCCCAATTCGGCCCCGGAAGGCACAAATTCCACAAGACCGATGGTCCTGGCAAGTGCGCATGAATGCTTGACACTTGCCGCAGCGCTTTGCTATACTCGCGCCGTTGATGACCGGAAGACGCAGCCGGGACGGCTGTACCGGCTCTGTCTCCGGTTTTCCGTTTTTTCGGCCGCAGCGTCCCGGGGGAGTCAGGCTCGGCTCTCCCGGCGACGGTCAAACGCCTCGGGAGGGCTTATCGTTCATGCCGATCGGCAAGGTCAAGTGGTTCAACGACGCCAAGGGATTCGGTTTCATCGAGCAGGAGAACGGGGAGGACGTGTTCGTCCACTACAGCGGAATCGCAGGAGAAGGCTACAGGAGCCTTGCGGAGAACGCCGAGGTGGAGTTCGACATCGTGGAGCACCCGAAGGGCCCGCGGGCAGACAACGTTCGCGTGATCTCCGAGGGTTCGGGTGGCGGCTGGTAGCCTGGGGCAACGGGTGGAGACGAAGCACCTGGAGGCTTGACCGGCGAATCGGGTATCAGCTATACTGAACTCGGTTAGGTTCGTCCCGCGGGGCGTGGCGCAGTTTGGCTAGCGCGTCTGGTTTGGGACCAGAAGGTCGCCGGTTCAAGTCCGGCCGCCCCGACCAGATCCCGGCCAAGGACCGAGCGGGTGTAGCTCAGTTGGTAGAGCGTCAGCCTTCCAAGCTGAATGTCGCGAGTTCGAATCTCGTCGCCCGCTCCAGACATGCTGCCCGGCCGGGCTGAACGTGGGTTACCAGTGTGCGCCCGTAGCTCAGCGGATAGAGCAGCGGCCTTCTAAGCCGCGGGTCGCCCGTTCGAACCGGGCCGGGCGCGCCAGCGGTTGACAATTTCGATGGTGGGTGTAGCTCAACTGGCAGAGCACCGGACTGTGGCTCCGGCGGTCGTGGGTTCGAATCCCATCGCCCACCCCAATGAATTACCGCAGACGCGGTCGTCGTCTGTTTGGCCTCACTTGGGTGCGCCCGTAGCTCAGTGGAATAGAGCAACGGACTTCGGATCCGTGGGTCGGGGGTTCAAATCCTCCCGGGCGCGCCAGACTCGCCCGGTGCGGCGGGCGGCACGGATTGGGCTTGACAACGAGCGCAACTCCTGCGTAAACTGCCATTCCGCCGTTCCGGACCGTGGGTCGTTAGCTCAGCCGGTAGAGCAGGGCACTCTTAATGCCAAGGTCGGAGGTTCGAGTCCTCCACGACCCACCAAATACTTTCATAGGCCGCGGGGCGGTCGGCTGGGGCGCGTGATGGAACGGCAGACATGCATGACTTAGGATCATGTGGGGAGACCCGTGGGAGTTCGAATCTCCCCGCGCCCACCAGATCCGTCCTCCCGATCCCGCCGTTGCCCATTCCCGACCTTGCGCACGCCGGGCACGGCAGCATCGGCACGCAGTACCAGATTGCAGGCTTGACACCGCGTCGTCTGGTGGTTTCACCGGACGGCGTTTGTGTGTTGGACGGGGTCCTTCAGGGCCAGAGCACCAGCCCCGCGGGCAACAGAAGCCCAAGTGACAGTGGGAGAGATTCCAGGTGAACGTACGTACGGAGAACCTGCCGGACTGCCAGATCAAGATCACACTAGGCTTTGATGCCGGCGAGGTCACGGCGTCCTTCGACAAGGTCTACGCGGAGCTGAGCGCGCGCGGACAGATCCGCGGTTTCCGCCCGGGCAAAGCCCCCCGCGCATTGCTCAAGCGTCAGGTCGGCGAAGGCGCCATCCGAAGTTCAGCATGGTACGAGCTGCTCCAGGAGCACCTCGAGAAAACCCTCGAGGAGCTGGAGGTCATCGGCGAGCCCGAGCTTCCGGACCTCGAAGAGCTGGATCTGCAGGAAGGCGAGCCCGCGGAGCTTGAGTTCACCGCCACGGTGGGACCGCGCGTCACCCTCGCGGATCTGTCCGACCTTGAACTCATCCGGCCGCAAGTGGAACCCAGCGAGGAACAGGTCGCCGAAGTCATCGAGCAGCTGCGTGCCGCGAATGCCGAAGAGATCACCGTCGAGCGCACCACCGTCCAGACAGGAGACGTCGTGGACCTGGAACTAACGATCCGCGTGGAGGGTGAGGACAACCCGATAACGGGCATCGAGGAAACGCTGGTGGTGGGTGAGAAAGACCGTTTCCCACCAATCGACGAGCAAATTCTCGGCAAAGAAGTGGGCGAGTCGGTGGAGATGGACATCACATATCCCGAGGACTACGAAGAAGCGGACCTCGCGGGTAAGAACGCTCACATCACGGTGGAGATTGACGCTCTCCGCGAGCGCAAGCTCCCCGATCTGGATGATGAATTCGCTCAGTCACTGGACAGCGAGAAGTTCAGTACATTCGAGGATCTCCGTACCGAGGTAATCCGCCAGATTTCGGAACGGCTCGCTGACAAGGCCCGTCAGGAGATGGAGAACCAGGTCGTCAAGGCTCTCCTTGAGCGTTGCACCGTGGAACTGCCCCAGGTGATGGTTGACGGGATGGTCCGGCGGCAGCTCGGCGAGCTCGGCGAAGAACTCGACGAGATGGGCATGGAGATCCAGGAGTTTATCAACGCCGTCGGCGTCTCCGATGAGCAGTTTGAAGCAGGCCAGGAGCGGCGCGCCAGGCATTTGCTCACACTGGACGCAATTCTCGATGAACTGGCCAAGCAGCAGCCGGAACCCACCGAGGACGAGATTGAGGCCGAACTTGCACGGTATGCAGAGGAACACGACCTTGAGCTGTCCTTCCTGAAGCAGGCGGCCGACTTGCAGGATGACCTCACGGACATGGTGAAGACCCGTATTCAGCGCCGCGCGGTGTTCGATTCCTTGATCGGCGCCGCGACCGTGCGCGAAGTCACCGCTGAAGAGTACGCTGCCATGCGCAAGGAACTGCTGACGCTGTCGGCACCCGAAGAGCCGGCCGAGGAAGCGCCTGAAGCCGCGAGAGAGACGGCCGCCGAACCCGCGGCCGAAGTCGCTGGAGAGACCGCAACTGACGCGGAGGCCGACATCCAGCAAGAGGAGGCGTGAGGCACGAAATGTTGTACCCACCAACCGTCATCGAACAGACCGCACGCGGCGAGCGCGCGTATGATATCTACTCCCGATTGCTGCGCGAGCGCATCGTCTTCATCGGCACGCCCATCGACGACCAGATTGCCAGCCTGATCGTGGCCCAGCTTCTGTACCTGCAGGGCGACGACCCGACCGAGCCGATCTCGATGTACATCAACTCCCCCGGCGGCCTGATCACCGCAGGGCTCGCAATCTATGACACGATGCAGTACATCTCGCCGCAGGTCCACACCTGGTGCATCGGGCAGGCCGCCAGTATGGCCGCGGTCCTCCTGGCAGCGGGCGAGCCCGGGCACCGCTATGCCCTGCCGTACTCCCGGGTGCTCATTCATCAGCCGCTGGGTGGCTTCCAGGGACAGGCCTCAGACATACAGATTCAGGCTGAGGAGATCATCCGCGTGCGCCGGTGGCTCAACGAGATACTCGCCAGGCATACCGGCCAACCGCTGGAGACCATCGAGCGCGACACTGATCGCGACAAGTACATGACGGCCACCGAAGCCATGGCGTATGGCGTTGTGGACCACGTGGCGCAGAAGCAGCCGACACCCACTGAGTGAAGCAGGCGGGGCATACAGCTAACACACCCGTGCAGTCAAGCACCGAAGGAACGGGAGACAGATCCGGATGAACGCAGCCGGAGACGGGAACGATCGGCGCCTGCGCTGCAGTTTCTGCGGACGTGAACGCCCGACCGAAGTTAAGCAGCTCATCGCCGGGCCGGGAGTCTACATCTGTGCCGACTGCGTAGGCCTGTGCAACCAGATTCTGCGGAGCAAGGCACAGCAATCGTTGCATGAGACCGCCGACGCCGGCCAGGTCCCAGTCCCCAAAGCGATAAAGGAGTACCTCGACCAGTACGTGGTGGGGCAGGAGCAGGCCAAGCGGGTCCTGTCTGTCGCCGTCTACAACCACTACAAGCGCGCGATGCTCAATGACCTGGGCGACGATGACGTCGAGCTGGACAAGACCAACATTCTGCTCATGGGGCCCACGGGCTCAGGCAAGACCCTCATCGCACGCACTCTCGCACAGATGCTGGACGTCCCTTTTACCATCGCGGACGCAACCAGCGTGACCGAAGCCGGCTATGTCGGCGAGGACGTCGAAAACATCCTGCTGCAACTGGTGATCGCGGCCGACCACGACATCGAAAAGGCCGAGCGCGGAATCATCTATATCGACGAGATCGACAAGATCGCCTCCAAGGGTGACAACCCTTCGATTACCCGAGACGTCTCCGGCGAGGGCGTCCAGCAGGCGTTGCTGAAGATTCTGGAGGGCACCGTCGCCAACGTGCCTCCGCAGGGCGGCCGCAAGCACCCGCAGCAGGAGTACATCCAGGTCAACACCAGCAAGATCATGTTCATCTGCGGCGGCGTGTTCGATGGGCTCGTGGACATCATCCGTGCCCGGACCCATAACCGAACCATGGGTTTCCAGGCCGCTGCCCACGTGCCGACCGACCAGGAGGATGACGACCTGCTCGCGCAGGTCATGCCGCAGGACCTCATCCAGTTCGGCATGATTCCCGAGTTCATCGGGCGACTGCCCGTACTGGCGACCCTTCAGTCACACAGCGTGGAGTCGCTCCGACGGATCCTCGTCGAGCCGCGCAATGCTCTGGTGCGTCAATACAGCAAGATGCTGCGCATGCTGGATGATGTGGAGCTCAAGTTCGACGACGACGCCCTGGATGCAATTGCCGAACAGGCTTACCAGCGCAAGACCGGTGCCCGCGCACTGCGCAGCATCATCGAGAAGATTATGCTCGACGTGATGTACGAAGTACCCTCGGAGCGCAACGTCAGCGCTTGCAGGATCACGCGGGAGTGCGTCGAAGAGGGAAGACTGCCCATACTGGTGCGGCGGGCCGAGGGCGAACAGAAGTCCGCCTGACTTCCTCCGCAGGCGCCGGAGTATCCACACCGCCCGCTGATTCCAGCGGGCGCAATGCTAACTGCACCGGTCTGGCGTGTTCCGCCATTCGGTGTTATGACATCAGGGTGGCTGGGCCACACAATGAGCCGACGCAATGACGAACCCATCAGACGAACCCGAAGGCGGCGCGATCCGGACGCGGGCGGGCATATCGTGCTTCCGGTGCGCGATGTTGTCGTTTTTCCGGGGCTCGTGCTGCCCCTTGGCGCCGCTCGAGATATGACGATCCGCGCGATTCAGGCTGCGCGCGAGACCGGCGAGCCTCTGCTCGCGCTAACCCAGCTGGACTCCGAACTTGAGGATCCGGGTCCCGAGGACCTTTATTCTGTCGGCACCCTCGCCCGCGCCGTGCAAGTCCTCGAACTGCCGGACGGCACTCTGCGAGTGGTGCTCGAGGGCCTGCAGCGGATGCAGGTGGACAAGGTGCGCTGGTCCGGCAGGTTCCTCCGGGCTCGAGCGCACGCTGTAACCGAGTCTTCAAGCCCGAGCATTGAGACCAAAGCGAAGATGCGCAGCCTCATCTCCGCGTTCGAAGAGGCTACGGAGCTCAGCGGGAACATCCCGCCCGAAGCCCTCGTCATGGCGATGAACGTCGACGAGCCCGGCAGGCTTGCCGACACGATCGTCGCGTACCTCAATGTGGACACCACCACCAAACAGGAAGTGCTGGCCACCTTCGACGTGTCCGCGCGCCTCGACCTCGTTCAGCTCATTATCGCTAGCGAGCTATCCATCCTGCGCCTGGAACGTGACCTCCATGCGCGAGTGCGGACGGAGATGGAAGACAGTCAGCGCGAGCACTATCTGCGCGAGCAGATGCGCGCAATTCAGGACGAACTCGGTGAGACTGGCGGCGGATACAACGACACCGATGAGTACCGGGAACGCGTCGCGGCCTCCGAGCTCTCGGAGGAGGCCATGGAAAAAGCCTTCGAGGAGCTTGAGCGGCTGGAGCAGATGCCCCCCGCATCGCCCGAAGTCTCGGTGATCCGAACCTACCTCGACTGGCTTTTGGAACTGCCGTGGTCCACCCAGACCCTTGATGAGATCGACATCAACCGAGCTCAGGCGATCCTCGACCAGGACCACTACGGCCTGAAGAAAGTCAAGGAGCGAGTGCTGGAGTTCCTCGCGGTCCGCTCGCTGGTGCAGCACGTGCGCGGGCCGATCCTTTGCTTCATGGGACCACCGGGAGTGGGGAAGACCTCGATCGGACGGTCCATCGCGCGGTCCATGGGGCGCGAGTTCATCCGTGTGTCCCTCGGTGGCGTACACGACGAGGCCGAAATCCGGGGCCACCGCCGCACCTACGTGGGCGCATTGCCGGGCAAGATTATCCAGGCCCTGCGCCGCGTGCGCAGCAACAACCCTGTCTTCATGATCGACGAGATCGACAAGGTCGGGGCGGATTTCCGGGGCGACCCGAGTTCCGCACTCCTGGAAGTCCTCGACCCCGAGCAGAACGGGTCTTTCCGCGACCACTACCTCGAGGTCGCCTATGACCTGTCCAACATCATGTTCATCGCCACCGGGAATCTTCTGGAGCCCATCCCCCCTGCGCTGCGCGACCGCATGGAAGTCATCGAGTTCCCGGGCTACACCGAGAACGAGAAGCTGGAGATCGCCCGGCATTTCCTGGTGAAGAAGCAGCGGGCCGAGCATGGAATCAAGGGCACACACCTGCGCTTTCCGGTGTCCGGCCTGCGCACCCTCATCAACAGCTACACGCGCGAGGCGGGAGTCCGCAATCTTGAGCGCCAGATCGCTGCGGTGTGTCGAAAGACCGCGCGCCTGGTGGCCGCTGGAGACAACCCATCCATCACCGCTGACCCCGCGAAGATTCGCGAGATGCTGGGGCCCGAGATACACCGGGGCGACCGCTGCGGCACCGAACACCGCATCGGCATCGCCACCGGGCTGTCATACACCCCGCATGGCGGTGACATCATCAGCATCGAGGTCTGCGTCGTGCCTGGCAACGGCGCCCTGGTCCTCACGGGCCAACTGGGCACCGTGATGAAGGAGTCGGGGCAGACGGCCGTGGGGTACGCACGCACGCGAAGCACCGAGCTTGGACTGCCTGAAGATTACTTCACGAAGCACGACATCCACGTCCATGTGCCTGAGGGCGCTGTTCCGAAAGAGGGGCCCAGCGCGGGTCTTGCCATCTGCACAGCGCTCATGTCCGCGCTCCAGTCAAGGCCTGTGCGCTGCGATGTGGCAATGACCGGCGAGATCACTCTCCACGGGCGCGCTCTGCCCATCGGTGGAGTCCGGGAGAAGGTGCTGGCTGCACACCGCGCAGGTGTCAAGACCGTGGCGTTGCCCGAGGAGAACCGCAAAGATCTCGAGGACCTCGACGAAGTGCCTGCGGAAGTGCGCAAGGACCTGCAGTTCGTGTTTGTGGAACACGTGGAGCAGGTCCTTGAGTTGGCGCTGGTGTAGCGGTCGATGAATTGGCGCTTCACACCCCGTGGGGCGCGAAGATCACCTTCCCGCCCAGGCCTTCATCCGCCACACGCAGAGCCTCCTCGGCCTGGTCCAGGCTGAAGCGGTGCGTCACCGCAGGCCCGAAGCTCAGGCCGCTCGCGGCGATGAATCGTGCGAAGTCCCAGCTCCAACCCAGCGGGAACACGACCGATCCGACGATCGTGGCCGCCTTGCCGTGGATGTCGCTTGGGTTGATGACCTTCTCCGTGGACCCCACCCCAACGACGGCGATTTTGCCTCCGCGCTTGATACTCGGCAACATGCATTCCCGCGCCGCCGTGCTTCCTGAGGTCTCAACCACATAGTCGATTCCGTCCTGCCAGGGATATCCCGCGACCCGGCTGAATTCGCGGATCGCGTCCACTGGGTCCTCACGGCGCGCGTCCACGACGCTGTCCGCTCCGCAGTTCCGCGCGATCTCCAGACGAGCAGGCGAGACGTCGCTGCCGATGACCCTCAGCCCCATCGCCTTGCCCACGATCACGCAACTCAGTCCCACTGGGCCCAGGCCGAACACCGCCAGGCTCTCGTGGGGCGTTACCTCGAGCCGCCTCAAAGCTGCATAGGCCGTCGCTCCGACGCAGGCCATGAAAGCCCCGTCTTCGCAAGTTGCCCGGTCCGGGATCGGGATGCAGTTGGCTTCCGCCGCCGCCATGTACTCCGCGAAAGACCCAGGCCGGTTGACCCCGTAGCAGAGATGCCGGGTCGAACAGGCTACCGTCTCGCCCTGTGCGCAATGCCGGCAGACGCCGCAGCCCTCGTGGTGATGGACGCTCACTCGATCGCCCACTTTGACTCGGCGCACCCCGGGCCCGAGTGCCTCCACGATGCCCGCCGGCTCATGTCCCGCGATCTGACCGGGCACGTGGACGCCCCGGTACACGTGGAGATCCGACCCGCAAATCCCGCTGGCGATGACCTTGACGAGCACCTCCCCGTGCCCGGGTGCGGGCACCGGGAATTCGCGCACCTCGAGCTGCCGGTTGCCCAGGAAGACGACGCCCTTCATGCTCGTCCCTCACTTGCGTGGCGGGAAGAACTCCGCCAACTGCTGGATAGTGGTCGGGCGGTTCAGCCGGTTGCACAGCACGAAAGCTTCCGCGTAAGCGACGGCGCACGCCGCCCCGTGAAGAGTGCATGCGGATATGACCAGGGTCTCCAGGTTCGTGCGGTGGTGGCCCTGCAGGAAGATGTACTGGCTTGAGTGGCAGCGCAAAGCCTCGATCTTGCGCTCGAAGGTGCCCGAGATATCTGAGTAGATGTGGGGCTCGAACACAGTGGGCGGAAGCGGCTGCATGAACAAAGTCGCCGGCACCCGAGACGCGGGCGGGTACCTTCCCGGAATGCTGGGATTCCCTGCATTCGCCGATGCGTTCAGGGCGACCTCGCATACAGCGCGGTGGTGTTGGTGGTAGTCCTGGGGATGCGGGACGATAAGCAGGTGCGGGTCCACGGACCGGATCACTTCGCGCACATCCTGTTCGAGCCGGGAGTAGTCGCTGGTATACCGCTCCATCATTTCGTCATCGCCGACGTCCATAAGTGTCAGCCGGCATCCGATGATCTCCGCGGCGGCACGCACTTCCTTCTCTCGAACCACGACCCGCTCTTCGGGGCTTCGCTCCGGCATGCCCCCCATGTTACCGTTGCAGACCACCGCGAGGTGTACGTCCAGGCCGGCATCGACCTGGGCTGCCAGTGTGCCCGTGCACCAGCATTCGTCGTCCGGATGCGCCACAATCGCCAGCACCCGCGGGGTCTCTCTCATAGTCATCCTCTCTTGCATTGCTCTCACTTTCTGGCGAGGTAGCCCAGGCATTCCTGCACTGAGGCCAGGCAGATCTCGACCACCGTGTCTGTGTTCATCACCATCGCGTGCACGTCGTCGCGATTACCGGACATCTCGATCAGGAACGCCGCCGCTGCACCGCGTTCCGCCGCATAGCAGACCAGGTACGGCATTTTCTCGCGCTCGGACTTGCGGTCCATATTCACCTGCTGGTACGGACCATTGTACGGTGCTTGCGCGAGATACCGGTCCTTCAGGCGCCGCTGGATGTTCGCCTGGATCGCCCCGCACAGCGCATCATCGCCCTTGTGGGGCAGAAGCATGATGTAGTCCGCCGTGTGAAAGTCGATGGCGCAGACTGGCCGATGCCGGTCGATGATCCCCTGGATCGCCCGGGTTTCCGGCTCCGACGCCGGGCGCGTGCCCTTGTAGTTGTAGTCCCACGGAGTAGCCACGTCCTGGACCACCGGAAGCTCTTCCCAAGCCACATCGAAATTGCGGTTCAGGTCAACACCGCGCGCATTCTGACGGATGAAGGCATCGTACCCCGCCGGGTTCTGGATCGGCATGATCCGGAAATGCAGGTCGCGCGTGTCCAGCCCCTCGATCCCGGGCGAATCGCATAGGAGCTCCGTCAGCCTTAGCAGGCCGAAAGCGTTCTCCCATTCCCAGCCGTGCACAGCCGCGCCCAGGTAAATTGTGGGCTTTCCTGGATCGCCCAGTTCGAAGCTCCACATTGGCCCGCCATTGCTGCAAGGGCCGTCGTTGACCATGCGAAGTTCTGGAAACCGGTCGGCCAGCAAGCGCATCTGCTCCACGAACTCGTCGTAGCTCCAGCGCTTGGGATACTGCTTCCCGTACCGCACCGAGCCTCCGATGATGTTCCCCGCGAACAGGTACTTGTTGGTGCTCCCGTGGGAATTGTAATACGGCCTGCCCGGAGACAGCAGGTCCATGGCCACGATCCGGCCTCTGCCGATGCGTTCCTCAACCATCACCGCGCCGCCGTTGACCGTGGAGGTGGCCAGTATTCGGCAGTCTCCCGTTTCGCTCACTCCGAAAAGTTGCCGCTGCACCATCTGGTTCTCATACAGATTGTCGGGTGCGCTGGAGACGGTGCCAAACCACCATGTTTCGTCGCCCACCGCGAAGCCCTTTGTCACATCACACTCCGCCTCGATGCGGATGCCGGGCCGCATGCGGTCGCAGACGTGGGTCTTGCTCAGCTGCAGTCCACGGGCCGCCGCATACTCGAACAGGCAGCAGATCACCTGGCCGCCGCCGCGTGCGTAGCTGTCCAGGGCATCGAACTTGAGCTTCGGCAGGTTCACGCCGTGGTTCACCTGCACCACCACGGCGCGGTACTGGCGCAAGACCGAGACCCCGTGCTTCTCTTTGCGGAAATCCAGGCGCTTCAGCCGGTCCGGGTAGAGTATCTCCAGGTCAGCGGCGGTGCCGCATCCAGGGTTGTCGGTGAGGATCAGGACGTCGTGCGCTTCGGGCATCTCCGGGCCTCGCCTACCTGTGATATGTGCAAGTCGCGAATCAGCTGCTCCTGTCCGCCGCAGCCTTGCGCGTGACGCGGGCGTCTTCGTCCGCGTTCCTCTGGTTCTGCGGGCTTCCTGTCAGCCTTCCAGCGCCCGCTCGTACATCGCATCCACATTCTCCCAGGGCACTTCCGGCCCGATGGACGAAGAGGGCGCGATCAGCAGTCCGCCCTGCCTTCCAACCGCTTCAATGCATCGCTCCACTTCCCGCCGCACATCCTCGGGCCCTCCATGCGGCAGGACCCATGCGGTCGAGACGCTGCCGAAGAGGACCAGCGGATTGCCGTCGCGGCTGCGCATGCGCGCCAGGTCCTCCAGTCGCACGCCATCGGGCGTTTCATACAGGCCCTGGAAGCCGTCCACGCCGAGTTCAATCATCCGCGGGATGATCTGCCGGTAGTTCGCGTCCGCATGCCAGACGATGCGGATCCCCGCCTGCTTGAGGGGATCGAAAGCGCGCGACAGCACCGGAAAGTAGAGCCGCTCGAGCAACGCCGGAGACAAGACCGGGCCCTTGGCATCGCAGATGTCCTGGCCCGTCCAGATGATGCGCGGGAGATCATGCTCCAGGATAGCCGCTGCCGTGGCCTCATAGCGGCAGCGTGCTGACTCGCCCCACACCGCGAACAGCCGCGCCATGTCCTCCGGATAGAGCGCACAGGCCATCAGGAAGGCCTCGTAGGTGTACACGCCGTCCGAGGTCGGGAACTGCGGCGCGTATCCCAGCGTGTGCGGAATCACCAGCATGTCGCCGGCTTCGCGCTGCGTCTCCACAGACACCTCGACAAAGTCCTGGTATGCTGCCTGGAAGTCGAAGCCCTGTCGTACCTGCTCAGCCGTCGGTGCCGAGCGAGCATACTCGGCGACCCCCTCCGGCGTAGTAATCTCCGGCTTCGCGTGCCTTAAGCTGAAGGATGTCTCCCGGCCCCAGGCATCCCGCGTGGTCTCTTCGGGCGGCTTGGGCATCACAGGCCCGAGAATTGCATCGCAACCCATGCGCCGGAAGCCCTCGAACAGCGTCTTTCTTGGCGCCTGCCAGAACTCCGCAACCCCGGCCTTCGCCGCAAGATACCGCGCATTCTGGAGCAGGCCGCCCGCAACCGGGGCGCGGTCAGCGGGCTCGAAGTTCAGGGCTGCGAGAGTGCGTTCGATGCCTGTCATTGCTTCTTGCTCCGTTCTGCGATGCGGCCTGCGGTCTGCCCGCTATGGCGCAAGTTCCACTTCCAGATCGTCCACGTACACCGACAATTCGGTCGGTCCCGGGCCGAGTTTCGGCGTGAACTCCACTACGATCTCCATGGGCGGGCCGTCTTGCAGCTTGTTCCCATCGCCCATCGAAATGGGTGACGGCGGGGTCGTAGCCAGGTCCCAGTTCACCTGCCGCCAGCCTTCCCAGTCCAGCGTCTGCACCGGTCCGTAGAAGGCTTCGCCCGAAGCGTCGCGCACTCTGGGCCGGAACGCCAGCCCGGAACCATCACCGTACACCCAGAAACTCATGCGCGTCACGGGTTTCTCAAAGTGCAGGCGAGTGGAGAAAAGCTTGATCAGCCAGCGCGCCGGAGGCGCCGCAGGCAGTTGCACCCGCAGGTTCACCGACCTCTTCCCGCTATGCGCCTGGGCATCGGAAAGCTCCGCCGATCCTTGAATGACCGCACCCTCGGAGGTCCTGTCCGGATCGGGGTAGACCCTCGACCAAGGGTTGTCCATCTCGAAATCATACCGGTACAAGACACCCCCCGCAGCGGTTCGCTCTGCTCCCAGGGGCAGGATGTCCGCGGACTCCGCCGGCTTCGGACCCGGCGCCACGGGCCCGATGTCCGCACCTCCATACCCACCGGTATCGTAGGCCCGCCCGGCAGCGACGGATGCCCGGCTTGCCCAGGGCGTCCCCGGAATGAACTTCGGTGCCCCCAGAATAGAGTGGGCGTCGTTACCGGTATCTGCGCGATATGCGTCAAACTGCTCCGGACCATAGCGCTTTCCCGCCACGAACAGTCGCCCGGGGTGCAGCAGGTTGTAGTCGCCCCCGAAGTTCCCCTCCGACCAGACTTCCGCTTCCGATGCCCCGGCGACCACGCTGTTAGTCAGGTAGACGTGCCCGCCCGGAGCGACCCTCACGCCGAAGCGTCCTCCCTCGATCAGGCAGTGCTCAACCACACCAGTGGCGGATCCGGCGATGGCGATCCCCGTCTGCCCGGGGCCTGATCGCACCACGACGTTGCGCAGGTTGGTCACGCTTTCTCGCAATGGGTTGGCCGCAAGGAGCGGGGCATTGAGCAGGCTGGTGCTCGGGGCGGCCAGCGCAATGTTCTCCGGGCTGCCCGACACCTCGCTGTCGATCACCGAGTGGAATCCGCCAAGGAAAAGAATGCCCTTGAGTACGTTGTCGCGCACCGTCAGGCCTGAGAAGTGGGTGCGGGCAAGGAGCCCATCTGCGATACCGTGGCACTGGTTATGTGAAAGCACCGCGCCTCGCACGTAGCACTCGCAGTTCTCGTGGGCGCTGAAGCCTTCGTCGCCGTTCCACTCCGCAGCGATGTTCTCAAACCACAGCGGCGCGCTCCCGCCATGAATGTTGAAGCCGTCGTTCCAGAAGTTCTCGCAGCGCAGATTGCGAATGATCACCTGGCAGGCACCGGTCGTCATGAGCCCCGAGATGCGCACGCTCATGCGCAACTCGTAGTCCGCGGGCGTCCTTCCCTCAGCCGGGCGGAAGTACAGCGTTCCCGCCTCCCAGAACCACTGCTCCGGCGCCTCAACTTTCGCGTTCGCCGCCTTCCGGTAGCAGATGCCGGGGCCGAACAGGAACTTCACTTCGGTCTTCTGCTCCAGCCGGTAGATGCCATCGGCCTCGGTCCAGCCGTCCTTCGGAGCAATGTCCGCCCCGCTCAGTGTCGCACCGTTGCCCTCGATGATTGTCGGGGCCTGCGGCGTTCCCCCCTTCTTGATCGGCAAGGATTCGCGATACGGCTCCGGGTTCGCTGTCAGTGACAATGTGTCCGAGTGCCCCAGACTTTCCAGCGCCCGGGCGATGGTCCGGAACGGCCGGTGGATGCCGTCATTGGCGTCATCGCCCAGCACATTGTCCACGCGCCAGGTTTCCGCACAGACGGCTGTGATGGCGGAGGCCGCCAGTAGGCAAGCGAGAGCAATTCGGACCAGTTTATTCGAGTGCACGGGCGGTTCTCCTTCACGCGTGCGCCGTACGATCCCGATGACTTGCAGGATGTGGCGTGGAACCGTATAGTTGAATCGGGCTGAAGGATCAGGTCAGGAACTCCCGGCGGATAGGGCTGAAGGCGTCGAGAATCAGCGCGTCCTCCAGCACCGTCACCTTATGGGGCACATTCGCCGGGACGCGGTAGCCCTGCATTGGCCCCAGTTCCAGCTGCTCATCGCCGATGTGGGCGATGATCCGCCCGCTCAGCATTGTGGAAAGCTGTTCGTGCGGGTGACTGTGCGGCGGAGCGTCGGCGCCTTTGCGCAGGCGGAACAGCACGAACATCACGTTTTCCAGCGTGACTACTTTTCGCGCGGACAGTGCGTCGGTTTCAGTCCAGCCGATTTCGTCCCAGTTGAAGAAGACACCGTTCATGGCGGACCCCCGGAGCATGTATTGGTGACACCGGATTCACCGCCGGCAGCGCCCAATCCTCCGCGTAAATGACAGGGAGGCCGATTCTGGTGCTTATTGACCCCGCAGACTGGTCCGCGCAGCGCGAGCAACTCAAGAAGCGCATCCTGGAAATACTCGGGCCATTCCCGGAGGAGATCCCGCCGCTCGATCCCCGCACCGTGGGCGAAGTGCAGTGCGAAGGCTACGTGCGGCGCAAGGTGCTCTTCCAGACCCAGCCGGGGGAATACGTGCCCGCCTATCTGATGATCCCGGACGGAATGGATGCCCCGCGTCCAGTGGCCTTCTGCATCCATCCAACCACCCGAGGTTCCGGCAAGGACAGGATCTCCGGTGTCTGGGGAACCGCGCCGCATACGCCGCCCGAGCTATCGCGCTCCTACGCGCACGAGCTTGCGCAACGCGGCTACGTGGTGTTCGCGCCGGACTTCCTCACCGACGGCGAGCGCATCTACCCGGGCTGGCCGCCGTATCATACCCGGCCTTTCTACGAAGCCAACCCGGAATGGTCTGCGGTGGGCAAGAACATCTGGGATGCCATGCGAGGCATCGATTTCCTGCACACCGTGCCCGAAGCAGATTGCTCACGCATCGCAACCATCGGGCACTCCTTCGGTGGTCACCATTCCATCTTCATCGCCGCCTTTGATGAGCGGGTATCCTGCGTGGCGGCCAACGGGGGTGTCATGGCCTGGCGCACGGGGCCGGGAATACACTGGGCGCGACCCCTGGACAGCTGGTACACATATATCAACAAGCTGCGTCCGTGGCTGGTGGACGAGAGCCTGCCGCTGCCCTTCGAGTTCTGGGAGTTCATTTCCCTTATCGCCCCGCGACCCGTTCTGGCGATGAGCTCGGATGAGGATGGGGAGACCTACGAGGACATGGTGTTCACATACACCGAAGCCCGCCGCGTGTGGTCGGATCTGGGCGTGGCGGATCGAGCGCTGTTCTACCACTACCCCGGCCCCCACGACTTTCCGTCTCCTGTACGCGACATGGCCTATGCGTGGCTGCACCGCTGGCTGTCATATCCTGGTAAAGAGGTCTGATGGATGAAAGTCTTCCCGCGAGTGATTCTCGCGTTCATTGTCTGCCCCGCTCTGGGAGCGATGCTCGGGCGCGGCTATGTCTCGCAACTGGTCGGCGGAGAGGCCATCGGCGCCGGGCCGGGGTGGCTTGCGGGCCTGGCGATCGGGATCGCCATGGCCTTTGCGGTCCTGCGTCTGTGGACATCTCGGGCGACGAACTGGAACGCCGTCACAGCGGACCTGGTGCTGCTCTCCCTGACAAGCCTCGCCCTCGCGGACGTCTTCGCCCAACTGGCGCGTGTCCAGTTTCCGCCCCTTGTCCACATTACCGGCGTGGTGTACCTGCTCAGCCTGCTGGTGGTGCTACGGCGACTTTACGTGACTTCGACGCGGGTCTGGAGAGAGCGTCGGAGGTAGGGCAGTGGCGTCCGCACCGGTGGAAGCAAGACGCCTGCCCAAATATCAGGGCAGGCGCAGGGTTTTCGCTGGATTTCTCTATTGCGTGCCCATCAAAGGGCCGGGTCGGTACTGCTGTGCGAACGGTGATGGGCGGCCAGTCCCAGAAGATCGGTGGCGTCCGTACGAGCTACCAGCACATGCATGAGACCCGACGTCTCCCATGCCACCACTGACCCCCCGCGTTCCGCGCGGACCCAGTATTGCGCGCTCCCGTAGCTCACCGGTTCCAGACCGCTGCGGTCGAAGAGGTCAGCGGGGAACTGAAACTCCGAGATTTTTGCCCGGTCGTCCACCCGATAGAGCGTGTGATCCACGAACTTGCCGCCCATCGGGAAAAGCCGCCGTGCGATGGGTACCCAGTTGGGATTCCCGGGACGCGACGTCACAACGTCATAGACATTGCCGGGAGCGGAAGTCGCTCTGAAAAAAGACGACTCCGCCGCAAGGTGCTGTCGCACGAAAATCGGGCCCATTCCCGCGGGTTCCAGATTCTGAGACCGCCACGCGAGAGCCGAGACGATGAGCAGCAGGCCGCAGGTGGCAAGCGCCGGCACGGAGCGCCAGTCCAGGGAACGGGTCTTCTGTGGCTGCATGGCCCGGGCTATCGAGTCGGCGTCATCCATTGCAGCCACCAGGCGATCCCAGGATCCGGCGGGAGGGTCTACCTCGGGGGAGGAGGCGCTCAGGAAACGCTTCCCCGCAAGGATCCGCCCCGCAAGGGAGCTGCAATGCTCGCAGACCGAGACATGCGCAGCCACCCGGCGCTGCTCTTGCCCGGTCAACTCACCGTCTACCAGGCAACCGACCTGTTCCTCTGTGATGGGGCAGTGCTCGCTCATGTTCCAGACCTAGATCATGCCGTTTTCCCTGGCGTACTCCGCCAGTGACTCCCTCAGGAGGCGACGGCCGCGGAATATCCGACTGCGCACCGTGCCCAGAGGTATCTTGAGCGCGTCGGCGATCTCTTTGTAGGACAATTCGTGCATGTCCGACAGGATCACGGCCTCCCGGAACTCCTCGGGAAGCGCAAGGAGTGCCGGTCCAATGGTGTCATCCGGGATGTCCCACAGGACTTGCTCTTCCGGGAGCGGGTCCAGAGAGCGTTCTTGGGGAATGCGTCGCGCGCCGCCGTCCGTCAGGTCTTCCCACGCCACCGTCTCCGGGGTGCGACAGGCCCTCCGGTAGCGGTTGATGTGGGTGTTGGTCAGTATCCGCAGCAGCCACGCCCGGAAGTTGGTCCCCAGTGCGAACTGGTCGAAGGCTACGTATGCCTTGAGAATAGCCTCCTGGGTGAGATCTTCGGCATCAGCGTAGCTGCCCGTCATCCGCAGAGCGGCGTTGAAGACATCACGATGGTACTTCTTTGCCAGGCGTTCGAATTCGTCGCGCTTGGCTCGCTGCTTCTTCTGTTCCTTGTCTGCGAACAGCCGCACGATGTTCTACCTCGCAGTTTGCGACCGCGACAAGAGCATCAGGACTCATTCCCCTGAACAACCCCACTGTACCCTCTTGTTCCCGGGCGTGTGATGCAGTTGGCGGTCTGGCTTAGAGACTTTATTTTAGACGTATCGAATTCCTCTCGTGTTCAGGCGTGGCAAACACCTTCACTGCATATCTGACATACTTTCTTACCCACCTGAAACCCCGTTCAATCGAGGAACGGTGCTCGAGCGTTGCTTCTTCCTCAGCGCTCAGAAGATGGGGTGCGCATCGCTTCTTCAGCTTCAGAATGGCCTTATGATCGTCATCGCTCAAGAAGGGGAAAAGAAGCGCGGTGCACGGGTTCGAGCCTGTAATGAAGGCCGATGTGAGATCCACCAGCCTTGGCCGCCCGTCAGCCGTGACCAGGATATTGCCCAGGTTCTTGAGGTCCCCGTGGACGATCCCTCGGCTGTGGAGCCCGCCGATGAGTTGACTGAGGCGCTCGAAGAACGCCTCATCCAGCAGTTGTGGGGGCGCTGACGTAACCTCCACGGCGTCCATATACTCGGTTACCAGCGCGTACGGGCCGAGATCAGCCGCAAGGTGCGGGACTCCATCAAGATCGGCTGCCCGCTCAAGCGCCATCCGTTCACGCCACACAAGGTAGGCCCCGAGCACGCGTTTGAACAGAGTGCCGTTGACGGCGTAGTCTTTGACCACTACCTGGCGCCCGTTCAGCGACACCAGACGCACATCCGGCCGGCCTTTCTCGCCCGGACGCAGAACGCGGGTCGTGTGCTCGCGGACGTATTCTCGCGTCAGTTGCTCGCGTGCCATCAGCATTCCGTTTCCGCATTCTGGGAGCAGACCGAACAACTCTTCGGCGCCCACCGTGGAACCGAAGTGATGGCTCCGAATGGGCATTTCTGGCACTCCAGACAGCCGATGCAGCGGTGCCCGTTGACGTCCTTACGGGGATCAATGCCCTGCGGGCAGTGCCGAACACACCACATGCAGTTGACGCAATTCTCTTCCTCGAAGCGGATTTCCCACGCACTCACCCGCTGGAAGAGCGAGAAGATGGCTCCCAGCGGGCAGATGACCGCGCAGAACGGACGCTTCCAAAAGAGCATGGTGGCGACGGTGCCCACCAGCAAGACCTGTTTGAACCACCACCACTCCTGCATCATCGGGCGCAGATCCGGGTTGAACAGCGGCTGCAGCAGCCCGCCCTCGAGCGCGCCCATGGGACAGAGCTTCGAGAACCACGGCTGGTGAGTATAGTACGGGATTACGATGACAAGGCTCGCAAGAACAGCGAATCGCACGTATGTCAAGGCTGCCGGGACAAGAGCCTTCCTACGGTACAAACGCCCGACCATCTCCTGGAACCAGCCAAAAGGACACAGCCAACCGCACATCATTCGCCCGAAAAGAGCACTGAACAGCAGCAGCGTGCCCATCGCATACAGCGGAAGGGCACTCCACAGTCCGCGGATCCCCGCTCCGGCCAAGGTGTAGGACGCGTTGCTCGAAGCATTCTGGAGCACGCCGATGGGGCAGGCGAAGTTTGCCCCCGGGCACGCCCAGCAGTTGAGTGCCGGGTAGCAGAAGCCCTTCCAGTGGCGAAGGAGATAGGAATTGGCGAAGATGAGGGAAGCGACCTGGATCGCGAATCGGTTGTGAAGCAGCCAATGGCCAACCGTCCGGGCGGTCTTTCGCTCAACGTCATGGCTCATGGGAACAGGAACTCCCCGGTTCACAGGCGGATACTGCGCCCACGTGGAGCGCGCATTCTTGAAGCAGGCACGATCATTGGCCCTCCGTCAGCCCAATGCAGGCCGTGCAAAGGGTATCTGCCTGCTGCAGCACGTCCGCCCATTCACCGCGTCCCAGGCCAAGGGCCATCAGCACCACCGCAAGCGCGACCAGCCCGAACCAGACGTATCGTCTCATGTATGCGTCTCCCTGTGACCAATCGGCTGCTGCCGACCACGCTGCCTCAGATCAGGGCCCGCAGGAAATGGAGGTCGTTGGCCAGGGAAGCCGCCTTACCGGCCCCTTCATCATGGGCAAACTCTATCGCGATGTGGCCCTGGTAACCGGCGTTCTTCAGGATGCCCAGGAGCCGCGGATAGCTGGCGACTCCCGCCGACAGAGGGGAGCGTTTGATTTTCTCGTTCTCCGCCGAAGGCAGGTAGGCCATGTTCTGGGCGTGGACGTGCGCCACCCACGGGAGAACCGTCTGTAGCCGCTCCTCCGGGGTCTGACCGTCATTGTGAGATGCGATCTGGTAGTTTAGACGAAGGTTGGGCATGCCGACTTCCTCGATCAGGCGCAAGGCACCCGCCGAAGTATCGGCAAGGGTCCCCCCATGCATCTCAACTACCAGCGTCATACCGAGCTTGTCCGCCCTGACGCTGGCCTCGCGCGCTTCGGTCACCGTGCGTTCCCAGATGTCGTCCGTGGCCTTCGCGGAGGGAACATCCGACGCCCATACTCGAACAATCGGTGTCTTGAGCCAGTGAGCCAGATGCAGCACGTCGCTGAGCTCAACGTCACTATCGTTCCGAGTGGCTCCGAAACGCAGGTAGGAGCCGAACACGTACGGGGTGACCCCGCTTGCCTCGATGAGCTTGACGATGGCACGCATGCGGTTCTCGTCGAACTTCTCGGGCACATGCGGCTCGCGCCCCCACACCTCAACGCCGTCGAAGCCGAGATCGCGAGCGGCGCTGAGGGCGTGTTCCAGCAGGTTCTTGCAGTAGGCGATTGTGCAGAGCAGTATCTTCACAGACTCAACCTTCCCCCGGCAGTGCGCCCCGATGGCTCTATGCCGCCACCTCTGCGCTCCGGCCAGTGGCAATCCGATGATGTACCGACCCCGATTTGCCCGCGAGGTCGGGCTCTGCTACGCTGCTGCGTCTGTCACCTGCCCGTCGCGGCCCCGGAGGGCCGTCCCCACCAGGTGGTTGCCTGTACTACAGATCGACCGGGCGTCCCATGCTTGCCGATTCATGGATCGCTACGAGAACCCGGGTGTTCTCCACACCGTCCTCCGGGCCGACAAGGGGCGTGCGCCCGTTGGCGATGCAGTCGACGAAATGCAGAATGCTCTCCACCGCAAAGCCGCCCGGCTTGCCGTGAATATTCGTGCGGCCGATTACATCCGGATACACCGCGCCGGGAGTGGAAGATACCGGTAGTACAGGGCGGCTGGAGAATTCCTGGCACATCCGGTTGGAGCTGACGTCTACGAACATAGTCCCCTCGGACCCAACCATTTCCATCTTGAAATCGAAGACTGTGGGCATCGCGTCGGATATGATCCAGCAGTTCTCGATGTGGGCGACACCGCCACCCCTGAGTTCACAGATGGTGTGGAAGAAATCGGGAGTGTTGATGCCGCGGCCCGCGAGCACCCGGCTGCGCGATACCGAATACACCCGCGCAATCTCATCCTGGAACAACCAGCGGACCATGTCCACCGAATGGGACCCCAGGAACCAGATGACCGTGGAGTCGCCACCCCACGAGAGCATTCCGGTGGGGACATAGATGGTGTCATTGAGCCGAAGCGTCATCATCTGAGGCTCGCCCAGTTCGCCCCTGTCGATGGCCGTCTTTACGTTGTAGATCGCAGTATTCCAGCGATTATGGAAGTCCACCATGAGGGTGACGCCATTGGCCTTGGCAGCATCAGCGATGGCTTGCGCATCCTCGACAGTGGTCGCCATGGGCTTCTCGAGCAGCACATGTTTGCCCGCTTCGCAGGCGGCCACGGCGATCTCCCTGTGCAGGAAGTCCGGGGTCACCACGGAAACGGCGTCGATCTCGTCATTCGCCAGGAGTTCGCGGTAGTCGGTTGTGGCGCAGGGAACCGAGTACTCCTCCTTGCGAGCAGCGAGCACCTTCTCATTCTTGTCACAAATGCAAGCCAGATTAGCCAGCGGCGAGTGCGAATAGGCGATGAGGTGGGTTTCTCCCCACACACCGAGACCGATGATTCCGAAGTTCTTCGTTGCGCAGGACAATGGATTTCCCTCCCGGGAGAAACGGCCGGTAACCGAATTATAAGTGAAGCTGATTCGCGTTGTCAACGCGGGTGGAGGCGCGGCTCATCTGGCCTGCAGTTACTCCCCCTCAACCGTCTCAACGGTAAACAGGTTGTCTCTCAGGGCGTTCGCCAATTCACACGTCGGGGCCGATTTGAGGGCTGATGTCAGCCGAACGACAGCGTCCTCGGGCTTGTTCGCGATCAGGGCGAGCGCGGCTTTCAGGGCATGGGCATAGCCGCTGTCCGGGGCAAGCTCCAGGGCCCTGTCCACATGCCGCGTGGCTAGAGCGTCGTCCCGACCCAGGTGGACCAGCCAACCCGCCTTGGCATTGTGGCCCAGCGGGTCATCCGGAAACAGCTCGGCGGCCTTTTCGAAGTGGCCCAGCGCCTCGTCGTCCTTGCCCAGGAGCATCGCGGTCTTGCCCAGGATGACATAATCGATCGCATCCTGAGACCGCTCCAGTCGCCTGCGCACAGCCGCCGCCAGAGCCTCCCAGTCCCGGGCACTGAAAGCCACGGCCATCAGGGCGTTGTAGGGCTCCCGCTCGTCAGGATTCTGCTGGATCATTTCCTCGAAGATGGCGCGTGCCTTGTCGAAGTCACCCGACATGAGATGCGCCATGCCCAGGATGCCCCCTGATGTCCGCAAGGATTGCGGCCATTTCGTGGCGATTGCTGTCAGTTCGTCCATTAGCGCCTTCATCTCCACCGGCGTTGCGGGATCACCCTGGGAACCGGACAGCATCGCGATCACAGCGCGGGCGTTGGCGATCAGAGCCACGAACACAGCCATCTCTGGGTCGCTCTCGGCCGGCACGCGCAGGGCCGGGAGACGTTCGGCGCGGTCTTTGTCAAAGGCAGCCCAAAGTTCGGGGGGCGCCACGCCTGCCCTGGCCAGCGCGGCCATGACCCTCTGGACCCTGTCCAGGACGCAAATGGCGGGCAGTTTCTCGCCAGGCGCGAGGCTCTGTGCTTTTTCCAGCGCCCGCGCGGCGTCTTCCACTAGCGCAGATTCCTCGTCGTCTGCCTGTGCTCCAACGGCTGCCAGAGCCGCCTGCCGGGTGCCGGGCCAGGGCATGATCTGCGCGGTTGCCCTCAGACCGGCGCGCCGCGCCTGGCCTGCGTCGGCCTCAGCACCAACTCGCGGCAATTTGAGAATGCGGTCCGCCGCTGTTGTTGTCAGGGCCAGCTGTGCCTGCCAGTCTTCCGGCGCCTGCTCCACACACCGCCGGGCCTCGGCCAGAGCCTCCTCGCCCATGCCGGCATCCCGCAGTGCGAACACCAGCGCCACGCGCACCCGCACATCTCCGGGAGCTGCCTCCACGACGGCCCTCGCACGCTCAGCGGCCCGGTTGAACTGGGCCGCAGCGGCGTCTCGCTCCCCAGCGGCCTCGAGTGCACGGGCATAGGCTCTGATCTGCGCAACCCCTGCTGTCTCTGCCTCCGCGTCGCGTCTGAGCTCCTCCAAGGGCTTGTCTGGCGATTGTAGTTGCGGCGGCGCCGAATCCCATTTCAGCTCCACTGCGAAACCGATTTCCACCTGGGGTGGCCTCACGATCGCACGAACCTGCTGCGCGGTCACTCCGGGCTTGAGCTTTCCGATCCGGTCAGGGAAGATGCCAGGCGCTTCTGTGACCCGCACATCGAGAAAGAGCTTCGGCGGTTGGACGCCCGGGCGCTCCAAGCGAGTCTGGTAGTCCAGGGAGGCGAACCAGCCGGTCTCGCGCAATCGTGACATGCCGTCCTGTATGCTCGCGACAGTCACCACGGACTCAAGCTCAAGCCCCAACTCTCTGCGCGCCTCGGCCTCAGTGACGACCTTCAGCCCCTGGAAGGTGATACCCCCGAACACCGCCTCGAGTACTCCGAAAAGCACGGTCTTCTCATCTTCGAGAAAGGCGTAAACGGCGTCGGCGGCAGCCCCGATGTCCTCGTAAGCCTCCACAATGCGCTGCAGATCCCGGCGCACGAGGGTGTCGTCAAGGAAGGCTCCGGGCACCGTGCGCACAATGTTCCTGAGCTGCTCCTCGGACAGGAGAGTGTTGCCTTTGAAGATCACGTTCTCGATCCGGGGCAGTTCGGTGACCTGGACCCGGACGCGCTGGCCGTCAGCGCCTTCCTCCGCAGTTACCCGCACGTCCTTGAAATACCCCAGTCTCATCACCTGGGTGCGAGTGGTGGCCAGAATCCCGGCCAGATCGTCCACGAAGCGTCCCACAAGAAGACCGGCGGGGAAAGCCTTCCGGATCGTCTCTTCGGCGATGATTTCGTTGCCGGAGACCTCTATCTCGGCGACCTTCACAGGGGCTGCGATGCAGGCGCCCGCGATCAGGACTGAAAGGAGTAGGGTAATCCACGGGGTCGGAGGGGTGCGCATGAATGGTGTCTTCTCCCTCTCACCTGCCCGGAAGCACTGGCGCAGGTGGGGCTCAATCATTGCGTTCCAGGGCCTCTCGCGCCACAGCGCGCACAAGGTCGGTCTGGTTTTCGTCCTGCGCAGCCGCCTGAAGCATCTTTCGCGCCTCCGGGCCGCCAATCTCTGCCAGCGCCTCAACTGCCGCCCAGCGCACGTCTTCTTCGGGGTCGCTGATAAATGCTGCGAGATGTGGCACGACATCGGCGCGCCCGAGACGGCCCAGCGCCCGGGCTGCAGCCTGTCTCACAGACCACTTCGGGTCGCGCGCCAGTTCGGCCAGGGCGGGTATTGCGCTGACGTCCCCCAAGCCTCCCAGACCCCGAGCGGCCGCGGCTCGCAACTGAGGATCGGGGCTTGCCAGGGCGTCCAACAGCACCGGCACCGCACGATGATCTGCCTGTTCCGAGAGGGCTTCGGCCGCAGCCCGTCGCACTGGCTGACTCTCGTCGTCCATGAGCTCAATGAGCGCCGGCACCGCCTGGGGTTCCCGGAGTTCCTTGAACGCCCAGGCGGCAACTTCGCGCACATCAGGCGCCGGGTCCCGCAGGGCGTCCAGGAGGGCGGTGGATGCCGAGTCGCTTCCGATCTCGCGCAGGGTCCAGACAGCCGCGCGTCGCACGGGAACGCGCTCGTCATGCAGCATTTCGGTGAGCAGGCCGGCGCTGACCGGGTCTCCGATCTCCCGCAATGCCCAGGACGCAGCGGCACGGACGCTGGCGTTTTCGTCGCCCATGGCCACGATGAGCGCGGGAATGGCACGGACGTCCTTCGCGCTGCCCAGCATCATTGCGGCCTCGCGCCGGGCCTCCGCGTTCGGGTGCTCCAGGGACAGCCGTATGCTCGCCAGCTGCGAGTTGGTCGCGGCCAGGGGCAGGGCGGAGACGGCCGCCACCAGGCGTGACGCGAAATCGCTCAGGTCCCAGTCGGTCTCGAGATCGTAGGCGACCATGGGCACCCGCTCTTCGGAAAACGGCGTCGCGACGCCCTGTTTGCCCACCAGCATGAGATGCTTCCCCAGCCCCCGGGCATACCCGACCAGGTACATGACGCTGGCATCTCGCGTTGTGATGTCGGCAATGACCAGCGATGCACGCGACAGATTCTGGTGGATCGGCTCGAGATGGGGTGCAGCGAGAAACACGTTCTCCTCTCGGGCGCAGGAATACAGGTCAGCCAGTTCGGGCCGCCTGAACGCCTCGCGTATGCCGACGTGCCAGATCGTGTCGTAGAACGGGTCGGACGGAAGCAGCACACGGCACTGGCTCTTTGGATCGTCCATGATGCAGGTACTCCGCCGTGTCGTCTGCCCCCTGCGCGAAGCACGAACAGGACTGAGCGCTACTGCCCGCTTCCGATCGGGGGCTGGAATACTCCGTGCCGGTCGGCACCGGGGTTGAAAGTTATGCGTCTGGCCGCGCCTGTAGCCATCTCGATGACGTACAATTCCTCATCGCTGTCGCGGTTTGATGTCACCAGAACCCGTCCGCCATCTGCGGACACGTCGCAGAGGCGCTCGTCGAAGGGGCTGCGGGTGACATTGGCCAGGCCGCGGCCGTCCACGTCAGCCCGGCAGACCTGGTAGTTGCGGTCGAAGTTCCACGTGAAGTAGACAAACCGCCCGTCTGCCGACCACACGGGCCGCCCCTCGGGCACCGTGTTCTCCACCAGCCGGCGCGGGAAGGAGCCGTCCGTGTTTATGATGTAGACCTTGCTCACCTGATCGCGCGCGCTGAGGATCGCGATTCGGGCGCCCCGTGGATCCCAGTCACCCATCCAGTCATCGGCCGGGGAGAACGTGATCTGCTGCAGGCCGGTCCCGTCCACCGCCACTACATACACGTCCATGTTTCCGCTGCGGTTGGACTCAAAGGCGAGCCGGAGCCCGTCAGGCGACCAGACCGGGTGGTCATCGACAGCGGCATTGTCGGTGATGCGCTGCAGATTGCCGCCGCTGGCATCGCACACGTACACTTCCCGGTTGCCGTCCCGTTCGGACACAAAAGCAAGCCGTCGGCCATCGGGAGACCATGCCGGGGAGTCATCCACCGCCGGGTCCTCCGTGACCCTGCGCAGGTTCTGACCGGTAAGGTCCATCACATAGATATCTGTGTTGCCCTGTCTTGCGGAGGCGAAGGCGATGGCGGTGGGAGGACTGGTCGCCGGTGCGGTCCCGAGGCGGATGCGCTGGATCGCCCGGGCCGATTCCACCGCTTCGGGGCTGTGCGGCTCGAGACGGATCACCTCACGGAAAGCTTCAATGGCTGCGTCGGGCTTGCCAAGCGCCCGGTAGACCCAGCCCAAGGCGTAGTGGGCCTGCATATACTTCGGGTAAGCCGCAATCGCCGCCCGTAACTCGGCTGCCGATTCGGCCATCTTGTTGGCTCGCTTGAGCTGAAGACCTCTCTCATAATGCGCGACTGCCTTGGCCGGAGGTGCGGCGCAGGCGGCCGATGCGAGAAAGCAGGCCAGAACGATAGGGAGCGCGGCATGCTTTGTCATGGGGTATGAGTGCTCCGGGTTACGCTGATTTGGGTGTCGGTTCCGGCTCCTGACGCCGAGACATCACTAATCCTGGAATACTTCGCCGTCGCGCCAGGCCCGCCAGGTGTTCTCGTACCATGAATCGTCCTCGGGCAGAGGGCGCACGGGAGTCACGAAAGTGCGGAAGCCGCCGGCTGGGTCGAGCTCCACCTCAAGAATCTCCCCGCGCATGGCCAGGTTCTCGCCGCGGTGGGGCATTTCCCGCCCGCGGCGTGTCTCGACAACCCGGTCGCCCTGTTCGTCCAGCACCACGTAGGCGCCGCGTGAGCCGCCTCCGGCGTCGAGAAGGGCCTTCAGCGCGGTCAGGAAGGCTACCTGGGTCCTGCACAAGTGTTCGTTCTCGATGGCCGCGACCAGCTGCTCCGGGTTACCCAGTCTTTGCCCGGTGCGTGCGAGACTGCGCTCCTGCGCGACGGCCTCCGCCAGTGCGGTCTCGGCAGCCTTAGCGCTGCGGATGAACCCGGCACAGCGCGTCATCCGGTCCTGGATTTCACCCCGGACCTTGCCCACGCCTGGCGCATCTTGCCCAGCCTGCAGGTTCCGCCGGATCTCAGCAATCTCCGCCTCAATCTGCTCCCGTACTTCGTCGCCGCCATGGGGTGCACTCATTGGGAGGGAGCGCATCTCATGGGCGATCCACTGGGCCGCACGCCAGCCGCCGACCTGGCCGGAGTTCAGGGCGCTGCCGCCCGGACGCACACCGTGGGTGCCGGCGACCTCGCCAATTGCCAGCAGGCCGGGCACATTAGTGCGCCACCAGCAGTCCACCGTGAGACCACCGTTGCAGTGCTGGGCGCAGACCGCCACCTTGAGAGGCTGGCGCAGGTCCACGCCATGCTCAGTATAGATGTCGATGGCCAGCGGATTCATGTAGGCCAGGCGATCAAGCGGCGTGTTCTGCAGGGCGCCGGACCGCTCAAGGTACTCGCGGGCTTCCGGCTCGAGATTCTCCAGGGAGAAAGGCTCCAGGCCCTGGTCGGCCACGGGATTGCGGGTGAAATCCATATACACGTTGCGGCCCTGGGCCATCTCATTGTGGACGGCGATGTCCACGATGGACGAGCCATAATCCTGCAGGCGCTCGGCGTGGAAGGGCCACTGGTAGCCCTTCAGGAAGATATTCGTGGCTTCCTGGCGCATGGTCAGGAAGTATTCGTTCAGGAAAAACCGCTCATCGCCGCCGTCCGCATCGGTGCTGAAGTAGCATGGGATCGCCTGCTGGTATGTCCCCGAGAGGTTCCAGCGGAACCCGGTGGATGCCAGGCCGAACTGGGATTCCGTCAGGTTATTGGCCCGGCAGCCCACTTCCAGCGCAAGACCATGACTGCCCACTTGCCCCGGGGGGTAGACGGAGGTTCGGTACAGGTCCCCGGGGCCGCCGGTTGCCAGTACGGTGTTCCGGGCGAAGATCAGGCACAGGCCGTGGTTGCTCTCCCGGATTCTCGACTTGTCGATGGCCAGAAGGCCCACAACGCGGTCCGGTGATCCCTCGCCTCCCGAACCGGGCAGCGTCAGCAGGCGAATCACGTCGTATCCGTCGAGAATCGGCGTCCCGTTGGCTCTCACCTGACTCAGGCAGCGTTCCACCATCTGCATCGAGGTCTTCGGCCCGGCGGACGTGGCTCGCTGGCGCGGGTCGTGGTCTGTCTTGTAACCCACGAATGCGCCGTAGCGGTTGAAGGGAAAGCCTACCCCGAGCCGCGCCAGGTTGAAGAATGCCGGCAGGGAGCCCAGCCCCTCGATATATGCGATGTCACCGTGGCACATGCCCCCGGCGGTAAGGGTGCGGGCGAAGTCCATGGGGCTGTCAGGGACGTCGCCAAAGACCCCCATCTTGTAGTAGGTCTGCTTGTCTGATCCGGAGTTCGCGGAGGTGCCGCCGCCGAGTTTCGAGGTGATGACCGCGATATCGGTGACCCCCAGCCTGTGCAGGGCGTCGGCGCAGTTGAGGCCGGCGGCGCCCGAACCCACCACGACTGTCTGGAAGCGCAGGATCGGGATGGTCAGTCCCGAGACCGAAATGCTGCCGGTGGGGTTCATGGCCGGACTCCTGGCGCCCCGTTGAGGCGCTTTTCCTTGTAGGTGATCTCGATGCCCCAGCCGTCGGAGATGCGTTTGCCGATGGTGTGGTAGCCCATACGGTGGTAGAAATCGTGCAGGGGCGTGTTCGCGGTCACGTGCCCCAGGCGAATAGTGTTAGCACCGCGGCGCTTCAGCTCTTCCTCGAGGAATCTCACCATCGCCGTTCCATAGCCCCTGCCTTGGAGTTCAGGGCGCACGGCGATGCGGTTCAGCACCCCGACATTGGGTTCATCGGGGTCTAGCGACAACGCTCCGCAGGCCACGATCTCATCGCCGACAAGCATGATGAACATCGTCATCGCCCTCTCGCGCAGGTATGTGCGCAGACTGTCGGCGGTGACGTACGCGGCGAAAGAGGGGGCTTTCTCGGGCGTCATGCCCACCAGTTCGGCAACCGGCGCCCAAGCGCTGCGGATGACGTCGGCAACCGCGGGCAAGTCCTGGTCGGTTGCGGCGCGGAACTGGAGGGTATCAGTCTTGTGGTCCACCGGCATCCTCTGGTCTTCCCGGCTCCACCAGTACTTTGATGGCCCCGGTTCTCCCCTTGTCGTAAGCTGTTTCGAAAGCTTCTTGCACGCGCGAGAGAGGGAAGCGGTGCGTGATCAGGTCGCGGAAAGCCTCGGGATTGCCCGCGAGCACATCCAGGGCAACCTCGAAGTCTCGTCGCAGACCCACTTGACTGTAGCAGCCCGAACCGTAGATGACAAGCTCCTTCGTGATGACCGGCGCCATGTCGATGTCGTTTATCGGCCCTGTATTGCCGCCCATGAGTACGATCCGCGCCATCTTCCCCGCGACTGCCAGCGCCTGCGGAAGCCCTCGCCCCGAGCTCCCTACGGCCTCCATCACCACGTCGGGGCCGTCCGGAAACACCGACGAAACACCTTCGAGTGTAGCCTGATCCGGAGCGAGCGTCACATCCGCGCCCAGGCTTCGCGCCGCCTTTGCCTGGTGCTCATATCGGCAGATGGCCGCGATCCGGCGCGCTCCCAGATGTTTCGCCGCGGCAACGCTCATGAGACCGATGGTGCCCGCGCCGATGACTAGAACATCGTCATCTGGACAGACGCTGCCCAGTCTTGCACCGTGAACTGCCACCGCACAGGGCTCGCAGAGGGCACCTGTGTCTAAACTCAGCCCGTCTGGAAGCCGATAGACAGCATAGTCGGGAGCAATCATGCGCTGAGCGAAGCCGCCGTGCGCGTGAAGCGTGAGAAACGCCATGTCTCGGCAGTGGAAATACCGGCCCGCCAGACAGTAACGACAGCGACCGCAGTAGATGAAAGGTTCCACCGTCACGGCGTCGCCGGGTGTCAAGTTCTGCACTCCGGGGCCGATCTGGGAGATCACTCCCGAGACCTCGTGTCCAGGGACAAACTCGGGGCGATTCCAGCGGCCGGCCCATTGGTGCAAGTCGCTGCCACAGACGCCCGCAGCGGCAACGTCAATGAGAACCTCGCCGGGTCCGGGAGTCCCAACATCGAAGGTGCGCACCACAAGCGCCCTTTCACCCGTAAAGAACGCGCCTGCAGTCATACTGGACACTGTGGCCCTCCTTCGCACCTGTGCGCGCTAATCGCCGGAAAGTGAGAGTCCCGCATGAACCGTACTGCCCTGGTTGTCGAAGACGAAGCATATCTCCACCAGGCCCTGAGTGATGCCCTGGCCGACGCCGGGCTCACCGCCCAGATCGTCACAAGCGGCGGCTCTGCTCTGGAAGCCTGCACCGCCGGTTCGCCGGACATCATCCTGCTCGATCTGTGCCTGCCCGATATGGACGGCCTCGACGTCTGCCGGCAATTGCGCAGCCGCAGTGCGGTGCCAATCGTGATGCTCACCGCCCGACATTCGGAAGTCGACCGCATCGTGGGCCTGGAGTTGGGCGCGGACGACTACGTGGTCAAGCCCTTCCACCGCGGCGAACTGGTGGCGCGGATTCGCGCAATCCTGCGCCGGGTGAACGAGTACCCGCAGCAGGATGGCGCCCGGGAGCTGGCGGTCCCACCGGTCTACATCCGAAAAGACCGCAGGACTGTGACCTGTCGCGGTCAGAACGTAGATCTGACGCCCAAGGAGTTCGACCTCCTGTGCGCCTTGGCCTCCCGGCCTCATGAAGTGATCCCATCCCGAGAACTCTTGTGGGAAGTCTGGCAGTATCCCGATGGCATACGCACCCGCACACTGGACGTGCACATCGGGCGGCTGCGCGGGAAGCTGGAGATCGACCGCAAGCACCCGGAGATCATCGTCACCGTCCCCGGCGTGGGTTACAAGATCCAGTCTGTGGCCGTCTGAGATGCAGGGCACATGCAATCTCCGAGCGAACTGACCTCCCGCGGGCACACGAGTTCCGCGGGAGGTTCCACATGAGTATGCTCATCCGCCGACTTGCAGTTATCTCCATGGCCTGTATCCTCTCGGCACCAGCTTCCATCGCCCAGACCGGTGCCCAGCCCCGCTTGAGTGACTTCGCCGGTGCCGTCAATCCGCCCGGCAGCCCACTGTGGAGAGAACTCGGGGTCGGCTGGGGGCGCCACGATTTTTCCTGGAACGAGATTGAGCCGGCCAACGACGACTGGCGCTTCGAGCGCTACGACAGCATGGTCCTCAACGCACACACTGCCGGCTGTGAGATTCTGCCGATCCTCGCATACACGGCACGCTGGGCCGGGAAAGAGGCTAACCCAAACGTCCCCCGGCTGGAACACTGGGAGAACTTCGTGGATACGGTAGTGTCCCGGTACAAGGCGGAGCCGTACAACCTCAAGTACTTCCAGGTCTGGAACGAGCCAACCACCAAGGCTGGCTTTTGGAAGGGCGACAGCGACCGGGACTTCTTCACGAATGTCTACATCCCTGCGGCCAGGATCATCCGCGGGCACGGCTGCAAGGTGGTCTTCGGCGGATGGCCCTGCAGCGATCCAGTAGAGCAGTACATGCAGCTGATGGACGAGTTCCAGGCCTGGCAGTGGACAGATATCCTCGACGTGCACTACAGCGGTCTTGACTCCATGGTGACCCTCTGGGACCGATACGTTGCCACCGGGCTGTGTGAGGGCGTCTGGCAGACCGAAGTGGGCTGGCATCCGTTCGAGGAGTACCTGCCCAACCTGTACTGCCGCGCGCTGTCGTGGTGGCTGCGGAAAGGCCCGCGAACGCCGGACCAGGTGAAACTCTTCTGGTACGCCTTTTGGGGCGCCGGTCCGGACTCCATCAATTGCCTGACCGCTCCCGCTCCCGAGGGCAGTGCGCCGACCCAGACCCACGGCTTGCGGATGCGCACCCTCAACAACATCCTCGGCGGCGGGGACCTGCGGGCGTTCCACGGGTATTCCACTGTGCCCGAGTTACCCGTCACCACGGCGGAGGAGGTGCCCTCAAGCCAAGGATTCCGGGTGGGCACGCGTACGGTGATTGCGCTCCAGATGTCCCCGGAGCAAGTGGCCGTGGGCACACTGGAGATCAGAGTGGCCCTCGAACGGGCGCCGGCAAAAGCCCAGTTGTGGTCTTCCACCGGGGAAGTGACGGCTCTGGTCGCTGAAGACACGGGAGACGGGCGATGGCGGTTGGCGGTGCCACTTGCCGACCTGAAGCCGGGTGTGGCGAGAAACTGGGGCCGGAAGGTCGAATTCGCGATAGGCTACGTGGTGC
The DNA here is from genome assembly GCA_013314775.1 of Armatimonadota bacterium. Lineage (NCBI taxonomy): Bacteria > Bacillati > Armatimonadota > Armatimonadota bacterium. Next base: position 169,379 of record JABUFB010000011.1, on the reverse strand, counting down.
TGGAGTGACGTGGGAGTCGGGGAAGGGCGGGAACGCTCTTGACCCCTGCATCGTTCGTGATATTGTACCTGTTGGAGGAATCGACTCGAATGCTCCTCCTTGAACCACCCGCCGAATTGGATGGGAGCGACCCATGACCATGCACCGTCTGATCATACTCCTGCTTCTAGCGCCGATGGCTTGCACTGCGGTCGCCTATGCGCAACTTCTGGACGAGAGCAACCCTCCTGGGCCCGGTGTGACACGCACAAATGGCTCAGACGGCTCCGTGAGCGAGGTGGCCCAGCAGGCCGAGGATTCGAGCCCCGCTGAACTGGAGAATGAAGCTTTGCGCAGCCTTCTCGGCCAGGAGGAAGAGAAGGCTGAGCCCGAAGAGGAGCCCGTTGCACGGCCAGCGCGTACTGCTCCGGCCGAAGAGACTAGTCGCCGGGAGACCACGCAGGAGCGGACCCGCCCTGAACGGGAGGACATCACCGAGAGCGCCCCTCGCCCCCGTGAGCGCGTGAGACCACGGACCGCGCGCCCATACACGTCAGACAGCGCGGTGCCGGAAGTGCCGGTGACCGCCGACGATGAAGAGGGCTTTGAGCGCGCGACCGAGGAGACGGAAGCCCCTGACGAGCGCGCGGTCGCTCCGGTGGCACCCCTGAGCGATTACCGCTCGCCTTTCTCCGGCGGCGATGTTGAAGCGTACGATCAGCCCGAGGAAGAAGAAGAGCCCGCGCCTACTGAAGAGACGCCGGCAGAGAAGACAGAAAAGCAGCAGGGCTCGCCCGCGTCCGCGGTGATCATCGGGTTGATCGCCCTCGCGGTGCTCCTGGTGGGGCTTGCTGCAGTGGTGGGTATCATGGCCGCCCAGCGCGCGCCCCGTGAAGCAGCACCTCTGGCAGCCGCGCCCGCCAATGCCGGTTGGGCGTATCTCACGGCCCCCGAAGCGCCGGACATCCCCATAAGCACCAGTTCCTTCGTGATGGGCAGCGATCGCGACTGCGATCTGCGTCTTGCCGACCCCAAGGCCTCGCCCCATCACGCGCGGATCGATGAGACGGATGATGGCTGGGTGCTTGTGGACCTCGGCAGTGTCAACGGGACATACCTCAATGGCGAGCGCATCGCCAGCCCGGTCACCCTCCGCCCGGGCGATGAAATCCAGATGGGCGACATTGTGGTGAACTTCGAAGTCTACCAGTAGACCGCGCGCTCACGCCGACCATCGAAAGCCACCCACAAAGGGTGGCTTTCGCCTTTGCGGGAGGTTTGCTGACGGGGGAGGGGAATCAGTCTCCACGAATCACCAAACACACGAAGGCGCCTTTGCTCTCGCGCCGCCCAGGAGTGAGTCCATGTACCCGTCCATGTGGACCAGCGTTTATTGGGAGTTGTCGCCGGAGGACGCCATCTCGCGCCTGGCAAACATCGGCTACCTCGGGGTGGAACTGTCCACCGAACATCTCGAAGTGCTCCGGGATGCCCCGGATCGCGAGGAACGCCTCCCTGCTCTCGCCGAACTGGTGGAGGAACTGGGCATCGAGATGGATCAGGCTCACATCACCATCACTGTGGACATCGCGAGCCTGGACGATGAGCGCCGTCGCAAGGACCAGGACACGGTGCTGCGCGATCTGGATGTGCTTTCGGAACTGGGCATCACCTATGGCGTCTTGCATCCGGGCGGGTTCGGCCAGCGGCATACGCTGGACGACGTGAAGCGCCAGAACGACGTGCGTCTCGAGGCGGTGTCGACCCTTGCTGCCGCGGCTGAGCGCGCCGGAGTGTGCCTGGCCCTCGAGAACGGAATCCGCACCACCGGACCGGATGGCGCCATCACCTGGTCCGGAGACATCACCGGCCTGCGGACGTTCATCGCGGAGATCGGCTCGCCTGCCCTGGGCATCTGCCTGGATACCGGCCACGCGATCCTCGAGGGCTGGGACGTCCCCCGCGCCGTGCGGGAAGCCGGCGACCTTCTGGTGGCGACGCACATCGCCGACAATGACGGCTCCGGTGACCAGCACCGCCTGCCGTACAGTTACGGCAGCAAGGTGGACTGGAATCAGGTCATGGACGCCTTCGGCCAAATTGGCTTTGAGGGTCCCTTCAACTACGAGGTGCCAGGCGAACGTGGGCGGCCTGTTGAAATACTGGACGCGGTTGTAATGCACGGTTTGGCACTCGCCAATATCCTGCTCGGCGCTGATGATGACTGACCCGGGGGCACCGCTGCCGCATGCGATCCCGGAGACCTTGAGCTCGTGGAGGACCCGGAATGCGAATCGTTCTCCTCAACCTGATGCTCTTCTTCACACTGAGCGCCGCCGGGGCCGGGGTGGTGGTGGACACGCCCGCCGTCCGGATTGGGATCAATGACGCCGGCGCATGGACCACCATCGTGGAGAAGTCCACGGGCCGGGAGTGCTGCGACGTCGGGGCGGGCAAGTTCGTCTGCGCGGCGCGGGTTGATGGGCAGACCCGAAACCCGAAATCAGTCACTGCCATGCCCGGGGGCATGAGGGTGGAGTTCGAAGACGTGGACACGGTACTCGTGTACGAGATCGCCCCGGCACGCGACTGGATCGTCTTCAGGCTAGCGGCAATCGAGGGAACCCGACCGGAGCAGATCACGCTTCTTCGGGTGCCGGCCGCCATCACGGAGAATCTGGGCCGCAGGCTCAACTGCGCGTGGGATCAAGACACATCCCTGTGCGTCATGGCCGCCAACCGGCTCCCGGATTGCCATGGCGCCGGGAGCAAGCCGCCCATGCTTGAGGCGCAACTGCAGGACTCCCCCGGCCCCAGGTTCGAGGGCGCGGCGGTTGCGCTTATCGCCTGCCCCACCCCGCGGTTCAAGCAGGTGGCGCGGGACGCCTCGCGCGCCTTCGGCCTGCTCACTAATGAAGATGCGGACGGCACGCCTGTCAAAGACACCGATCGCGTGCGCGGGTCCTACTTCTTCCTGTCCTTCGGCGAAAAGGACGTGGACAAGGCCATCGATTACTGCAACCGCGCGGGAATCCGCCAGGTGATGCTCAGTTCCAGCGCCTGGTGCAAGGACGTGGGACACTATACCTTCCGCGAGAATGCATACCCCAATGGCATCGCCGGCCTGAAGGGAGTAGTCGACAAGCTCCATGAGAACGGCATTCTCGCGGGCATGCACTGTTTTGCGTCCAAGGTCTCCAAAACCGACGCCTACGTAACCCCCGTGCCCGACAAACGATTCTGGCGCAAGTTCGAGACCCGACTGGCCCAGGATATCACTGCGGATCAGACTGAGATCAAGGTCGATCCAGGTGCGAACCTGAAGGACTGGGCCGGCAGTTCTGCGACTGCAAGCAAGTATTGGGAAGGCGGCGTGGACAAGCATCGCGAGGTGGTGATCGGCGACGAGATCATCCAGTACGAGGCCGTGGGGCCCGATGGTGTCTGGGATACTTTCAGCGGCTGCAGGCGCGGCGCATGGGGAACCACCCCGGCATCTCACCACGCAGGCGACGCTGCAGTCCACTACGGCGTGGATGGGTGCATCAATGGTTACATCGTGGACCAGGAGACGGACCTGATCGATGAGACCATGGGGCGCATGTCGAGCATCTTCAACGAGTGCGGCTTCGACATGGTGTACTTCGACGGGGGAGAGGACGTAGACACCCGGCGCTTCAACTACTATGTGTCCAATTTCCAGGAACAGGCCATGAAACGGTTCACGAAGCGCCCGATCATCCATATGGGCACCGTGATGACTCACCCGCTGTGGCACTCCTTCGCGCGCAGTTCCACGGTGGATCATTACCTGAACACTCTCTTCGGCGCGATTTCGGGCGGGAAACCACCCAAAGTCTGGCCCACGGTGCGCGACCACATCAATGTGTCCGTGCGCTACATGCTCAGCGTCCACGCGGACATGATGCCCGGGGAACTGGGATGGTTCGGTATCTGGCCCAAGGGCGTGCGCAGTTACACGGTGCGGCTTAGCGAGAAGGAGGCCGAAGAGTACCGAGCCATGGGCTGCGAGAAACCTACTCTCCTGCCCAGCCGCGGGGGCATTGTGACAGGGCAGCTCATCGGGCCGAAGGATCTACTCGTGACCGCCCAGTACGACGGCCTGCAACTGGACGAAATGGAGTACCTCATGTGCAAGTCGCTGGGGTACGACGCCCCAGTGTCCCTGCAGACAGATTTCCGCAGTATGGAAGCCCACCAGCTTACCCCTGAGATCCTCGAGATCTTTCGCACCTATGAGGACCTGCGCATGAACCGGCAGGTGGACATCGAGACCTGCAAGAAGCTGCGGGAGATGGATCGGGACTTCGCCCTCATCGTCTGGCAGGGGGAGCGCCATTTCCCCGAGGTCAGGCCCGTTGAGGGCGTTGGCGGCGGGCGCGAAGCCCGGGCCTGCGTCGGGAGCTTCGGCACGGGATCGGTGGCCACCCTCTGGCACGCCTTTCGCGACGGTTTCCTGGCGCTGGACCTGGACCCGGCGGAAGTGAGTGTCATATCCTTGGCCGGCGACGCAATTCCTTGCGAGGTTGCGAACGGGAAGCTGAAAGTGCCCGTGAACGCGCGGCGGGCGGCGCTGATCTGCCCCGACTTGTCGCCGGAGCGTTTGACCGAGGTGCTGCAACAGGGCGAGATGATGACCCGGCCGCATACCGCGATCTTTGTGCGCGCAGACAGTACCGAAGCCTTCCAGGGGAAGATGGCGCTTGGGTCGCAGGTCGGCGTGAGCGAACCGGATGCTTTCGGGGATGTCCTCCTCTGCACCGGCAGGCCCACGCTGGGGGAGATCAACGAGTGGTACGCCCAGTACACCGTGGACATCCCCCACCAGGGCAACTGGACGCTCTGGGCCCGGGTGAGGTACCCCAGCGGCGCGGATGAATCCTTCGGCATTGTGCTGCCCGGCGAACCGGTGACTCTTACCGGGAGACAGGTGCTGGGCAACTGCGGCATGAACGAGCGCAAGTGGCACTGGACGGGAGCCGGTGGTGGCTCGACCACGGCGCCGCCAGGTTCGCCAATCACCTTCAACCTGCCCGCGGGGCCCTTCACTTTCCGCATCTACGCCCGCGAGGGTTCGGGCACGGCGGCGATGAACCCGCGCCTGGACCTGATCTGCCTGACGGACGAAGCGGATGCGCTCCCGACGGACGACGAGGCCCGAAAGGCGCTGCAATGACCGGGTGCCACTGCTTCCGGCGGAGCCGAAGCAGTGCCTGCTGGACGAACGCTCGCTGTGAAGCACACCAGGCGGACTGGTGTGGCACCCGTGCAGCAGGGATGCCGGGTGATCTCGCGCAGGCCGACCGTCCCGGTCGGGGAATGCATGCATCCGAACATGCCGGCCCTGCCGGCAACTCACTGGAGACCCAGATATGCGAACCGGAATGGACTATCACGTGCACACCTACTACCAGCGTTGCGGGAATGAGACCCTCACAATCCCCAACATCGTCCGCAAGGCCGAGGAATGCGGCATTACCTCTATGGCCATCACGGACCACCTCAACCACCTGGGACAACTGCCCGCATTCCGTTTCATCCGCGAGGACATCTCGAAGGTTGAGACCGGGATCGACCTGTTCTTCGGTGTCGAGCTCAACTTCCAGGGATGCGACGGAGAGTTCGCCTACAACCAACAGATCCACGATGACTGGGGTTTCGAGGTGGTCATCGGCGGCATCCACTCCACCTACACAGACAGCCTGGACATGAAGCTGGTTCTGGACATCCAGCACCGGCATTTCATGAAGACCCTGGAGAACCCGCTGCTGGATGTACTCGTTCACCCCTTCTGGTTCGGGCGCAATGAAGTCGCCGCTCGCCCGCCGGAATGGTGGGAGGAACTGATCGCCACCATCCCGGACTCGCACATCGACGCCTGGGCCACCGCCAGCGCGAAGAACCGCTGCGCCATTGAGCTGAACGTGGACGCCATCTTCTACTATCCGCCCATGTCAAAGGGCTTCCAGGCGGCCTATATCGACTTCGTGGAGCGGCTGAAGGACGCCGGAGCGATATTCTCAGTGGGGAGCGACGCCCACGACATCACAAAAGTCGCTCGAACGGACTACGCCGAAGGCCTTCTGGATGCCATGCGCGTGCCCGAGAATCAGATCTTCCGGCCGGAACACCGGTAGACAGGAGGAACCAGCATGATACTCATCGCCAGCATGGCCAGGGACGAAGACTACCGCCGCGGATGTCCTGCCTGGGACAACAAGATGCGTTTCGAGCGAATCACCGGCTGCCCCGCGCTGATTGCCCACTACGCGGAAGTGACTCCTGCTTTCGTGATCCGCCACGGGTTCCGGGCAATGTTTATCACGGGATTTGGCTACGGGTGGGAGAAGGTCCCGGTGAGGGACACCTTCGGAATCAGCGACGTGCTGCACAATGTGGACATCCCGGTGCTCGGGGCCTGCGGTGGCCACCAACTCATCGGTTGGGTGTTCAGCCGGGACGTGCGCAAGCTGGCGGCTTTCAAGGATGAGCCGATGCGCAAGCTCAAGCCCGGAGAGCCCGACCTGGTCCCCTCGTATCATCCCGGGTACTTCACGGAGACCGGTGTCCAGCCCATTGAGGTGCTCCAGCGCGACCCGATCTTCGATGGCCTCGGCAAGCGGTTCAAGGTGCCTGAGTCCCACTATTGTGAGATCAAGAAGCTGCCGCCGGGGTTCGTGCATCTTGCGCGCAATGACAACTGCGAGCTTCAGTGCATCCGCCATGCGGAGCGACCCCTGTACGGCGCGCAGTTCCATGCCGAGAACTGGACCGACGCCTATCCGGACGGGGAGAAGTTCATCACCAACTTCTTCCGAATCGCCGGGCTGGTGGACTGAGACCGCGGGTGCGTTCGTGGTGGCGGTACGCTGGTTAGCTTCCCGGACCACAGGGGTGAGCCCATGCTGCGACTGCTGATTGTGTTCGCGCCGTCTCTGCTTGCGGCAACTGCGCTCTGCGCGCCGGTGCCGGTTGCGCTGGTGAATGCCTCTTTCGACCAGGGCTTCTCGGAAGGCGGCGTCCCCGAAGGCTGGATGCTCTATGGCGGGACCGGACCCGACCGCACGCTGGGCCCCGAGAAGCCCGGTGCCAAAGGCGCACTGCTGCTGGACGACCGGGACGCGGCGGCCGAGATCGGCGTCTACCAGAATGTCCCCGCTGAAGGCGGCATCGCGTACCGGGCGACGGCGATGGTGCGCGGGGTTGGGGGGCGCTCTTCAGCCGGCGCGAATCTGCAGATGCGGTTCCTGCCGGGCGACAAGTTCGTGCAGGCCGGCCTGAATGCCGCGGAACCGGGAGCCGCCCGGCCGGTATCTGTTACCATGGTCGCCCCCGAGGGCACCACTTCCGTGCGCCTGTACCTGTACACCCACGCCGCGCCCACGCCCGCGGTTGTGATCGACGAGGTGACGCTCGTGTCTGGCGCCGAAGCTTCCGCGGTTCCGGCCCCGATTCCGGAGCCGGTTCCCCCGATCTATGAGACTCTCAAGGACCTGCACCTGGAGACGCCTATCGCCCGCGGGGGGCAGTCGTCCTGCGTTATCATCGTGCCCGAGACAGGCGAGTACGCTGCTGCAGCATCTGCGATCCAGGAGGCCGTCCGCCAGCTTACCGGCGCGTCGCTGCCCGTGCTCTCCGACGAGGGCCCGGAGGCAGCCTTCCCACTGAAGGGACACGCAATCCTGCTGGGTAACCGCTCTACGAACCGCGCCATCAGCCACCTGTATGATCGCTTCTATAGCCTGACAGACCTGAAATACCCGGGCGAGGGCGGCTATGAATTGCGCACGGTGCATAGTCCTTCGGGCAATGGCATGAACGCGGTGATCGTGGGCGGGAGCGATGCAGCGGGCGTTGATGCCGCCGCAACGGCGCTGGTTGCGCGCCTGAAGGCAGCCCACCAGGGCGGCAATGACCTGTCGCTGGGCTGGACGCTGGACGTGAAGCTCCCCGAAGGGACGCAGATACCCGACGACATCAAGGCGGTGCCGATCTGGGAAGCCTCGCGGGGATACGGCAATACGGGGTACTTTGGCTGGAACAGCATCAGCAAGCGCATGGCGCTATACGCCATGACCGGCGACCCCTTCCACGCTCGCGAGGTCGTGCGGCTGTCCTTTCCTGACGCCCAGGCGCTGTCGGAGATCGACCGGCTGGACCAGGAACTAATCGAGAACAAGAATGACCCGCTGGCCGGGCCGTACCATTACGGCGGGCACTTCATGATTCTCCTGTGGGACCTGATCGAGGAAAGCCCGGTATTCACCGACGAGGAACGGCTGAAGATCACCAACGCCTTCAGCCGCCAACTCAAGCATCGGGTGGGCGAGGGCGTCTACGGGCGTACTGCGCCGCCTGCCTATGTGGGCGACCGACACGGAGACTGGTCGGCGGTGTCCCTGTACTGCCTGGGCCGGTACTTCCAGAAGGACTACCCCAGCCCGATCTGGGACCGCTGTGTCGAAGCCGCGCATCAGTACTTCTCGACCCTCGAGAAGCACGATTGGCTGGCCGCGAACAACGATCACCTCTTCTGGTACAACACCTACTACGAACCGATTCTGAGCTACATGCTCCTGAGCGGCGACCGTCGCGGGTTGGAATCAGGGCAGCTTCAGAAGGCTCTCCGCACCCAGGACGTCCTGTACACCGGGATGACCCCCGACCCTTACCTGAACACTGCATCGCTCGCGTGGCTCACAAAGTCGGCTTATCTCACGGGCGATGGACGCTGGCTGTTCTATCTGAACCGTACCGGGCTGGACACGAACGTGTTTCGCCTGGGGCAGTCCTTCTGGCCGGGCCCCGAATTGTCGCCCCGTGAGCCTGCGGAGTTGCTGAACCGCTGGACCATCCAAACCATGCCCCAGCCCATGTGGGCCAACCGGCACAGCGGGATCCCATTGGAGCAGTCTTTCCTTTGGGGCAGCTTCCGCACGGCCCTGGACGCATCGGGCGACCTCATTATGCTCGACGGATTCAATGGTGGCGGCCGCAACCCGTACCACACTTTCGCGTTGCTCGAGCACCGACTTGGTGGCCTGCGCACCTTCACCGGCTACCACAACCAGGTCCTCACCAGCGCGGACGGCATGGTCGAGCCGGTGGTGGCCATGGACTGCGCACTCCTGCATGCCGGCGTCCTGGGCGATGTTGCCCTTGCAGTCACCCAGACCCCGCGCACCCCGTACTGCACGTGGACCCGGGGGATTGTTCAGAAGGTTGGAAAATGGGCGCTGTTCATCGACGACCTGGCCTTCCGCACCGACACCGAGAATATGGAAGTGCGCACCAGTTGGGAGCCGGTGGGCGGTGTTTGGTCGGCGCAGGATGGTGCCCTGCGCTTCAAGGGTAGCGGCAAACGCGAACTGCCCCCGGGCTGGCTGGATTTCCCGGCTCTGCGCAGCGATTACCGCAGTCTGCCGCCGGGCACCGAAGGCACTTCGCGACTGGACAGCCTGGACATCATTCTGCTCAAAGCGAAGGCGCCCGGCCACTGGCTGGAGGTGGACTTCGAGCTTGGCGAGCCGGTGACGGGTTTCGTGTTCGCCGACCTGCTCAATTACCAGGACCGCGGACACGTGCGCATGGCACTGGACGGGGAGGTCCGGGTCGCCGACTACAACCACTTCGCGCCGGCCGTCCAGGATGCCCGGGTCCCGCTGGGGCGTGTTTCACTGGCTGCGGGTAAGCACACGGTGCGGGTGGAAGTGATTGGTGCCGAGCCCCGCTCATCCGGGCTGTATGTGGGTTTCAAGGGCCTGCGCATCCGTCCCGACGGCGCGCCCGACGTACCGGAGCCGACCACCTGCGAATTGCACCCCTCCTGGACTGGTGAGGCCATCCCGGGCGGAGTCACGGAGATGGTCTGGCGCGGCCCAGTGAATGCAGGCCAACGGCGATCCGCCTTCTACCTGCTGGGCATTGCGGGTGAAGATCGGAAGATCGACTGTATCCAGGTCAATGAGCGGGCATGCGCGCTGGCACTGCCGGAGCCTGCGCTGGTCCAAGTCGCGCCGGGTGGACTTGTGGATGGCTTCACGCTGCTGTCCAGTGAAGGACTGATTGGGCGCAGGGTCCTGGGGGAATTGGCCAATGGGCTAATCGAGTCAGACACTCCCGCGGACGTGAGCTGGGACTTCGCAACTGGCGAGTTATCCGTGGCGGCCGAGCAGCCGGTCACCCTGAGACTGGCCGCCGGGGATGCGAGAGAGCCGCGAACGGTTGCTCTGGGCGCAGGCAGCCACAATCTGTCAGGCCTCGTGCCGGCAGCTCATGCGCTCAATTCGGTTCGGGATGACCTGCAGGGGGTGCTGGAAGCCGCCCGCGCCTCGGGAAAGCCCAACTGGATGCGGGATTCGGCGCCGTCGTCTGAGCTTGCCGCGTTGGACGTGGTGACTGCGGACCTGCCCGAATCGGTTGCCGACATTGAACCGATCCCGGCCCTCGCAGGGCCGCTTCTCGCAGTGGCAAGCGGCAAGTCCGTCACTGTGCTCGCGCCGAATGGCGCTGTGGTCCGCACTATGGATGCCGGCGCAAAAGTCCGGGTTCTACGCTGGTGGGCCGAACACAACCTGCTCCTGGCCGGGTGCGAGAACGAGCAGGTGATCGCCTTTACCCCCGACGGTGAGCGCAAGTGGGAGTTCACGTCGGTCATGGATCAGGCGGTTTACGAAGCCGCTAAACAGTACTGGTTCAAGTCCGCACACCCGGGCATCTACGGCCTGCATACCGGGGTTTTCGACGCCGGCAAGAGCCGGGCGTTCGTGGGCAGCGCCTGTACGCTGGAAATCCTCGACGAGAACGGTCAGCTGGTGAAGCGCCTGCCGGTGTTCTGGGGCCCCGGGTGGCGATTCAGCATGGTGCCCCGTGAGGACGGGTCGCGCGACTTGCTTATCGCCCGCTGGCCCAATGACGGTGAGGAGATGGCCGTTGTGAACAGCGCCACTCTCACCCAGACTCGCAGGGGTTACCAGAGTATCCCCGCCGGACACACTTTCGTGGGCGGCTGGACGGCGCAGAACCGGCCGCGCACCGTGGTGACTGACATGAACGCGGACGGGGCGCTGGAAGTGGTCTCAGCCATCAACGGTGTCTGGAACCGCGTCGTGATGTGGGACGCCGATGGCAAGCCGCTGTACTGCGCACATATCGGGCCCGGCGAGAAAGCTCCGGCTGGTATGCTGCCCGACATAGACGTTTTCGACCTGGATGGCGACGGCCAGATGGAAACCGCGGCAGCCACAGGTTCCGGGCTTGTGCTGGTGCTGGACAGCAGGCTCGAACGCCGCTGGGCCAGGCGCACGCCCGCGCCGCCGGTTGCGGTTCGATGCTTCTCCGGGCCGAGGGGTCCGGTGGTCCTCGCCGGATGCCGTGACGGTTCGCTGGCGCAGTTTTCGGCGAAAGGCGACTTCACCGCGAGAGGGCAACTCAAGGGGCTGCCGGTTGAGATGGCGGTGCTGGAGACGCCGGACGGCGTCACGGCTGCCGTCGGAACCAATGCGGGGCAGGTTGCGTTCGTGCGTCCGGCAGAGTAAACTGCGCGGGTTGGTCCCACCCCGCGAACAGGAGTCGATATAGGGCAAGATGAGCGTCTCCGACGACCGCATCAAGGCAATGAACTTCGATTACCCGGAGTTCATCCCCGTTGCCGTCAGCCTGCTTCCGGCCACCTGGATGAAGTACCGCGAGGCGCTGGAGGATCTTGTTGCGCGACATCCCATCATCTTCGGCGAGACAAAGAAGGGCGAGCGCGATTTCGACGCCGTTGGCGGGACTTACGCCGAGGGTGACCACGTGGACATCTGGGGCTCGGTCTGGTGCAATGTCCGCGACGGTATGGAGGCCTTCGTCACCGGCCATCCCCTGCCGAAGCGCGAGATGGTGAATGAGTTCAAGGCCCCCTCCGAGAGCGACGGAACGCCCCATGGGTTCATGTTCCTGCGGCTCACGTACCTGCGCGGGTACGAAGAGATGATGATCGACTTCGCCGAGGAGCCGCCGGAGCTCCAGAAGCTCATTGACATTGTGCTCGAGTACAACCTCGCCGAGACTCGCAAGCGCCTGGCCGACAAGCCCGCCATGCTCTACTTCGGCGATGATCTCGGCCTGCAGGACGCCCTGCCCATCAGCCCCGAGAAATGGCGCAGGTATCTGAAGCCCTGCTACGCGGCGATCTATGGGCTCTGCCGGGAGGCCGGCACCAAGGTGTACATGCACACCGACGGACACATCGTGCCCATCATCAAGGACCTGATCGAGTGCGGGGTGAACGTGCTCAATCCCCAGGTCGGTGCGAACGGCCTGGACAACCTGGTGCGCGAGTGCAAGGGAAAGGTCTGCGTGAACCTGGACCTCGATCGCCAGAAGTTCCCCTTCTGGAAGCCCGCAGAGATCGACGCTCACGTTCGGGAGTGCGTGGAGAGGCTTGGGGCCCCTGAGGGTGGCCTGTGGCTCCTGGCCGAGTGCGCTCCCGACGTGCCGCTTGAGAACATTGAAGCCATCTGCAATGCGCTGGAGCGATACCGGAGTTACTACAGCTGAATCGGGCGCATTGCCGCCCGCTACACAACCTGGAGGTGTGTGTCTTGAGCGTGCGCATGCTGTTGCTCGCCGTCGCAATTCTTGCCGTTATCGTGCTCGCCGGGTGCCCGGAGAAGAAGGCCGACACTGCCGCGGAGGGTCAGCCTATGAGCGACCCATCGCTGGCCCCGGAGAGCTCTGAGCTCGCCGCCGAAACGGCCGCCGAAGAAGCCAGGGAAGAACCTGCGGACAAGCCGGCTGATGAAGCGAAGACCGACGCGGAGGGCGAAATGACCACCACTGAGTCCGGTCTGAAGTACACGGACATCAAAGTGGGAGACGGCGCGTCGCCCGAGAAGGGGAAGACGGTTGTCGTCCACTACACCGGGACCCTGGACGACGGCACGAAGTTCGACAGCTCGCTGGACCGCAATGAACCCTTCTCTTTCACCATCGGCATGGGCGAGGTCATTCAGGGCTGGGACGAGGGAGTTATGGGCATGAAGGTCGGTGGCAAGCGCAAGCTTGTGATTCCGCCGGACCTGGCATACGGCGAGCAGGGCGCGGGCGGGCTCATCCCCCCGAATGCCACGCTGACCTTCGAGGTGGAACTGCTGGACGTCAAGTAGCGGCTGAAAAGGGCGCTGCATCGAAGCCTGTCCCGTGCGACGGCGAGAGACCCGATGGAGGCAGACAAGATGGCTCGCCTGGAGATCATCGATACGGGCGTCGTGGTGCGAAATCCGCGCCCGCATTTGAGGTCCGAGCACGCGTACTTCCCGTGGCTTGCGCAACTGCCCGGGGATGAGCTGCTGTGTTCGTACCAGATGGGCAGTGCTTTCGAGGCGGCGGATGCTCACTGCCGGCTGGCCCGATCGATGGACCTTGGGAGGACCTGGGAGCTCGAGGGGCGCCTTTATCCGGGCACCGGTCCAGACAAGCCGACTTCGGACTGCCTCAAGGTGACTGCTTCGCCAGATGGGCGCATGATCGCCTTCGGCACCCGGTTCGATCGATCCGATCCAGAAGCCGCCATTGCCAATGAAGAGACTGGCGGGTTGCTGCCGATGGAGGTCGTCCAGGCTTTCTCCTCGGACGGCGGGCGCACCTGGAGTGACATCGAAGTGGTCCCTACACCGATTCCAGGGCCATTCGAAGCCCAAGCGCCGGTGGTCATCCTGTCCGATGGCCGCTGGATCGTTCCCATGTCCACCTGGATGGCGTGGGACGGCAGCCTGCCCAATGGCGATATGTGCATTGCGCTCATTTCCTCGGATCAGGGCCGGACGTGGTCTCAGATGGCCACCGTGTTCCGCGACCCCCATCAGCGCCTGGTGTTCTGGGAAGTGCGCATCGCGGAACTCGAGCCGGGACGCCTGCTCGCGGTTGCCTGGGCTCACGACAAACTCCAGGGCCGCGACATACCCAACCAGTATGCACTGTCCGAAGACGGTGGGTACTCCTGGCAGCCCTGCAAGCCCACAGGGTTCAACGGCCAGAGCTGCTGCCCGGCGGTGTTGGAGCCGGATCGCGTGGTCTTCACCTATAACTATCGATACGATGAACCGGGTGTACGTGCTCGGTTGGCACGCCTGGTGGGGGAGACCTGGGAGACAGAAGATGAGATCGTTCTGTGGGGTGTTGGCGCGGCAGCCAGCGGCGCCGCCCGGCAAGATGAGAAGATCATGATCCACGAGATGAGTTCCTTCAAGTTCGGACAGCCATCCCCTCACCTGCTGCATGATGGGACGCTGATCACCGTGCACTGGTGCGTGGTCGACTGCGTTAGCGAGATACGCTGGAACCGGCTGCGGGTGGTGTGACGGACAGTCCCCCATGTGCCGGAGCCTGCCCGGTGGCTCAAATACCACTCCATCTGAGGTGTTCGCAATGTCCGAGAAGTTGAAGCTGGGCGTCATGACTCACCTGGGGAATAACCCGGATGAGCTGATGAAGAAGGTGGCCGATTTCGGCCTCAATTCCGCGCAAGTGCAATGGCCGCCGTCCGGCACGGCCGAGATGGCCGATGCGCTGAAGCAGTCTGCGGATGCCTATGGGATAGAGATCTCCACGCTCTGGGCCGGGTTGCCCGGGCCGGCGGTCTGGAACTTTACCGAGGGGCCGATAACCATCGGTCTGGTGCCGCCGGAGTACCGCGCCATGCGGGTGGATGCTCTCTGCAGAGCGGCTGAGATGGCGGCGCGCATCGGTGTCCCGTCCATAACCACCCATGTCGGGTTCATTCCCGACTGGCCGGGCGATATTCTCTACAAGGGCACTATCATCGCCTTGCAGACCGTTGCCCGCGCGTGCAAGGCCAATGGCGTCGAGTTCTGGTTCGAGACGGGGCAGGAGACCCCCATCACCCTGCTGCGCACCATCCAGGACATCGGCACCGACAACCTGGGGATCAATCTCGACCCCGCCAATCTGCTCATGTACGGTAAGGCCAACCCGGTGGATGCGCTGGACGTGTTCGGCCAGTATGTCAAGGGCACCCACTGCAAGGACGGGGAGTACCCCACGGACGGCGTGAACCTGGGGAAGGAGATGCCTATGGGCGAAGGCCGGGTGAACTTCCCGGTGCTGATCCCGAAGCTCAAGTCCATGGGGTTCAGCGGCCACCTGACCATCGAGCGCGAGATCAGCGGCCCGAAGCAGATCGAGGACATTCGGAAAGCTATGGCGATCCTGGAGCCGCTCAGGTAGGGGAGTACAATTGGAGTAAGCTCCGTGGGGGCGTGCCAAACATGATGGCGCGCCCCTGCAATTTCCGCAGATCGGCCGGCTACCCCCTGGGCCGCGTGCAGACCTCGGTGACCAGGTCGATGTAATACCTGAAGTTTTCGTAGGGCACGTCAGGCGGGACTGAGTGGTCCACCCACGGTGAGAAGCCACCCTCGGCCACCAGTCTGGGCACCTTTGACATGACCTCCCGCTCGATATCCGCCTTCGAGTTCCCCTCGCGAAGGACCCGCTTGTCGATGTTCCCGATGAGCAGGATCTCCTTCCCGTACAGGTCCCGGTATCGTTGGGCGTCGCAGTCGGCGGCCACTTCCAGGGGGTAGTGAAGGTTCACCCCGGCCTCCAGCCACAAAGGCAGGAGTTCGTCCACTTTGCCGTCACTGTCTACCATGATGATGTCGATTCCGGCTTGGTGCAGGAGCTTGGTCACGCGCTTCATCGGCTCCAGCATGTACTCGCGGAACATGGCCGGAGAGATAAGCGGACCGGTCTTGTGGCACATGTCTTCCCACATCAGCGCGTAATCGAGGTCCGGGATGTCATTGACGGCGCGCTCGATGAGACGCAGGACGAAGTCGGCCACGTATTCGGTCATCTCGTGCACCAGGTCCGGGCAGTCGGCATACCATAGTGCCAGGTGTTCCATCCCCACCCAGTTGCGGATCCAGCCGTAGAAGGACCCGGCGTGAATGCCCAGCGGATAGTCCCGCCCGGCGTAGCAGCGCTTCAGGTCTTCCCAGTATTCCGGGTAACGCACCGGCGCCTCGGGGTCCAGGCGCTTTTTCCACTCGTCCCACTCGCGCCTGCCGCGGATAGGGTAGGTGATCCACTGGGACATACCGATCTCCCGGTCATGCCAGCGCTTCGTACGTCCGCCGAACTCGTCCTCATAGATGGTCCAGTGTTCGCCCTGCTCCACCACTCTGACTTCCGGCGGGGGCCACGGGGCGTTGTTGATGGGGATGGTCTCCATGCGGTCGAAGCCGAAGTGCGTGTTGTAGTGCTGGTCCTGCGGCATGCCCTCGCGCACCCACCGCTGCCGGGTCTCGTTGAAGGCCCACTGGGGCATGAAGAACACGCGGTCGGGCTTGCCGTAGCGGAAGGTCTCGTGAAACCGCTCGCGCGATGTCATTTTGGGATCACCTGCGCAGGATAATGGGCTGCGACACGAGGTGTTTCGCCGGGGCGATGGCGGCACCTGCTGCAAGCACGGCTATCGCTTGCACGTGCGGAGGCTCGCACCGCCCGGCCGGCAAAGCCCCGCACACCCAGCCTCAGAAGCGGAAATACAGGAAAGGCGAGGGTTTCGCCAGCATCAGCACCGACGCCACGAAGGCGAGCGCAAGAGCGAAGGCCGTCAGACGCCGGGGTGTCATGCGCAGGTCCCAGGCATTCGGGCCCCAGTTGGTCCACACGAAACACAGCGCCAGCATACCGTAGAAGCGCAGGTGGATGTGCTCGGACTCCATCCCATGAAGGCCGACCATGCCCGAGAGAATGTTCCCGACCATACCAAAGTCGTCGGAACGGAACAGCACCCAACCAAAGAGCACGCCGGTGAACGTGATCGCCCGGCCAATGGCGCGACTGCTCGGCCACAGGTTCACAGAACGCAGCGCGTGGTAACCTCCGAGTAACGCGCCATGGAGGAGCCCCCAGGCGACGAAAGTCCAGCCCGCGCCGTGCCACAGCCCTCCGAGAAACATGGTCAGGAACAGGTTGCGCACGGTCCTGCCGAGACCGTGTCGCGAGCCGCCCAGGGAGAAGTACAGGTAGTCCCGCAGCCATTCGGACAGCGTGATATGCCAACGGCGCCAGAAGTCGGATGGGTTGGAGGCCTTATAGGGCGAGTCGAAGTTCTGCGGCATGCGGAACCCCAGCATGAACGCCAGTCCCACCGCCATGCAGCTGTAACCGTCGAAGTCGAAGAGGATCTGGTAAGCATACCCGAGCATCGCCAGCCACGCGGTGGGGAAAGCAATGGTCTCGTGGGCCGCGAGGAACCGGTCGGAGTAAGAGGCGACCATATCGGCCACGAGCACTTTGAGCGACAGGCCCCAGACAAAGAAGAAGATGCCACGCCACAGGTCGATAGCGGGAAGGCGCGGCTTGAGCTCGGCAAGCTGGTCTTCGATGTACGAGTATCGCACGATTGGCCCCGCGATAAGCTGCGGGTACATGCTGACATAAAGCGCGAAATGCAGGAAGCTTTTCGCAGGCTGCACGACGCCCCGGTACAAGTCGATGGTGTATGACATTGACTGGAATGTGTAGAAGGAGATGCCGGCTGGGAGGATGATATTGAGCGTCGGTAGAGCCCAGTCGATCCCGGCTGCCCGGCACACGGCGGAGACGGACCCGAGGAAGAAGCCGCTGTACTTGAAGAATCCTAGAAGACCCAGGTTCGCCACCAGAGACGCGATGAGCCAGCGCTTCCTCACCGCCGGGCTGTCGCTGCGCGAGAGGCCCAGACCTGCGGTGTAGTCGATCACCGTGGACACGAGCATGAGGGAGACGAAGCGCCAGTCCCAGTAGGCGTAGAAGAGATACGACATGAGGGTGAGCCAGGCCAGACGCGCGTCGGTGTGCCTGCGGAGCATCCACCAGCCGGTCAGAGTGACCGGTAAGAACGCGAAGATGAACACGTGGCTGTTGAAGAGCAACCCGGACCTCGCCTATTCCCTGGACTGGCGTCGTATGAGCTCGCGGTTACGTACTCTGCGATCGGGGCTGTGCCAACCGGCCCTTGCGAGACAGTGCCGGATGATGGCGCGGCCGTTGTCCCGGGTACCGTGGACCCCGTCAACGAACCAATCGGCGCGGCCGCCGAAGTTGTCGATGGTGGAACAGTCGACAGCAGTGACCCGCGGGTCACTACGAGCCAGGCTACGAAGCAGCCCCCATGTCTCGCTGAGGAGATGAGCGTAGTTACTCGTCCGTCTTGCCCCGGCGTCGACCCGTGGGCTGAGTGGGGTCAGGTAGAGGATCACTTCACTGCCGTTCCCAGCCGCCTCGCGCACCAGATCACTGAACCAGCGTACGCGGCGCGGGTCCAGAGATTTTGCCTGGTAGCGCTCTCCATACTCCGCAGCCCTGTGCCGGGTGCGCCGCTCAACGACATCCGGATCCAGCGGGGCAGCGGCCGGTCCACGACCTTCGCCCGCCTCCGCGAGCAGCACCGCCTGCATGGCCGAGTCCCGCCGGGCGAGCCATTTCTGTATGGATCGCAGGCTGGCTTTCAGTGTGACGCTCTCGAATAATGAGCGGATCGCGCGGCCTCGCAGGGCAAGACGGTCCCAGGTGGACAGGGAATATGGAACGTGTGCGCCGAGCTCGCGCGTGAGAGCGACATCGGTGTCCAGTTCGCCATAGAAGCTACCGACATCGGCGCCGACGATCAAGAGACGAGGCCATTGCCCGGTTTCCGTGGCCACGTAGCGCAGCACTGCGCACATCGTCTCAACGCGCGCGCCGGCGCTGGCTGCGTTGAAGGCTCGCAGTCCCGTGGCGACGCTCAAGTCTTCGGCTTGCAGGGAGAATGAGTGGGACGACCCGAGGACCAACGCATCGATCGGGTCACGATGAGTGCGCAAGCGCTCAACGACCTTGCGGTCACCGCGCAGTGTGGCGGGTTCCAGGCCCAGAGGACTGCCCCACCGTGCTGCGGGGTCGACAAGGAGGTTCGCAAGAGCGCAGAGGGCAAGGAGCAATGCCGCGAGGCCCGCGAAGCACATCGCGGCTCTCCAGCATGCCGGCTCAGCGAGGTGCGCGCTTTCTTCGAGACACGGCTGTCTGCTGTCGGCCATTCCGCGTATCCTGGAAGACGCGTGATGGCCCCCCTACCCCCCCGTGTCCTGCAGAACCGGGCTCGCCCCGCAACCCGCCCGCATCAGGCTGCGGCGCTACTATAGCATATCTGTGGCAGTATATGGGCCATATCTTGTTCTACCCTGTGCCTTCGGGCAGGTTCTCTCTCTGTCAGGCGGTGGCAGGACAAGCGGCAACGGACGTTGAATGTCCTTCAAATGAGGTAGCCCTGCAGGCGGCGATCAATGATCCGCGTGCTCACGGATGGTGGCCTGATATGAGACATGCTCATCACAGTGCGTTCACACTTCTGGCGTTGGTAATGCATGCCGCGGCAGGTCTTTCGCTGTTTGCTCAACCTGCCTGCGCACAGCCTGCGCAGAACCTCGTGCTCAACGGCGACTTCGAACTGGATGCCAACGGCGATGGGCGCCCGGACAACTGGGCGAACATGAGCGTCGACCACGTCCGGCGGGAAGGCGGCAATACGTGGATCCTGCTCGACCGGTACGGCAGCGTGAACCAGCGGATTGCCCTCGATCCCGACTGGGCGCGCCTCATAGTGACTACGCGCATGCGTGTGACCGACGTGGTGCTGGGCGATGAGGGCTGGAAGGACGCTCGCCTCACCATGGAATGGCAGGATGCCGGCGGTAAGCACCTCGACCCCTGGCCCAATGTGTTCCATGCGGTTGGAAGCACAGACTGGGTGGACTACCAGCGCGAGTTCAAGATCCCGGAGGGCGCGGCAACGCTTAGCCTCGGACCGGCAATGTTCGGCGTATCGGGCAGCGTGGAGTTCGACGACATCCGGATCACCGTCTCGCGCCTTCGGTCCCGGGCGAAGGAAGACGTGCCCGCGCCGGAGGGCGTCGCGAACCTGTGGAACATGGAGACTGCATGGAAGCAAGAGACGCCAACACGCGCTCGCGTCTGCCTCAATGACCTGTGGCGCTTCTTGCCCGTGTCCGAGCCGGCGGGTGATGCCGTGCCCGGGGGCAACCAGGGCTGGGGCTGGTTCAAGGTGCCGGGCATCTGGCCCCGCAGCGAGACCGGCGATGCCCAGTCCGCGCTCCTGTCCGACTGGGTCGCGGATCACGTCGATCTCGCGACCTTCGATCAGGCCTGGTATCGCCGCACCATCAGTGTCCCGCAGACCTGGACCGGGCGACGCATCACAGTGGACTTCGGCATGGTCCAGACCCACGCGAGGGTATTCGTGGACGGCCAGGCCGCGGGAGAAGTCTGGTTCCCCGGTGGGCGAGTGGACATCACCCATCTGGTGCGCCCGGGAGTTGTCCAGGATTTTGCGGTGCTCGTGACCGCGCGCCCTCTGGAGACCGAATCCCAGGTCTTCATGGCGCCTGACCGCATCATCAGCAGCGAAGCGCGAGTGGATCTCCGCGGCCTGACGGGAGATGTGTACCTCTACGCGGAAGCACCCGGGGTAAGGCTGGGTGATATCGGTGTTGTCACGTCCTTCCGCCAGAAGAAGCTTCGGATCGAAGCGATGGTCGACGGCGAATGGACAGGCGCCGCGCAGCTGCGTGCGGTAGTAATGGATGGCGATGAAGTCGTGAAGGAGATCACATCTGCTCCCGAGTTCGCTGAGAACGCGGGGGGCCGTCTGACATGTGAGGCCCCCTGGGACAGCCCGAAGCTCTGGGACGTGGACACACCGCAGAACCTTTACGACGTTCGGGTGAGTCTGCTGGGCGATTCCGGCGAGTTGATCGACGAAGCCCTCCCGGTGCGCTTCGGCTTCCGGGAGTTCTGGATCGACGGCCGCGACTTCATACTCAATGGCAAGCCCATTCATTTGCGCGCCCTGCACACCAACAACATCAACCGTGGCGCCAATCTCGCGTCTTTCGAAGGCTGCATGGCGACGCTCGAGCGCATGAAGGAGTACGGGTTCAACTTTCTGATCACCGGAAACTACCACTTCAAGCCGGGGTCTGTGGGATACATGGACGGCCTGCTTGAGGCCTGTGACCGAGCGGGAGTCCTGTGTTCATTCTCCCTGCCTCACGTGCGGGACTTCCGTATGAACCCAGAAGAGCCCGAGACGGGGGCCGCCTATGAGCGACTCACCGACTGGCTGATCCGGCGCGTCCGGAACCACCCCGGCATGGTCATGTATGCCATGAACCACAACGCGACGGGGTACTACGGAGACCAGAACCCGCTGAAGATCGACGGCATCTACAGCCCCGAAAGCCCCGATGTTGAGGGCGCGGCTCCGCGCAGGATTCGGCAGGAAGCGCTGATGGCCCAGGAGATCGCCCGGAAGATCGATCCGACGCGGCCCATCTATCACCATCAGTCGGGAAACCTCGGCGACATGCACACGGTGAACATCTACCTCAACTGGGCGCCGCTGCAGGAGCGCTCGGACTGGCTGGAGCACTGGGGCACGGTTGGCGTGAAGCCCCTGTTCTTCGTGGAATGGGGCCTGCCACATATCTCGTCCTGGTCCAGCTACCGGGGTCCGGCCTTCATCTGGCGCACGGAGGCGTACCAGTGGATATGGGATTCCGAATACGCCGCGCCTTACGTCGGTGAGCGCGCTTACGAGATGACCCCCACCAAAGTACGCTCCATGGCTCATGAGGAGGACCTGTGGTCCCGGGGAAAGCCTTTCCCCTGGGCATACCTCAACCAGCACATGAGCCGGCAGACCGAGAACTACCTGGAAATCCAGGCAATGTTCGCCGCTGACAACTGGCGCGCGCACCGCACCTGGGGCGTCTCGGCAATGCTCCCGTGGGACCAGGGCGGGCTGTGGGAACCCGCGCCGGGCAGGAGCGACCGGGTAATCGAGCTTGCAACGAAATACGAGAGGCTGCAGGAACCGGGGATCGTGCCGGACAGGCTGCTCCCAGGCGGGCAGTACATCGACGCGGCTGATCCGGAATCGCGCAGGCCATCGGTGCTGGGTAAGGCATTCCTGCGATGGAACATGCCGCTGTGCGCGTATATTGGCGGCGGCCCTGAAGGGTTCACGGAGAAGGGCCACAACTTCCTGGCCGGAGAGACGGTCGAGAAGCAACTGGTGATCCTCAACGACACCCGGCAGGACGTGGAGTGCCAGTACAGGTGGTCGCTGGGGAAAGATGTCGCACAGGGCGAAGGGGCCGTGTCGGTGCCTGCGGGAGGCAAACGGCTTGTGCCGATCTCCGCCGCCTTGCCGCCGACACTCGCCCCCGGCTCCCTTCGCCTTGCCGCCGAGTTCCGGGTCGATGGCCGGCTTCTCCAGAGCGATGGCCTGGACATTCACGTCCTGCCTGGTTGTCCGACACCCGCGAGTGACGCGCGCATCGCGCTGTTTGACCCCGAGGGGGACAGCGCGGCCGAACTCAAGGCTGCGGGCATCGCTTTCGAGCAGGTAGCTGCCGACACGGATCTGGGCGACTATGACCTGCTCATCATCGGGCGGCAGGCACTTACGCTGGACGGTCCTGCGCCCGATCTCGCGAGGGTTCGTGAAGGCCTGAAGGTGCTGGTCCTGGAGCAGGGCTATGATACACTCGTGAGTCGTTTTGGCTTCCGAGCGAACATTCACGGCGAGCGTAAAGCTTTCATCCGGGCGCGGAATCACCCGGCGCTGGCGGGCCTGGGCGAGGCGAATCTGGCCGACTGGCGCGGCTCCGCAACCCTCGTCCCGCCGCATCTCGAGACGCCGGGTGTCGAGCCGTCCGACCCGCGCTGGAACTGGATGGGGTTCATCAACACGCGGGTCTGGCGCTGCGGAAACCGGGGCAATGTGGCCTCGGTGCTCATCGAGAAGCCACCCGTGGGCAACTTCGTGCCAATCGTGGACTGCGGCTTCGACCTGCAGTATGCCCCGCTTCTGGAGTACTCCGAGGGCAACGGACGAATGATCTTCTGTCAGCTCGATGTCACTGCCAGGACCAGTGCCGAACCTGCGGCGCAGCGACTGCTTGCGAACCTGGTGGGGTACCTTCTGGGTGCTCAGGCCGCTCCGTCGCGACCGGTGTTCTACGCCGGTGGGAAAGAGGGAGCGGCCCTGCTCGCAGATCTTGGCGTGAACGCACGGCCCTGCAATGCCACGGCGCCGCCTGCGGATTCCCTGCTGGTCGTTGGGCCCGGCGCAGGCGAGATTGGTGGTCTGGAAGACGCGGTCGAGAACGGCCTGCGGCTGCTGTGTCTGGGCCTCGGCGAGGATGAGATACCGGTCGTGCTGCCGGAAGGGCTCGGGATCGAAAAGAGAGCGGAAGTGTCTTCGCGCATGCCTGACATGACGCGGCCCGAGTACACCGCTCTGTCTGATGCGGAGTTGCACTGGAAGACGCGGCCGGAAATCGCGGCCCTGACTGGCGTGAGTGAACAGGGCAACAGCGCGCTGGCCGTCATCGAGAAAGGCCAGGGGCGTGTGGTACTCTGCCAGGCGGCTCCTTGGATGTTCGATTGGGCCAGCAAGCCGTACCTGCGGACGACCCACCGCCGCAACGTGTACCTGGTATCACGCCTCCTGCAGAATCTCGGCGCGCAGGCAAGCTGCCCGCTCCTGGAACGCGCCACGAAGCCGGCGGAGTTGTACGACTGGGTTCTCCCCGCGGACTGGAAAGGACGAGTCGACCGCGAGGACAAGGGGCAGGAGTTGGGGTGGCAGGAAGAGGGCTTCGCCGACACGGACTGGGCACCCATCGCCGTGCCTGGCGCATTCGATAAACTCACCCCTGGCCTTGAGAACTATGACGGCGTCTTCTGGTATCGTCTGCGATTTCGGGTGCCGGAGAACCTGGGCCGGGAGGACCTCGTTTTGCGTCTCGGCGGAATTGACGACGAATCATGGGTCTGGCTGAACGGTGAGTTCCTGGGCGAGGTGACGAAGCAGAGCCGGCCCGACGATTACTGGAGTTTCCCGCGGGAATACCCACTGGACGGCGACCTGCTGCGGCGAGAAGGCGAGAACCTGCTGGTGGTCAAGGTTCGGGACACGTACCTGTCTGGCGGCATCATGGGGACGCCGCGCATCACTGCGACTGCCCCGTGGCTGGATAGCTACTACGTGGACGCGCCGGAGTCTGTGGATGACCCCTTCCGGTATTACCGGTGGTGATGAACGGCGGCGAATAGTGAATGGTGAATGGAAAAGCGGTGGGGGGACAGCGGATCGTGAGAGGCAGCGATCCATTCGCCATTCACTATCCTCTATTCACTGCCGTCCTCAGTACCGCCCGTACTCTTCGGCTACCTCGCGCAAGACCATGAGGTTTTCGGCCGGAACGCGCGGGGCTACGGAGCAGGCGGAGCTGAGGATGTAGCCCCCGCCGGCGGCCGCCATGTCAATGCGCTCCCGGGCGTTTTCGCGCACTCTGTCTACGGAACCTCGCAGCAGCACGTTCACTGAGTCGATGTTCCCCTTGAGGAAGATTCGGTCTCCGACGCGCTTCTTCGCATCGGCGAGGTCCGTGTCCCCGAGCGGTGGCGGGTCCATGGTGTCGATGCCGTGGATACCCGTCTCCGCCATGAGCTCCAGTCGGTCGCCGATGGCTCCGCAAGTGTGCGTGTATGCTTTGACCCCGCTCTCCCGGATTGCGGTGGCCACGATACGCTCGTATGGCAGCACGAACTCCTGGTACATGCTCTTCGAGACGAATCCGCCGCCCGCGAAGGCCGAAGAAATGAGCACCGCATCCACGCCGCGTGCTGCCTGGCGGCGGGCAAGATCTGCCGCGCCTTCGGCAAAGCGCTGGAGGATGGCCTTGCACTTACCAGGGTCCTCTAAGAGCGCCATGAGCCCGTTCTGATACCCCAAACGCTCCATGAGCTGTGTGAAGGGAGAGAAGACCTCGGAGTGGACGCTCAACCGGCCATTGACCGCCTCCAGCACTCGGTCGATGATGGCGAACACCGACTCCGGGAAGGTCTCAGCCTTGGGTTCGAGGTCATAATAGAAGGGGTATTTCAGCCCTCCGGGCGTGTGTGGGTCTTCGTAGTAGAGCTTGTCCACATCGATCTGATCAAGCGGCAGCTTAGGGCCCTCAACATGCACTGGCAGATCGTCGGTCGGGCAGACGCACCTGGAACCGTCTTTGTAGTGGATCACCTGGCCGTCCGTGGTGGTCTCGATGCGCTCCACGAACTGACGCACATCGGGGCTGCGGCCGGGCAGATTGATGAGGATGCCGTCGAATCCGTAGCGCTCGGCAAGGGCAAGGTAGCAGTTGGCAATGGTCTCGTTGTCCAGCCAGTATTCAGCCGGGTCAACGCCGAGCTGCACGAAATAGTGTCCGATGCTGAGCTGGCACATGACGGGAACACGGTCGGGCTGGCGCAGCTCAATCGCGGCGAGGATGCGGTCTCTTGAGTTCATGCTGTTGGCGCCTCCTGTAGACGCGGCAATTCGGCGCAGCGGCACCGCGCACCTTCCGGGGAACAGGACAATGCCCCCAAAATGCGAACAGGCAGAGCCTATGCTCTGCCTGTTCGCTGCGTCTATATGTTAAGAGAGCCGAGACCCCACCGCCAGTTCGCGAGTTCAACAAACTACGGCCGCCTGCCAGGTCCATCCTCAAGTCCACCGCGGCCTCATCCACCACTCGCTCCGGCATCTGCCCAGTTTCCTTCATCAAACGTCCCGATAGATGCCTGCCTGGATCCCGGCTCTCCGAAAAACTGTCAAGGAACTCGCCTTCGCCGCTACAACTTAATCATACCCGACGCCGCCAGAAATCAAACAGGTCATATGCAAACTTTAGAATGGGGGAGATGAGGGCGCGACGGAGGAGGTCACGACGATGGATGAGATGCTTCAGCCTGCGAAAAGCCCCTCAGGGTCATGGGTCGGTTGACCTCCGACACAGGTGGCGAGAACGCGCGCCTCCGCCAGCTCCTCCGGGGGACATCCCAGCAGATTTCGGGACACGACGATGAAATCCGCGAGTTTGCCGGGCGTCAGGGAGCCGTTTGTCCGCTCCGCGCATCCCGCTCGTGCGGCGTCGATGGTGTAAGCCCGCAGTGCTTCAGTCGCTGTCAGGCGTTGCTCCGGATACCAGCCACCGGGCGGGTTGCCGTCCCAGTCCTGCCGCAGTAGCGCGGACTGGAACCCGCGCAGCGGATCGATGATCTCCACGGGTGCGTCGGAGCCGAAGGCAAGCGTGACGCCCGCCTCCAGCAACGAGCGCAGGGCGAAGGCCCAGCGGCTGCGCGCCCCCAACTGGCGCTCGCAGGTGGGGATATCGG
Organism: Armatimonadota bacterium; assembly: GCA_013314775.1. Classification (NCBI taxonomy): domain Bacteria; kingdom Bacillati; phylum Armatimonadota; species Armatimonadota bacterium. Next base: position 143,093 of record JABUFB010000011.1, on the reverse strand, counting down.
CCAGCATGTGGGCGGGCTGCATGGAGGCGATCAGACCCAGCCGAGCCATGCGCGCCCAGTCGTCCGGGTGCACATGCTGCGCATGCTCCAGACGGTGCCGCGGCTTGCCCAGGGGGTATTCGGCGCAACGCTCGAAAGCGTCCAGTGCCAGGCGGACGGCCCGGTCGCCGATAGCGTGCAGCGCCAGGGCAATCCCGCTGGCATTGGCGCGACGGACCAAGTCCGCAAGTTCTTCGGGCGACTGGGTGGTGTACCCGCGATTATCGCTGCCCTCATACGGCTCCAGCATGGCTGCTGTCTGAGAGCCGAGAGCGCCATCCATGAAGGTTTTCACGCCGCCAAAGCGCACCCAGTCATTGCCCAGACCGTTGCGCACCCCGAGCTCCGCGAGGGCGTCCAGGGATTCGGGGGCCACGTAATGGGTGATTCGCAGGGGCAGCGCGCCTTCGTCGGCAAGGACCTGGATTGCATGCCGTGAGTTGCGAGCCTCGAGGTTGTGTACGGCGGTGATGCCCAGCGCGGCGGCCTGTGGCAGAGCGGCCTTCAGTGCTGCCACAAGCTCTTCGCGAGTGTAGTCGGGCACCTTAGCGCGCATCATCCAGGCAGCGGATTCCTCGAAGATACCTGAGGGTTCACCATTGGGCAGACGGTTGATGCGGCCGCCTTCGGGGTCCGGCGTGGAGCGGTCGATTCCAGCCAGCGCCAAGGCCGCGGAGTTGGCCCAGACCGAGTGTCCATCGTGGGAGGGCAGGGCCGCCGGAACCGGTCCTGTGACTGCATCCAGGTCGCGCGCCGTGGGCCATGGGCACCCAGCCCAGCGATTGCGATCCCAGCCCCGGCCCCGCAGCCACGCGCCAGGCTGCACCTGGGGAATGTGGGCGGCTATCCTCGCCAGAGTTTCCTCCAGCGAGTTCAGACCGTCCAGATGGACCTCGATCCCACTCGCAAGCACAGCCCAACCGGACAGGTGAACGTGGCAGTCCGTGAACCCCGGGCAGACGAAGCGTCCGTCGAGATCGATGACACGCGTGCCCTTGCCGGCCAGGCTCAGGATGTCCGCGTCACTGCCCACCGCGAAGATGCGGTCTCGCCAGACAGCCACGGCGGACACGATTGAATTGGCCTCATCGCAGATTGCAACGCAGGCGTTGTGGATAATCAGTTGTGGAGCCACTGACGCTCCTCCGCGTGTACCCGTCTCTGCAGATGATCAGCCCTTGTTGCGGTCGCCAAAAGGCGCTTCACTCTGAGGTGTGTGGTACGGCATGGGCACGTACTCCACCGAAGGCCTCCCGCGCTGGGGCTGGGGGTACAGGTCCATCATCTCATGGATGGCACCGGGCAGGTCCGTGCTCACGTTGAGCCCCATACTCCGCGCTTCGTCCACGGTGATAGGGAAATCGTGGGTCCAGCGGCCGTCGGTGAGGCGCACTGCGATATCCTCGGCCTTGTCCGGCGAGACGTTTGCCAACAGATGGTCTGCGATACACTCGCGCACCTGGTTCACGGCCTTGCGCGCCATGTCTGCGAGGATGATGGTCTGATCGTCTACATCATTGATCGGCTTCTGCTCCAGGACCTGCAGGATCGATGCCGCCGGTTGGCCTCCGATCTGGGGGTCCACTGGACCGAGCACCGCATCGGGGTCCATGATGATCTCATCGCAGGCCAGGGCGATCAGAGTGCCGCCCGACATGGCATAGTGCGGTACGAAAGCAGTTACGCGAGCGGGATGCCGGCGCAGGGCATGGGCGATCTGCCCGGCAGCCAGGACCATGCCGCCCGGCGTATGCAGGATAATGTCGATGGGCATCTCGTCGGGAGTCATGCGGATGGCTCTCAGGACACTCTCGGAGTCCTCGATATTGATGAACCGCATGAGCGGCAGCCCGAGGAAACTGAGGCTTTCCTGACGGTGAATCAGCGTTATCACTCGCGACTTGCGCTCTTGCTCGAGCTTCCCGAACAGGCGCAGCCGGGCGGCCTCCAGCATCCTTTGCTGTACCATGGGGTACAGAATGCTGCCGATAAGAAACACCCAGATGAGCGTGTTGATGTCCAAGGCTTGATCACTCTCCATCATCGGTCCTGACAGAGCTTGTTCGGCACTATCGCTGGTATGGTCGCGGATCGACGGGATGTCGCTCCAGCATGCACTCGCGGCAGAGAAGTCGGGCGAAGACAAAGCCGGTTGCGAACCCCCCGATGTGGGCCCACCAGGCTACTCCGCCCATATCCATCATGGGCAAGGCGATCAGGCCCTCGATGATCTGCACGATGAACCAGAAGCCGAGAAACGTGACGGCGGGCAATTCCACGACGTCGATGAAGAAACCCAGCCACAGCAAGGTCGCCACACGCGCCCGGGGGTACATCACCAGGTAGGCCCCGAGCACACCGGCAATTGCGCCGCTGGCGCCGACGGTGGGAACGGTGCTTGCCGGGTTCAACAACACGTGGACAATGCCGGCTACCAGCCCGGCGACCACGTAGAACCACAGGAACCGACCGTGCCCCAGCCTGTCTTCAACGTTGTCGCCGAACAGGTAGAGGAACCAGACGTTGCCCAGAACGTGGAACCATCCACCGTGCAGGAACATGGAGATGAAGAACGGCAGAATAATGCCCAGTGGCCCTGGCGGAGCCTGGCCCGTAACCACCGCGGGCACAAGGCCAAATTGTCGGATGAATTCGACCATCTGTTGCCCCATGGATGCCTGCCAGGCGAACACGAGCAGGTTCGTCCAGATGAGCACCTGGGTGACCAGTGGGACGGTGCGGGATGGGATGTTGTCGCGGAACGGGAACATAGAGGGCCACTCAGGGCGACGGAATTGACCGGCTGGCCACCAGCATACTACGATACCGGAGCAAATCACAAGACAGCCCTTGTAGAGTCAGGAGACTCCGGCGATGCGGCTATTAGGACTCATAGCGGTCTTTCTACCGGCGATGGCTCTGTGTGCGCCGGATACCGTGGCTGCGTGGTTGTTCGATGAGGACAGCGCCGGGCGGGTGCTGGACCGCGGCCCCTCGGGATTACACGGGTCCGCATCGGGTGTGAGATACGTCGAAGGCCCGGGGGGTGTGGGGCTCGCGCTCTCTTTCCGGGGCGGCGGAAACGTGGCACTGCCACCAGCGGTCTATCTTGCGGATGGCTCCGCCGGGTTCGCCGTGAGCTTCTGGCTCCGATCGCCGCGTGCCACACAAGCGCGGACCATCATTGCTGCCGGCGAGTCGCCTAACGCGCCGCCGGACCTTGTGCTCGGGCTGGATAGCGGCGGGCGCCTGACGCTGACGCGGTCTTCCGCGCCCGGTGAGACGCTGGTGGGACGCCGGCGTCTGGATGACGGCCTATGGCATTATGTCGCGGGGGCATATTACCCCGACGAACGCAGCATCCTGCTGTTCGTGGATGACCAAATCGAAGCACGAGGCGCATCCGATGGCACTCTGGCGGGGAAAACAATGGCCATCAGGCTGGGGGCCGCGCTCTCCGGCGAATCCGCGTACGGCGGCGACCTGGATGACCTGGAGATCACCGCCGGCCTGTCCGAAGATTTCGAGAACATCATCCGTATTCGCGAACGTTTCGTGGTGCTGCAGCCCGGGCAGGCCCGCCGGGCACTTGCCGAATACCGCGCGGCGGCGGCCCTTGGGGCATTTGGCGCGGATAACGGGCCGCAATCGGTTGTGTTGCCGAGCCTGGCGAATGTCACCGGTCCGGACGAAGGTGCCGAAGTGGTCAGCCAACTGCGAGACGCAGTGGGACGGATTGTTGCGGGGGGCCGAGGCATCGTTCCGGGCCGCGCTGAGCCAGGCTCGGGCGATTTCGATATCGAAGAGTACCGGGTCGAGCCGATGGTCATCACCACCGAGCCGGAGATTCCTGTCCCTGCGGTGTTGCTGCGCCTGGCCCCGGCGGCGGATATGGAGCCATCGGCCGGCCCAGCGGTGATCCTGCTCGATGATGTGGGGAAGGCGGATGCGGCGGGATATCACTGGCGGGTCATCACCGGCCTGGCTGACGCGGGGATAGTGGTCTGCCTGGCTGACCCCAGGGGCACGGGGGAACTGGCCGGGGCCTGGCACCTGCCGGCCGGGAACGCCTGGGCTGCCGGCGCCTATGACATCGTGTCCCTGGCCCGGTTCCTGGAAAATCGCTCCGACGTCATTCCCGGACGGGTGGTCTGCGTGGCTTTCGGGGCCACCGCCTTGCCCGCCCTGGCCGCGGCTGTAATCGAACCCGGGATCGCTCGCGTGGTCATTGTGCCAGGGGAGGCAGAACTGACCGAAGCCTGCGCCTGTTCCGTCGAGGGAGGGAATGTGGACCTGCCCACGCTTATTGCGGGCATTGCGCCGCGTCCTGTCTGGTTGGGGGGGCAGGTGACTGACGGGGACTTGGGGCCTGCGATTGGGCTCTACCAGGCATTCGGGCAGAGCGCGGGGTTCCTCGCCACCGCCGACCCGCCATTGCCCGATGATCTGGTGAAATGGGTGCGGGCCGGCTGGGAGTGATCCGATCCGTCAGCTGCCGTTCGCCAACTGAGATCGATCGTACCAGGCAACCCAGCCGGTCTCTTCCAGCCCGCAGACGATGCCGGGCAGACCTCCAGTAAGTCTGCAGGCCACGGAACTCCAAGACGAGGGCACCAGGGGCGCCGGAATCCCGGTCATGGGAGTGGACAGCTCGAGCCTGGGGTATGCATTCCGCCCGGCGCCTGACTGAAACAAGAAAGCGCCAAAGCGCGTGGTCAGCAGGTATTCCAGCGCTCCGTTCGCGTGCCATTGTACTGGTTGCAGCGCTGTGACACCCAAGATGTCCGCGTCGCGCGTGGCGTCCTCGCGCGACGGATGGACAATGCTGGCATCGATGCGAACCGCTTTTACGAAGCGTGGCGCCGCCTTGCGCCCGGCCACGTTCTCAAGGTACAAGACAGTCTCGGGCGATAGCTGCGACGCAACCACGGAACCCGGTATGAGACGGGTCCCGATGAACAGGTCGGTATCTCCATCCATGTCATAGTCCATCGCATGCACGGTGCTCATGCCCGACATGGCAAGCGCCTGCCCCACCACGGTGATCTCCTGAGACTTGCCAAAGCCGCTGGAGTTGGTCCAGAGGGTGGTATGACCTGAAGCCTGCCCCAGGATCAGATCCGAGTCGCCGTCGGTGTCGGCGTCCGTGATGCAGGGCCAGGCGTAGCGCAGGTGGCCGGGGATACCCCCGCGTGGAGCGGCGCGCAGAGAGCCCAGACTCCCCGCGACCCTCTTTCCTGCGGCGAAAAGTGGCGGCGAGACCTCGACTCGGGTGAACAGCTGTAAGAATCCGTCCTCGCCACCGACTACGAGGTCCAGGTCGCCGTCCCCGTCCCAGTCCACGGGGCATGGCGATGCGCATCGGCCAACGTCGATGGGTGGCCGCACCCCCTGCGCGAAGCCTTCCAGCTTCCCGCCGCCCTGCGCTGGGCCGATGATCGCGAAGTACCCGCGGCGATCTCCCACCAGAAGGCGCGGGCCGCGTTCGGGGCCGTACCAGTTGCAAAAGGATGGGCACAGGTTCGAGGTTTCTTCGGTCTCCTTGCCCCCGGTCTCAGGCGAGGAACCCCAGAATGTCCGAGCCGGACCGAGGCCGCTCGGAGACCCCTCAGACAGCAGAATACCGCCACCGGAAGGCGCCAGGAACAGGTCCGAGTAGCCATCCGCATTCCAGTCACCGATGCAAAGGCGCACGGAGGTCCGGAAAGCGGGTACCTGTCCCCCCACAGAGAGCTTTCCCGGGGCGGCAAGCTTTGGCGCAGACGCGGAGCCCTCATTGGCCAAGTACCAGACTGTCCCGTCCTCCCCGGAAAGCAGGAGGTCCAGGTCACCGTCGCGGTCGAGGTCCGCCGCGCAGGGCGCGAGATGACCCCGCGATCCAGTCAGGCGCCGCACAGCGTCGCCCACACTTTCCGGGCCGCATAAGAGTTCCTGCGGTGGCGCAAGTCCGATCCCCTGCCGCCTGCACAGGTAGATCCGGCTACGCATGCCAATGAGAATATCCGGGGCGCCGTCGCCGTCCCAATCAACTACCTGGGGCGATACCGGGTCCACCGCCGGCGGCTCGTAGATCAGGGAGAAACGCTCCGGGAGCATCTGTACGGGTTCGGACAGGAACCCGTCAGCGCGGCGTTCGAAGTACAAGAGGTCGCCATATCCACTGCCCGCGATAATGTCGATGTCGCCGTCGCCGTCCCAGTCCCCCGGCGCCGGTTCAGACCAGGCGCCCGCAGTGGCATTGCCGGTGACCTGGCGCAGCACAGCGCCCTTCAGGTGCGGGAAGGGGCCGCGCTCAAGCACCTTCTCGAGCCGTCCCGCGCACGCGAGACCGCACACGAGCACAAGCAGCAGGACCGAGACCACCGGTCCTGCTGCGTACCTCATCGTGCGGCGCGACAGTTGGCCGCCGGTTGTCTGCCTACTGCAGTTCGCCAAGGTTCTCCTTCACCTTGATGATGGCGTCCGCTATGTCGTCCATGTCCTTGGTGGTTCCAAGCAGGACGCTCTGGGAAGTCCAGAACGAACCGTCATAGCACACGAACTCGCAGTTGGGGCAGCTGACCTTGTCGTAATCCACATCTCCGCTGTAGACGCTGGGCGAGAACGGCGGCTTCGTGCGGTCCCAGCCTTTGCGGAACATGCCTTCGGTGTACAGCGGGTTGTATCCGCGGCTGATCGGAATGCCCTCGGCTCCGAGGGCTTCGATGAACCGATCTCGGGATACGCCCTGCATGGCCTCGCGGTCGTAGGTGAAGATGAACAGGTGCCATGCGCAACGCGTGGCGCCCGCGGGGAATGCCTGATATCCCACTCCCTCGATTTCATCCAGCCGCTTGCGCAAGTGGAAGGCACACTCGTCGCGGCGGTCCATGTGCTCGGGCAGAAGCTCGAGGCCGCGCAGGATCAGGGCTGCCTGAAACTCGGTCATGCGCAGATTGGTGCCGAAGACCCGGTGGTCATACCAGCCGCCGTCGGGTACCCGGCCGATATTGTGGTAGCTCCAGGCCTTCTCCCACACATCCTGTCGATCGGTGACGGTCATGCCGCCCTCGCCGGAGGTCACGTTCTTCGAAGACTGGAAGGAAAACGCTCCAGCATCGCCGATAGCCCCGACACGCCGGCCCTCATACTCGGCGCCATGGGCCTGTGCGCAGTCCTCGATGATGACCAGTCCGTGTTTCGCTGCGATGGCCTTGAGAGCGTTCATATCGCAGGGCATCCCGGCGATGTGCACGGCGATGATGGCCTTTGTGTACGGAGTGATGGCCGCTTCTACCGCTGCCGGGTCCAGGCAGAATGTGTCGCGGTCAATATCCGCAAACACCGGCACCGCACCCACGGAGATAACCGAGCTTGCCGAAGCGATAAACGTGTACGGGGGCACGATCACCTCATCACCGTAGCTGACATCGCAGCCGATCAGCGCCAGCTCCAGCGCCTTCGTACCATTGGGCGAACCCACGGCGAACTTCGCATGCTGGAAGGCCGCGAACTTCTCGCAAAGCTCTTTGTTCTTCGGACCGCTCACGCCCCAGACACCACTATCCAGGACATCTTTGAGTGCCGTCAGGAACCCCTCATCCTTCGGGGGCCAGCCGACGAAGGGTTCGGTGCGCAGTTTCGGTCCGCCGTTGATCGCCAGTTTCGCCATCTGTGTTGACTCTCCCGTCATGTGGATTGTCGTGCAGGTCAGGGCGGCGCGCCGCGTCTATTCGTCGCCCGAAGATGCCGGTCTGTGGCGCAAGACCCACAGTTGTTGAGTCGGGTCGGCGTAGTGCATGTCTGACTTGTCGCGTGCTGGTGGAATCTCGATGAGACCCATGGGCTGCGGGCCGATCTCGGTCAGCTTGCGCGCGGCCAGGGCGCGCTGGATCGCCTCGTGGCCCTTGCTTACCCGAGCTGCCCGGGCCGGCAGGTCGAAGTCGCTGGTGAGAACCGCGAAGGGCCGCGCTTCCTCGAGCTTCCCCGCGTCCAAGCCAACGATGAGCAGTTTTCGCACAGGCCGCTTGAACCGCGCGAACAGGGGATTGGACCGCAGAGCCGCGCCCCCGTTGCAGTAATCTACCGGGGCGACATTGAACCACGGTTCCCAGATCAGGGCAAGGGTCTCGTGCTCGGGAACTTGTGTGTTGATGATCTCCAGCATTCGGTCGCGCGGATCGGGGGCGCTGAGGACCAGGCAGCGGTTGATGGACAGGAACAGGCTCAGTGCGAAGGCCGCGACAAGGGCGACGGACACCACCGTCCGGTGTTTCGCAAACCAGCTCGCAAGCCCCGCCGCGAGTACAGGCGCGCAGACTTCGAGGGGCATTTCGTATCGGGCATAGCGCACGCCTGCCGCGCCGATCATGAGGAACCACAGGAGTGCGAAGGCCGCAGCGGGCGCCACCGCTGCGCGTGTTCGGCCCCGGCACAGGAGCAGTGCGAGGGCCGCCAGAAACACGGTGACATGCAGGTGGAAGAGCCAGCCGTTGGGGTACATCTCCTGCCAGGGCGATTCGCCCACGCGCATGTGCTCGATTTCGTACCGGATATGCTCACAGGCTTCGGGCCACGCGAGGAACACATACGGGGAAGTGAGCGCGAAGGCCCCCAATGCCGCTGCGAGCATGGCCGCAATCGACTCCCAGACCGGCGGCGCATCCGCCTCAGCGTCTCTCGGCGACACTAGAACCGCCAGCACCGGAGCCACAAACACCAGTGCGCCATTGTACTTGACACTGGCCGCAAGACCGGCCGCGACTCCGGCCCAGATGCAGTCGCGCAGAGTGATGCGGGTCACCAGTCGGACCGCGAAATGCAGGCACAGGAGGATGAAGAGAGACTGCGGCACATCAACCGTCGCGTAGTGGGAGTTGAGCGCATGGAGCGGCATGACGCTCATGAGCCCTGCCGCGATGAGCCCCCCGCGGTTGCCGCCCAGTTGCCTGCCCGCGAGCCAGGTCACGTACACTGTCGCAAGCGCGCACAGGACTACGACTAACCGGGCGTCCAGTACCCATGCGGCCATCTCCGTGTGAGCGGTGTTGCCCTTGAGCAGGGCTGTCAGCAGGTCCGCGCCGCCGACAACAGCCGCGTGCCAGTTACAGGCGATGGCCACAAGATACAGGTAAAGGCTGCCGTAATTGAAGAAGTGCGGGTTCGGATCTCCTGTCGCCAGGGACAGCGCGCCTCGCAGAGAGTGGAACTCGTCAGGGTGATACGAGAAGAGGTGGGTCTCGTCGGGCAGGCCCCAGCGGATGCCCCAGAGTCGAACAGCCGCGCCCAGCAGAAGTATGCTGCCGAGCGCGGCGTAGTCCATCGCGGTTGGTTTCCCCGGGTTCGCCGGGTTGCCCATGCCGTCCGCCTTCGTCAATCAGCGGTCAGGTGCATCAGTGCGTAGTGGGTCGCCGGGCCCCAGTTGCCCGCGCCGTCTTTCGCGCGCACATGGAAGTACCACCGGCCCTTTGCGAGGCTTGGGGACGAGTCCCGGAAAGACTGGGCGGCGCCTTCGGAAGTCTCGTCAGGCACCGTACCGGGCTGGCGGTCTAGCGTGTAGCTGTAACCCGCGATGCCCGTGGTGTCCGTAGCCTTCCAGCGCAGGACCGGGGTGCGTGTACCCACTGCACCGATGGTGAAGTCGTCAAACCATGCCGCAACACCCGCGGGGTTGTCCATGTTGTTGCGGTCCACGAAGTACAAGGCGACGACCTTCAGTGACCCCTTGGTCTCTCGCTTACGCAGGATGTCGGCGATGTCCACCGACGTGGTGTGCCACTTGTCGTCCGCTATGATGTTCGGGAAGCGCCCCACCGCGCCGGTGGGATTGTCGGTGATCGAGATCGCGTACTCGTTCCCGTTCTCCATCCGCGCCATCAAGTCGATCTTCACCGCCGCCGGCAGACGGTAAGCGAAGCTCACGATCGGGAAGTTCTCCGCTGCGAAGGGCTCGCGGGTGACGAAACACCCCATGTTGGCTCCCGCCGCCCGCTGGGCCACCTTGACGGATGCCTTGCCCGTGGCAGCCGTGGTGGTGTCCACGGTGACCACGGCCCCGGATGATCCGCTGGTGGTCCGCCAGTCGTGCAGACCGTCCTCGAAGGTGTTGGTGAGGAAGGTTCGGTGGGTGGTGGAGTTGAGTTCGGTCACGACCGGCGCGGACTTGTCCAGCGTGTAGTCCATGATCCAGGTCCAGGAAGGAAGCTGTGTTACCGGGTTGCCCGCGTAGTCCTTCGCAGACTTGAGCACCACCGGCACCGGCTTGCCGTCGGGCAGCACAACCGGGCGAGGCGTGACCGCCTCGCAGTTCCAAACCAGCTTGCCAGTGCTGGAGTCGAAGCTCAGCCCACCTACGCCCAGCTTCTTCACGGTGTAGTCCTGCCCGGCCACGGACAGGACCACACTGCCGGGATCGATGCCCGCCGGCCCCTCATCTGTCAGCTTGATCTCCACCGTGGACTGTGCCGCGCGTACGCCTTCCTTGGGAGCTGCGATTGCTGCCTGGGGTTGCTGGTCGTCGGTGATCAGGCGCTGGGTCTGCACCGGGCTCCAATTCCCCGCGCCATCGCGCACCCGTGTGTGCAGCCACCCGTCGCGGTTACCCGCATCGGGGATAACGCCTTGGAGCCCTGTCAGCAAGACCTGGTCAGGCACGCTGGGTTCGGCGCCGCCGATCGCCCACGCGATGCCGGCGATGCCGCTCACATCCGGCGCGAACCAGCGCACCGGCAAGCCGCCCGCACCACTCACAACGGGAACGATGCGGAAGTTGTCGAGATGGAACACCTGGCCTTCCACATTTGCGCGCCAGTTCCAGTCGGCGATGACAAGCTGATCCACCACATAGCCTGCCGCGGTGGGGTCATCCTTGCGGAGCATCTCGTACAGGTTGAACTCCGCATGGTGCCACTCGTTATCATCGATCACGTTGGGGACCGCGCCGATCATGCCCAGGTTGTTGTCGTTGTCCTTGAACTTGATGCCCTTCATGTCTCCGTTCACATAGACTGCGAGGTCCACGCGCAGGCGGGAGGGCACCTTGTAGTCGAAGCTCACGATTCGGTACTTGCCGGCGTCGAAAGTCCCCCGGCGTATGATCCCGTACCGACCGCCCTCAGTGGGGTTGAACACTCGCAGGCTGCGTTTCCCGGATGCTGCGGTGGAGTCATCCAGCGCCAGTTCTGCGCCGCTGGACCCGCCGTAGGTGGTGAACCCACCCAGGGAGTCCTCGAAGTCCGCCCAGATGGCCTCGGACTGGTCGCCGATGAACACTGACGGCACGGGTGGCGCAGTCTTGTCCGCCGCGAAATCGACAGTGTAGTCCCAAGGCGCCAGGGGGGCCGCTGCATTGCCTGCGCGGTCTTTGGCCGCCGTGAGTCTGACGCTCACCTGCTGGCCGTCCTTCGGGTTCTCGACGAGTACCCGGGCGTCCAGGGAGATAGTCTGGCTCGCCGGGTCGAAGCTTACTCCAGGCTTGCCGGGAGACAGTTCGCGCCCGGCGAAATTGACCCTCAGCGACTCGGGCTCGATTCCGCTGCAGCCCTGGTCGTCCAGCGTGACCACGATAGGGCCGTCCGGGACAGACGAGCCGGGCTCGGGTGCCACCGACACCACACGGGGCGCAACGGTGTCCGTCCGCGCCCGGAAATGGACCGGCTCTGACCAGGAATCATCCGGGAGCTTTGCGCGAATGTGGGCGTACTGCACAGGAGCGTTTTCCAGAGTCTTCTCGAAATTCGCCTGGGTCTGCGACACCTCGCAGGGGGCATCGCCGGTCGGGCTGTCGTCCAGGGAGATGCTGTAGCCAGTAGGCTTGACGCCGGACACGGGTGTGATCTGCAGCTTCAGCGTCTGGCCGCCGGGCTTGTCCAGCACGAAGTTGTCCAGGTAGAAAGTGGTGCCGAGGTAATTGCCCCCGAAGCCCGCCATCAGGTAGCCGTCTTCGCACTGGTTTCCTATCCAGAGGTCCCGGGCGCGCACCGCGCCGGATTCGTTGAGAGCCTGCCGGAGCGCGCCCAGCAAGTCAACCTCGGCATGGTGCCACTCGCCGTCGGTCTGAACGTTGGGGATGGCGCCGATTCGGGTCGCGAAGGGCGTGCCTCCATTGGGCCCGGAGAAGACCAGTTCATATTGGCGGCCATTGGCGGTGAGGTAAAAGTTCACCTTCGCCGACCCGTCAGCAGGCAGGCGGTAGTCGAAGGACAGGCGTGGCAAATCATCAACCAGGAAATCACCCGGAATGATCCGGGTGCCGAATGTCCCGCCTGAAACCGGGTTAGTGAGTGCCAGGCAGTGACCGCGTTCTCCCGCACCGGGAGCAACGATGCGCAGTACTGTCCCGTCTTGCTCGGACCGCGGACGCCAGTCGCCCAGGTCTTGCTCGAAATCGTTCTGCACGGAAGGGTGGGTCGATGATGCGAGGGTGAACAGTCGCGGCGCAACCTGGGTCTTGGCGCGCTGGATTGCCTCCTCGCCGGGGATCGGGCTGCGGTCTGCCTTCTCAGACTCGTAGTATATCTTGCAGCGCGATATGATAATGCCTTTGTCGTAGGTCCACAGGGCGACGCGGCCGCTTTCCAGTGGCTCGGGGTCGCGGGCTTCCACGATGAGTTTCCCGTCCAGGAAGAGCTGAAGCTTGTCGTCGGCCTTGCGCGCACGCAGGGCCCACCATTTGCGGTGGAACTCGTACGTCGAGGGGTACCCATCTTCGAAAATGGGCAGGAGGGCGGCGGGTGCGCTGCTGGATGCGAGAACCTGCGTTCCCTTCATGATTCGACTGTCGTGATTGCGGTCCGCGCCGACCATGAAGGAGTATCCGCTGGACGGGTTAGCGCCGTCGGCGTGGATAGAGATGTTGAGGTCCGTGGGGTTCTTGTATGAGTGGACCGCGCCCAGGCCCATCTTGAAGCTCAGATAGGCCTCAACGGTTACGTCTCCCGCAAACTCTCGCTTGTTCCACAGGGACGCAATTCCGTCCTCGGCGTATCCTCCCAGCCAGGACCACTGTGGACTGCAGGTCCACCGGTTGGTAATTGCCCAGATGCCGCCGCGCGCAAGCCAGTCAGTGGGTGCGCTGCTGAAGGTGTAGTCGGCCACGTTGTACGAAAGCAGGTCTACGGAGCCGATGTCCACGTTCAGGCCACCGGGATTCAGAGCCAAACGGATGCCGTCGAGGCTGGTTGGAGCAGAGGCGGAGCGACCGTTTGCTACGATAGGGGCAGATTCGGGGAGGGCAGCCAGTGCTTCGGCTGCCCGGGTCTCGTCCGGATTGGCTGCGATGATCGCCTCAAGCTCCGTGCGCGCCTCGGAGATCCGGCCTGAACGCGCGAGCACCAGGGCGTACCAGTATCGGGCTTCGGTAGACTCGGGCATATCCCGCACTACCGAGGACAGAGCCTGCTCGGCCGGCCCATATCGTCCGGCCTCCAGTTGGGCGCGTCCCAGCCAGTAGCGGGCGGCGATGTTTTCCGGCTCCTGGGTCGCCACTTCCGTAAGTGTCGCCGCGGCTGCCTCATATCGGGCTTCCTGGAACTGGAGGATACCCTGGTTCAGAGATGCCTGTGCGACCGCATGAGCCGCGATGAGACTGAACGCCGTCACCAGCAGACAGCGATATGCGAGCGGGCACTTTGGTTTCATGGCTCTCAGCCCGTCCTCAGTTAGGGTTGTCCTCGCGCCGACTCTCCAAACGCAGAGGAGTGTTTTTCCGCCAGATTGCGCGCCTGTCACTGCTCGCCGTCAGGCAGTCGGTACTCGATAACCGGCTTGCTGTCGGCCGAGACAGTGAGAAAACTGCCCCGGCGCTCGACGGAAATCTGGCTCTCAGCGCCGGCAGCAGTGAACTCGCCGGAAGCGAGTTTCGTTTCGCCCCGGAGGAGCACGACCGTGAGTAGCTGCGAACCTTTTCTCCCGGCGATTGTGACCCGGTATTCAGGGGCTTCAGCGCCGCGGTCCGGGGTGAGCTTCAACTCAAGCGTGCCCTCAGTCTGGCCGATCTGCTGCAGCGCAATGCGGACTTCCAGCGGCCCGTAGTAGTCGCCTTTTGTCCACCAGACCGGCGGGTTCGCATTGTCCTCCGGCTTGATCCAATTGTGCCGCGTGCTGGCCCACTCCACCATCTCGAAGTGTTCCTTCTCGTCCGTGAACTCCTTGGTGATGCGGGCCAGGGTGCGCTCCGGCAGAGGTTCAACGCGCAGACTTTCGAACCTGGCATTTTCCGGGGTCCTGGCGTACAGGCCCACCCCACCCGCAAGGGTCTGTGGCGAGATGCAGTCCACCACTCGCCGCCCGTCAAGCAGGCCGGCAATGTATCCGGCTTCCACCACCACGCCGGCGGTGTATTGAGGGGGAAGGCCCTCGGCGATTGGAGCCTCCGCGAGGACGGACTCGCTGCCGTCTTCGGATATCTTCACGATCTGCGCCTTGCCTGGCGCGGACCAGCGAAACAGGAAACTGGCGACCGGACCGGTGTGACCCACCGACAGGCCCCAGGCCGCCGCCGATCCTTCTACCCGCGCGGTTACCGTGTAGTCCGACCAGTCCGCGGGGCCCGTCGACAGGCGATTGACGCCTTGGGCGGCAGGTGTTGCCCGGCCGTTGGCTATGGTCCAGTTCCCCGCCGAAGTCACCCACTTGCCGGGCTCATCGGCTTCAAACTCTTCCACAAGGTTACTCCAGTCATGGACGTGCACGTCATCGAACCACGCACCGTCCTTGCCCTCGACATACAGACCGACGGGGCCCTGGCCGAAGAGGGGAGAGGCGCCCTCAAGCATGAACTGGCCGTCGACGTAGCAGAAGATACGTTCGTCGCAGACGCGCACGGTCAGTTGGTACCACTGGTCGGGGAAATGCCCGCCGGGGCGCTGGGCCAAGGTCTCGACCCTTCCGTCCACCACGGCGTCCAGACGCAGATACGCCCCACCCGGAGCAGCGGTGAAGCGGTTGTCCCAACGAAGCAGCAGATAGTTCTCGGCGTCCTGCACGTAGAATGCCAGCCCGAAAACGGTGTCGGCGCCGCGTGAACGGGCAGCCAGAGAATACTCGCAGTTGCGCCAGAACCAGTCCCCGAGGCGTGCGAGACCGGGGCCCTCAGAAGTGCCGAAGTAGCTGAAAGCATTGGTGGTCTTGTCGGCCTGCATCTGCCCGGCCTGGCGATCTTCTCGCAGACTGATGAGCTCCCACTTGCCGCTGAGGGTTTCCCACTTGGCCTGCTCAGCCTCTTCTTCTTCCGTGCGCTCGAAAGTATCGTCTGCCTCGATCTCCCCGACCGGCTGAACCCAGGCATCCTGGACCTGAACACCCGCAGGCGCTTCGTAAGCGATCACAGGCCCACCAGGAGTGCTGTCGAAGGCGCGAGTGACCACCCGTCCACCAATGATGCAGGCCATGCGCCACGCGCTGCGGTGGAGATAGAGTTCCAATTCGTCTCCCGACTGCATGGCGGGCAGGTCGCCGGGAAGCCCGAGAGCAGTCTCAGCCCCGTTGTCCACGCGGGAGAAAAAGGCTTTGCCCCGATGGACTGTGAGGAGATGATAGCTCTTCGGGTTTTCGGGTTTGTCCGCGCCGAACATGACCCGCAATTCCAGGCGCGCGGGGTCCTGGACGGTGAACTGCAGGCCCATCGCGAATGCGCCTTGGCCTTCGCTGTCTGCGACTTCCCAGGCCAGGGCGAGTTGGGGAACGATGAACAGCGCCAGTCCTACAATGCCGGCAATTGCTGTGCAGCGAGAATGGGTCATATGTTCCCGACGTTCCTTAGGTGCGTCGTTCTTCGCGTTCCGAAACCTATCGGCCTCTTGCAGCAAACCCCTCGCGCCCGTGATCCCGGGCGCAAGGGGCTCGAAGACAGGCAAAGAGGTGCTTCGTCATCAGCCGCCGGATGTCGATGCGGTGCTAAGATTGGCCGGCGGTATCCCGGTTACTTGACGATAGCTTCGCGGGTCTCGTCCTGTACGCGCACCGGGACCCAGCGGTTCTTTGGTTTGGTTGTCAGCATCCACTGGTCCAACTTCGCCCCGTCTTCCCGGTTCTGGAAGCGGATCGTGTGAACGCCTTCGCTCAGGCGGATAGTCGGGCCGGCGACCCAATGCCACTTGCCGAACGTCTGGTCCGTGACATACGGGGTCGCCTTGTTCACGCTTGTGCTGTCCACAAGAACGAAGAAGGAGTTGCCGCAGGCATCGTGCCAATGAGCGCGCACCCACAACTGGTAGGTTCCAGCGCTCTGGACCCTGATCTTGTAGGCCGCGTGGCCGTCGTCTCCAGGTCCCGTTTCGGTGGTGGCGTGAGGTCTGCGCAGCGGTATGGCAACGCAGTAGCCTTTGGATGCGGTGCTGTCAGCCGTCTTGACCATGGATGCCTTGATGCTGTTGTAGCTCTCACCCTCGACAACGATGTCGGCCGACCAGGCCGCTGATACCCCGAGTACCAGCAAAGCGATGACGATTCCAGCTGCGGTCCTGCGAGTCATGACTGTTCCTCCCGGTCCTGCTTAGCCTTGCCGGGCATCGTCGGAAGACTCTTGGCTCCCATGCGCGGTCGCCACAACGATGATGGCGAACACCAATGCCCAGATGATACATACGCCTCTGACGAAGAGACTGGTGAAAAGGTTTGCTATCGCAATCCCCATTACAGACGCCGGCAGGCCGATTGCCAGTCCAAGCTCTTGTCTCTCCCCGGCCCGCAGCCACAAGCGCGTTGCCCTGCGCCAGTGCCACGCAAGGGCCGCGATCAGTGCGACCAGCCCTCCGAAGCCCATGGACGCCCCAACGACAAGATACAGGTTGTTGGTGTCCGGCTCCGACTTTTTCACGTTCGGCAGACTGCCGTAGTAGATCGCCTCGCCGATGCGGCGCTGGAAACTGCCCGCGCCCACGCCGAGGGCGATGTTATCCGACATCATTGCAAGTGCTGGCTGCCACTCGAGCCAGCGTTTCTTGACGATTAGCACCTCGGGTTCCGGTTGCATCTCGGCGGCTTCCGGGTCTTCCGGCCCTTCGCCGTCTTCGGGCAGGTCCATTGTGGCTTCCAGCTTGTACAGATCCTCGCGTTCGAAGGGGTCCAGCAGATCCGTCACATTGGCCGTGCGGTTCCGCGGGATAGCCAGGGTGACCAGCACCGTGAAGGCCACGAGTGCCGGGACCAGCGCGGTTCTGTACAGCCGCCCGCGCAGGAACCCCACCCAGGCTACGAGGCCCGTCATGATCCAGACGTGCGGCGGGCCCAGCATGGTCAGAGCCGCGATCCCAAAGAGGCAGACCACCCAGGCCTTGAAACCCCTGGAACGGTCGTAAATGAAGAACCCGAACAGGAGCGGCACAACCATTACCAAGAACGCGCTGTAAACATTGCGGTTCCCAAAAGAGGCCTTTACCTGGGTTACGTCACTCTGGGTGATGTAGTGGAAAAGCCCCCACAGAACGATCACTGACGTCGCACCGAGGAGAACCACGAGCGCTCGGCGCAGTCGGGCGCGGTCCTTCAGAACATCCACGAAGATCATGAATGCGCCCACGAAATACAGGGCAAGTTGGGCGATCTCGATGATTCCGCTCTTCACGCCCGACAGGGAGATGGCACCGGTGGCGTCCGTGGCGGCGACGGATATGGACAGCGCACCCACGGCGATCCAGGCGAGGATCGGTTCGCACGGCCAAGGCAGCCCTCTCAGGCCACGGCGGTGCAGGGAGACTGCCAACCATACCAGGAACACGCCTGCGCAGAAGACGTCGGCCACGGCGATGAAAGGTCCGTACCGCGGGTGGCCTACGTAGCCGATCTGCGAGCACGACAGGGCGATCAGGACGAGGACGGCCAGTTCGAGCCGGCCCATGCCGCTCGCGGGGCTCTTTGCGTGGGGCGCCGTGTTTTCACTCATGTCGCGCTTCGTAGTGCTCCCTTCCGCGAGCATCTACTGCATGGGGAACGCCAGGTTCCGCAGGAATGCAAGGACGAGTGTCAGCCCGATGTATAGATGAGGGATGCGGTGAATTCCGGGTCCGCCACCGACGCTGAGCAGTACCCCGGCGATGATTCCGGCTTGGGCTGCGCGCAGCATTGGCCGCAGGGCCTCAGCGAAGAAAAGGTCATGGGGGCCGTGAAGCATGAAGTAGCAGAACAGCGCGATCCCCGCGACCAGGGACACCGCAATGCCCACCGAGTTGCGCAGGGGGATAACTCCCAGCGGTAACTGGCCCCCACCGCCGACGTAGAGCAGCCAGGAGACCAGCATGACGGTGGCACCAACGATGGCGATGCTCGGATAGGTGGAGGTAAATACCTCGGGCAGCTCCTCTCCGAACCGTGGGATGTTGGCAAGCTGGGGCTCGTAGCAAAGCTGGAAGGCCATTAGTCCGCCGAGGGCGAGGAGCATTCTTACATGGCAGCGCACCGCCGTCGCGGCACCTCGACGCAGACCACAGTAGATGAGCCCCACGCCAACCAGGAGCATCACCGCCCACTGAGGCATGGTGACGATTGTGCTCTGCCAGCCGGTATAGACAGCCGAAAAACACACGATCGCCATGCCCAGATGAATACCCACCGCAGCCGGCAAGGCCTGGACAGCCGCAATTCGTCCGTACGCACGTTCGATGCGCTCGCGTTCGTCGTAGGCCATGGAATGCACCGTTGAACGGGTTGGTTACGCGGCAGGTCACGGCGGCGTCATTGGTGGGGACGGCGTCACGCCTGGATGGTAATCGCGCTGACTGGCAGATGACGCACCGTCTCGTAGCCGAACCGCGTCTTCAATGCTTCGACAACTAACTGCTGTAGTTGGTTGCGGTCCACGGGCGAGCCCAGTTCGCGCTCAAGGTTGGTCATCTGCACGCCCTGAATGCCGCACGGGACGAAGGTGCTGAAGACCTCCAAATCGCAGTCGACATTGATCGCAAACCCGTGGTAGGAGATCCAGCGCCTCACGGCGACGCCTATTGACGCCGTCTTGCGGTCCTCGATCCAGACACCGCGCAGCCCGGCCCTCGAGCGCGCCTCCAGCCCCAGTTGTGTCAGCGCGTCCACCAGGGCTTCCTCGAGGGTTTGGACATACGCGTGCAGGCCGAGGTCGCGGGCACGCAGGTCAACGATCGGGTACCCCACGAGCTGTCCGGGTCCGTGGTAGGTCATGCGTCCGCCCCGGCTTACTGGAACCACTTTGAGCCCGAACGCCGAGAGACGTGCCGCTTGCTCCAGCTCGTCGGGCAACGTTGCGCGGCCGGCGGTGACCACCGGGTCGTGTTCGGTGACGATGAGCGTGTCGCCGATGTCGCCCCGGCTCCGGGCGGCTACAGCGGCGGACTGCAACTCCAGGGCATCAGCGAAAGGGAGTCTCCCGGTCTCGACGACGCCCAGTGTGGACTGGTCCTGCGGCAAGTTGGCCACTCTCCGTCCCGTGCCGGCAGTATTTGGTGGTCGGTCCGACTGCCTGGATTTCGCCGGCCGCCGGCCGATCTCCTCCCCGAAAACGCGACCTTTCTAAGGCATTGAAGGTTCAGCTCGGCGTATTGCCGTCATCGTAGCCATCCAGGGCGGCCTGCAGGCAGGTCGTGACACCCCGCAGCCCGCAAGTGGTCAGGGTCATCAGCACCGCGCCCTTCACCTCGTCCCGGGTGGCGCCGGCGAGCTTCGCCATGGGAGCATGGAACCCGACCGCGGTGGCGTCGCCCGCGGCTGCTTTCAGGGCAATATAGATCAGTTGCTTCGTGCGTCCGTCGAGGCCCTCGTAGCCGATGAGACTCTGGATCAGCGCGTCGAAACCGGCAGCGACTGCCGGCGCTTCCTGCTGGAACAACTGCATCGGGTTGGTATCTGCCATGGTGGTGGCTCCGGCTCAGAATGGAATCGCGGGCTGCCGCTGCATCATACGCGACCAACCGGCGAATAGAAAGGTCTTGCTTTTGAAAGACGGAAGGGAACCCGCATGCCGGCGCGGAAGTAACATACCTGCCGAAAGTCTGATGCAATCACCCGAAGGAGGGATGGAGCATGGCCTTCATGCCTGCTCTCGCGCAGTTCATCGACTTCCAGGACCCGAAAGCGTGTGCGAGGGTCCGGGCGATCAAGCGCAGTCAGATCACGAAGCACGACAACAAGGACTTCAAGATCAGGATCATCGAGACCACCGAGGAGTTCTACGCCGCCTTCGCGATGGATATCGTGACGCGCATCGTCCAGGCACGCGAGGAAGCCCGGCCGTGTGTGCTCATTCTGCCCGTGGGTCCCGTTCCGCAGTACGCCATCGCCGCCCGGATCATCAATGAACTGGGCATTGATTGCTCACACCTCATCACGTTCAATATGGACGAGTACGCCGACGAGAATGGTCAGACGGCGCCGCCCGACTGGGAGGGCAGCTTCGCCACAGCGATGATGGCCAACTTCTTCGGCAGAATCAACAAGAAGCTGCGGCCGAAGGAAGAGAACATTCACTTCCCGAACACTGCGAATATCAACGACTACTCGAAGATGATCGCCGATACCGGCGGCGCGGACTGCTGCTACGGCGGGATTGGCTGGTGCGGACACATCGCGTTCTGGGAATCCAGCCTCGGGCACAACTACCCGAATCTGACCGAGTGGAAGAAAGCCACGGCGCAGATCGTGGAACTCACGCCGATGACGATTATGCAGAACGCCCTCCATTCCTTCGGCGGCGACTGGAGCTGGGTGCCGCCCAAGGCTGCGAGCATCGCCCCGGCGGATATTCTCGGCGCGAAGCACCGGAGTTTCTGGCTGGACGGCATGTGCGGTCCCGGGACACCCATGTCCTGGCAGCGGTTCATCGCTCGGCTCGTGGCGCATGGCCCGGTGAGCCGGTTCGTCCCGGGCTCCATCCTGCAGACCGTACCCACGGACTACACCCTCCTGGGCGGTGTGGCGGATGATGTGAAGATCGACATGTCGTAGTGCCTTTCGGGGATGACCATCACGGCGCACCGGGTCTCGACCGCCGGGACCGGTGCGCCGCGTTGTGGTAGAATGTGGTAGACAGCGGCCTGACCGCGGCGCGTCGTGAACGATGCCCCGAGATCCGCGCTTTGCTTACACGGATGTACTCCACACTCAGGGCCGGGAGACGTGTTTATGGACGTCACTATTTTGCATATGGCCGACTGCCATCTCGGCGGTTCCGGTGAGGCTTTCGGTGATCGGGTGGGCAGGCACCAGCGACTGCTCATCGATGCTTACGCTCGGGCCCTGGAGGTTGCGCGGGTCGAAAAAGTGGCCGCGGTCTGCATCGTCGGCGATCTGTTCTACAACCCCCGGCCGTCGGAGCGTACCTTCGCGGCAATGCTGGACGGCCTGCGTAGCCTGCGCGACGTCGCCCCTCCGATCCCCTGTTTCATCCTGCCCGGCAACCACGACTGTCTGGGGCCATCCAGCATCTGGCACCGGCCTGAACTCAACCAGGAGGGCGTGCATGTGTGGCGAGAGCCAGGCTCGGTGCGTCTGCCGGATGGTTCGGTGGCGTTTCATGGCAACCCGCAGCCCTGCAATGTCGCCAGGCACTCTCCGCTGGCAGGCTTGGCGCCGGACCCCTCAGCGCGGTTCAATGTCGCCCTGGCTCACGGCGCTGTGGTAATCCCCGGTCTGAACGAGACTGAAGCCTGGCGCATCGAGAGCGATGAGATCGCCGGGTGCGGCATGGATTACGTCGCACTGGGCCATTGGCACGATGCCGGTGACTACAGCGCCGGAGGTGTACCGGCTCATTTCCCGGGCGCCACGGAGGTTGTGAACGTCGCACAGCGGGACCCCGGTGGGGTGTATCTTGTGACGCTGGGGGCGAATGGGGTTCGCATCCGGCGAGAGCGCACCGGGGTCTTGCGCACCGAGAAGCTGGAGCTAAACCCGGAACTGCAGCCGGATGAGCAAGCGGTTTACGAAGCGATCCGGGCCATGTCCGACGAGAACCTCTTGCTGGACGTGGAAATCAGCGGCCTGGCCCCTGACGGTTTCACACTGGATCTGGCGCGATTGCAGGAGGAGCTTGAACCGGGGTTTTTCCGGCTGCGCATCAAAGATGCGACGGTGCCAGTGATCAGCGAGCTGGACCCGCACAGCGCGCGGTCGCAGATGATCGCCGCACGAGCTGTGAGTCTTTTTCAGGAGCGGATCAAGCAGGCGGACGCACGGGAGGACACGGAGGCCAAGAAGGTGGCCACGAAAGCCATGCAACTGGCGCTGGCGCTGTTCCAGGGCAAGGATGTGCTACCATGATCCTAGAACGCATCCGCGTCCAACGGTTCCGCGGCCTGGATGACTTTTCGGCGGATTTCGCGCCGGGGCTCAACGTGGTGCGCGGGCCCAACGAGGCCGGCAAGAGCACCCTGCAGGCGGCAATCATCTCGCTGCTTTTCGATAAGCCCGCCCTGGCGCCCACCGCGCTGAATGGAGTCAAGTCCTGGCGCGCTGAAGCCGCACCAGTACTCAGCGGGGTCATCAGCGTCAATGGAGAAGAATACCTGTTGACCAAGGACTTCGAGGCACGCGAGGGCGTGCTGACACTGCCCGACGGCACCAGAATCACTGACGAAAAGAAAATAGCGGCGAAGATCACCGAGATCAGCGGAGTGGACAGTCACGAGTTGTACGTGGCCACGGCATGTCTGCAGCAGCAGCAGTGGGCGCAGGTCATCGCCGGGCAGAAACTCCAGGAATCATTGCAGCAGAACCTCACCGGCGGGGCAGAAGGCGCCCAGGTCCAGGCAATCCTGAGGGCTCTGGACAGGGCCATCGGGAACCTGGAACTCGGGCGCCACAGGCCCTCGCGAAACATGGGTGCGCTCAAGCAAGTGGAGGACGAAATCGCCCGGACGGCCGAAGAGCTTGACCGTGCGGTGGAAGATTACGACAGGGCTAGCCGGGCGCGGCTCGAACTCGAGGAAGCAAACATCAAGGCCGAGGCACTCGAAAGCGAGCTCGCCGAGGCCGAGGCACTCGAGAAGCGGGTGGCGAAGGCGCTGGAACTGGAGCGACAGGCCAGCGAGCTGCGCAAGCAGGCGGACGTCATCGAAAAACGGGTGGAGCGGATCACCCAACTGCAGGGAGACATCGCGACCCTTGAACGCGGATTGGCCGACCGGCCCACTGTTGATGAGACCCTTGCGGTCGAGGTAAGCAGTTGGGCCACGCGCATAAAGGAGCGCCAGGAGGAACTGGAGCGAGACCGCGCGGACTTGCGCGCCATGGAGGATAACCGCAAGCGTCTCGAGGGGGAGCTTGCGCGATTGCCGCAGAGCACGGTGTCACGCGAGCAGATTGATCAGGCGCGGCGGCTCCGGGCAGACCTGGTTCACGCGCGTACGGAAGCCGCCGAAAACGCACGCCAGGCGGCAGATTGCGCCCGGCAGATCGCCGAAGGAGCGCGCCAGATCGCACCCAGGAAAGCGTTGATCATCGCCGGGGCTATTGTCGCTATTGCTGGCATCGCGCTGAGCACTCTGGCGCCGGCCTACCTGGCCGGCGCAGTGGCCGGCCTGGTGTTGGCGGCCATCGGGTTCTCCCTCCGAGCGCCGGAAGGGTGGCGCGAGTTGCCCGAGCGTCTCGCGCAGTACAAGGCGGCGCAGGAGGCTGCGATGCAGCTTGCGCAAAGGCTGGAGACCCAGCTTGCCCAGGCTATCGCCCTGGTGGGCAGCGAGGACCTGGACGCAGTGGCCGAAGAAATCGCGGAAAACGAACGGCAGCGCATCGGTCTGGAAGCAGCACTGGAAAGCGAACGCAGCAGCATTGCGGTACTCGAGGAACGCATCAATGAGCGAGAGGCCATCGTCCGCGCGCTCCAGGAGAAACTCGATCAGGCACTGAGCACCACCGGGCTGGATTCCGTGGCCAGGCTGGTTGAGGAGGCTCAGTCGCGGAGCAAGGCGCTGCGGCTCCTGCACAGCAGGCAGGACCAGCTGCGGGGTGAACTGGGTGAGCAGACGTTGGAAGAACTGGAGCGGCGCCGGGGTGAACTGGCTGTTGAGTTGCGCGGAATCACGGAAGAACTGAAGAGGCCGGAGCTCGCCCTCGCGGTTCTGTCTCCGACAGAGTACCAGGAACTCCAGACGAAAATCGCCCGCCTGAAGGAAGAGCGAAAAACGGTGGATGCAACCCGCCTGAGATGCGAGGCAGTGCTTGAAGTCTCGCATCACGACCAGGATTCCGTGGCGCAACTCGAAGGCAGGCTCAGCCGGCTGCGCGAGAAACTGGGGCTGCTGGAGGAACGTCTGGCCGTCTACACTCTGGCCCGCGAAGTGATTGAGCAGGCCACCAATGACGTTTTGTCATCGGTTACCGAGAACATCGCGCCGCGGATGGGAGAACTGCTGGCCCAGCTCACAAAGGACAGATATTGCCAGGTCGAACTGGACAATGAGATGGGGCCGGTGGTTACCTGTCCCGGCAGCGACCGGCAGATCGGGCTTGGCCCTGGACGCCGCGGTCAGCACGGGGGACTGAGTTGCGCCACCCGCGAACAGGTATTCCTCGCGGCGCGCCTGGCGCTGGTGGATATGTTATGGCCCCAGGGAGGACCGCCGCTTCTGCTGGATGACCCTCTGGTGAACTTCGACCCGGATCGGCGCAAGGCGGCTGTTGACGCGCTGAAGTCAGCCGCCGAGACACACCAGGTGATCGTCTTTACCTGCGGCAATGATCTCGACGCTGCCGCGGTGAACATCGTGGAAATGCCGGCCCCTGTCACGTAGGCGGCCCCCGGGACGCTTTCGCCGCCCTGACCAGGGGCGCCAGGTGCGCCGCGAACAGGGTCGGGCCCCGGATCAGGGTTGCGCCTGTTTCTCGCTCCCGGCCGGAGTGGCCGCCGGCTCCTGCAGCACAAGGGTTTCGGCTCCCGGGCCCGGCAGTTCGAGGACGACCTTGCCATCCTGGACCTCCGCCGGGCGCCCGCGCAGGCACGGGGCGGCATCCAGCCGCAGGCCAGTGTCCACAGTTACCCGCACCTTCTCATTGGTTGGGTTGGCAAGGAGCACATAGCGCTTGCCGCCGTAGTCCACGGCGAGCATCTGGACCCCGGAGTCTGCGGGTTCGAGGGAGGGGCCTTCCACCTTTGTCCCCCCCAGCAATGGACCGGACAGCTGCCTGGTCTCCTCATTGATTTCCTTGAAACGTTCCCAAAGAGGCGTCTGGGCCAGGGACCAGCCCGGATCTTTGTACGCATACCAGAAGACCCCGCGTGCCCCGTTGATCAACGCAAGGTAGAGCATTGTCCGGGCCTGAGCGAAGGAAGGCTGGGTCTCCGGGTCGGTACGCCACCCGGCGGACAGGAGTACGGTGAGGTTCTGCCAGGGCTCGAGGACTCCCTTCGCTGCGGCAACGCGCTCGCCCACGGATGCGAGGGGCTGCCCGGACTCCACGTAGCCCGGCACCTGCAGGACGTCGCAGAATCCCGCCCACAGGTGGAATCCCGCCTGTTCCGCGACTGACAGGGCGAATGGATGCCGGCCGTCCAGCGCCTTGAGCTTCGTGGCGGCCTCGGGGACCTCGTCAGCCACTGCACCATGGTGCTCCGGCTGGTCCAGCAGCTTCCAGCTCAGCACCGCCGGGTGCTGAGCGTAGCGCCTTATGCGCTCGGCGGAAGCCGGAAGATTCGCGCGGACCTGACCACCCGCGTAGAGGGGCACATCCACCAGGAGGCCGGCGTCCTGCGCGGCCTTGAGAGCGGATCCCAGGGCCGCGGGGTCTAGAGAGGCCGCTCCCTGCACACAGTTGAACCCCTGCCGAGCTACTTCGGGATAACTGCGCACTCCAACGTGGCACAGGCCAATGGGGAAGAACCGCTCCTTATCCGCCATGATGATCCCGTCATCGCTGAGTCCCGCGGGCTTTCGGTTCGGTGCAGGCACGTAAACCATACTCTGCGCGAGACCCTTGCCGTCGGGGAGAGCGCAGGTGATTCGGTAGCCACCCGCTGTGACACTAGGCAATTCGAAGCTAATGTCGAAACGGTCGGGCGCGGTCTGATTCACCTGAATGTCCGGCGAGTGGGCGGCGCCGTCGGGAAGGCGGTTTGCTGAGACCTTGAAGGGCGGAGCACTTTCGCCCTGCCACGGTTGGGGCAGTCGTGCGGTGACCCTGACCCTCGCGCCGCGCCCGGCATCGATGCGCTGGCGTTCGGGTTCGATCACCAGCCCCGACGGGGGCCCAAGGGTCTTCAGGCGCACATCGTCGAACCAGATCGTGCCCTGGCCGAACACCTGCAGCCGCAGCCGGACCTTGCGGGCATCCAGTCCGGCAGTGGCGTTCAGGCGCAGTTCCTGCCAGTCCTGGCTGCCCACTGCACGGCGAGTCTGCCGTCTGGAGACCAACTTGCCGTCGGCGTCCAGGAACTCAAGGCGCAGGCCGGCGAGAATCGGCGTCGAAGCTCCGTCACTCACCACCCAGACAGTTGCTTCGTAGCCGGTACCGGGCTCGATGCCCTCGATGGTCTGCGCCAGTTCCGCATTCTCCGTCCCGCGACGGTTGCCGATGCGCAGGCTCACATTGCCCCCGCGACCTTTCTGGCGGTCGATAACCACCAGGCCCTCATGGCGCTGGAACAGGGCGGCGTCCCACCCCGCCTGTCCGTCTTCGAAGCCCGGGTTGGCGAGGGTGGGCTCCGCGGACGCAATGGCACACGCCGAAAGCAGGGCGGAGGTCGCCAGGATGACCAGGAGGTCGGCTGCAGATGGGGTACTGTGTCGGTTGGGCATCATTGGCTCTCGACTCCGACGGCGGCTGGTGGGCTGTATTCAGAAGTTGTCCACGCCGCTCCAGAATGTGTAATCTTGGGCGTGCAGGAAGGCGATCATGCTTTCCGTATCCGTGACCTGCGGGAACTCGCCACGTCCCGGGCCAATGTACTTCCACAGCCCCCTGTTGGTCTCGTTCAGGTGGATGGCTGACGATTTCTCGCGCATTACCGCCTGGCTGGGAGCCCACAGGTACGGGTCGAGGGCTGCCTGCAAGTCGCGGTTCCAGCAACCGAACCGCACTTCGCGGTCCGGCCACTGGCAGAGGATTGTCCCGACCGTGTCCGGCCCGGCACCCTCGACATTGCGCTTCCAGCCCAACTCCGTTACTGAGCTTTCGCTGTCGGAGCGGAAATACCCTATGGGATCGCCGTCTCTCTCGACGATGAAGAACGAGCGGGTGTTGTCCCGGAAATAGCCGCAGGTGACCCGGCTCGCCCAGTAATCAGTGGAGCGGACGAAGGTGCCCGTCAGGCCGGCGTTGAAGGAGTCATAGACCGCCTGCAGCACCGGGATGTCAGCCGGGAACTCGGCCTGGCGCACTTGTGCCGGTGCTTCGGCGGGAAGATGGGCGTCTACCGATGCCCCGAAGGCCGAGAACATGCGCCAGCCGCTGCCCCCGTAGACCTCCTCGCGCCCGAACAGGAAGCTGAAGTCAAACTGGTTGTCGCGCATCCACTCGCAGGAGGCGTTCAGGAGCGTGCGCACATATCCTCGCTTGCGATGGTCGGGATGGGTGGCGACGCTGCCGATGGCGCCCACTCGCGCGGTGGTCCCGGCGCAGTACATCTCGCGCCAGTATGCGGTGACGCTCGCGACCATGACGCCGTCAGCGATGAGCACCTGGGTCTGTTCGGGCGAGTAGTACGGATCGTGCCGAGCCACATCCAGCCACCAGCGGCGATCCTGCCCATCACGACTGTATTCGCGATAGGCGTCGAAGATAAGCTGGTCATGGACGTCAAGTTCATCTCGGCGCAGGGCCCTGATCTCTATGGACATCGCCGAATTCCCTCCCGCTGGTATGCTGGAGTATTGCCTGCGCGGACCGGCAAATCCTCCTGCGCCGACAAGAGACCCGTGTTCGCGTCGTCGCCACTTGTGGTATCCTTGACGTCATCCGGCACCTTACCCGGTGTCGTCTCGACCTGGATTCCGCCTTCCTGGACCGATGTCGCCGCGATTTGGTTCCTTCGGGGTCGCGACAGGGCGCCGGCCGTAATGGTCGGCATCCGATAACGGAGGCTCACGATGCCAAGCGTTCCGCCTTATCTGGCTGGATACGAGGACCTGTATGCAGTTGATCCGCGCCAGGCAGCCGTGCAGTGGTTCCGCCAGGCGAGATACGGGCTTTTCCTGCATTATGGCCTGTATTCATTGCTGGGGCGGCACGAGTGGGTCCAGTATCGAGAGAAGATCCCGGTGCATGAGTACCAGAAGCTCATGGACGACTTCACCGCCGAAGGTTTCGACGCGAGGTACATCGCAGATTTCGCAGTGGATTGCGGCATGAAATATGTGAACCTCACCACGCGCCACCATGACAGCTTCTGCCTGTTCGCCACCGACTATACTCCCTTCAACACACTGAATGCCTGCGGTCGAGACCTGGTGGCCGAGCTTGCCGAAGCGTGCGCCGACGCGGGGCTGGGGCTTTGCCTGTACTATTCCCACGGTCGCGACTGGCGTCATCCGCACGCACCCAACAACGACGAGTGGGGCGGCGCGGCCCGGCCTGAGTATGACCCGCCGGAACCCTCCTATGCCACAGGAGAAGCCCACGATCTGCAGATCTACCTGGAATTCATGACCGCGCAGATCACCGAGTTGCTCACCAATTACGGGCCGGTGGCTGCGATCTGGCTGGACGGCATCGCGGTGCCGCTATCCGGAGACCGGGAGAAGTTCCGCTGCCAGGAGCTGTACGACCACATCCACAGTCTCCAGCCGCAGGTGCTGGTGTCCTACAAGCAGGGGCTTCTGGGCACCGAGGACTTCTTCGCCCCGGAGCATAAGGCCGTGGAGACCTCGGGCAAGCCTGGGGAGATCTGCACCACCATGGGCAAGGGCTGGGGCTACACCCAGGCAGATGCGGGCCAGCACAAGACCGAGGAGGAAGTCTGGGAGACGATCCGTTACGCGCGGGAGAACGGCTACAATCTGCTCCTGAACACCGCGCCGCTGGCGGATGGCTCGCTGGACCCGGAGGACGAGCCCGTCCTGCGTGCGGTGGGAGAGAGACTGCGGCGAGAAGGCTTCCCAGGGGAGTAGGGTGAGGCGCGGAGGCCCGTATCGGGGGACGAACCGGCAGACTGAATGGCGCTTCGTGACCGGGGCGCTCTGAGGTGTTTGTACCCGGTTCACGGCAACGCACGGGGCTACTGGGGGGCAGCCGATTGACATCGAAAAACCTGCCGTTACCGATCCGATCCCTCGCTCTTCGGGCATCGGATGGCAACGGCAACGGCGAACAGGCAGGATTGCCTGTCCTACCGGGGGCGACGGCGAGTGCAAAATCCAATGCCCGCCCAGACACGGGTCCGCGCTCCACTGGGGCGGGCGGCACCGGCGTAGACCGTTGAACCGACCTCGTGTCCTTTACACCCGGTCGTAGGTGTGGTATCATCTGGCTACCGGCGCAGGTCCCCTGACTGGGCTGTCTCGCTGTTTCCGGCGGAGAGCGCGGTCAAGGGCAGACTTGATAAGGTTGCGCCGGCGTGGGTGTGTTTGGACCGCGAACGCCCACGTAACAGGGATTCAGGAGACGTTGACGTGGCGCTGACAACAGACGACAAGAAGGCCATCATCGAGAAGTACAAGCAGCACGAGAGTGACACCGGTTCGCCCGAAGTGCAGATCGCGCTCCTCACCGGACGCATCCAGTATCTCACCGACCATCTCAGGACCCACAAGAAGGACCACCATTCCAGGCGCGGGCTGCTGAAGCTCGTGGGGCAGCGCCGCCGATTGCTGAACTACCTGCAGAACAAGAACATCGACAGGTACCGCAGCCTCATCGCTGACCTCGGTATCCGCAGGTAAGGCGTTTTCCGGGCCGCGCGGCGACAACTGCGCGGCCCGGTCTTTGACGAAGCGCGTAACAACGGGCCTTTCGGCCCGAAATCGAAGCCGTGGCGACGGGGTAGCCGACGGGGAATCAGGGAAAGCAGGGGCTGGAACAGCCCCGGGAGCGCGTGAAACGCTGCACTCCCATGGGGCGTAGATGTATCCGCGCCTGACAGTGACAAGGGCGCAGACCGTGGAACCCGGACAGGTGTCCGGAGAACGCAGGCCACCACCCCCTGTTTTCCCTGCTTCCTCGCAGGTCTCGCTGGTCCCCGGCATGTCCCAGGAGGACAAGAGTAAATGGTACACAGAGTCAGTACCGAGTTCGCAGGCCGCACGCTCACTCTCGAGACGGGCAGGCTTGCGAAGCAGGCAGACGCTGCTGTTCTGGCGTCCTATGGCGAAACGCAGATTCTCGTCACCGTGTGTGTCACCGACGAACCCACTGATCTCCCATTCCTGCCGTTGAGGGTCGACTTCGAAGAGAAGATGTATTCCGTCGGCCGCATTCCCGGCGGGTTCTTCAAGCGCGAGGGCAAGCCCTCGGACGAGGCCGTCATCATCGGCCGCTCCGTGGACCGCCCGATTCGCCCTCTACTACCCGAGGGCCTGCGCAATGACGTGCAGGTGATCGTGAACCCGCTGTCCGTGGCCCCCGAAGGTTCGGTCAGCGTAGTCTCCATGATCGGCGCGGCCGCGGCCCTGCACATCTCCCGCATCCCGTTCAATGGCCCCTTCGCCGGCGTGAACATCGGTCGAGTAGATGGCGAACTGGTGGTCAACCCGGCCCATGAGATCAGAGGCGCGGGCGAGTTTGATTTGCTTGCAGCCATCACCCGGGACGGCGTGGTCGAGCTGGAGATGGAGGGCGTGGAGGTGCCGGAGAGCACCATCCGAGAAGCCCTGCTGATGGCTTTCGACGCAGCCCAACCCGTTCTTGATCTGATCGAACAGTTCCGCGAGATCGCCGGGGCGCCCAAGGCCGACTTCCCGATGTGGGAGCCGGACGCCGCCGTCTGCGAGTTTATCAAGAACGGCTTCGAGGACCGCATCCGCGCCACGGTGGAGATCAACGACAAGGCTGAGCGTAATGCCGTGGCTAAGGCGATCCGCAAGGAAATCCTGGAAAGCATCGCCGACGAGCTGAAGGGCAAGACTGCCGACATCGACTATGTGATCGAGAAGATTCAGAAGGATCGTCTGCAGCAGATCGTCATCGACGAAGGGCGTCGCGCAGACGGCCGGGCGTTCGATGAAATTCGCGAGCTGACATGCGACGTGGGCCTGACCGCTCGCACCCACGGGTCCGGCCTGTTCGAGCGCGGCGATACTCAGGTTCTGACGCTCACCACTCTGGGCGCGCGTCGCGACCAGCGGATGATCCGAACACTCGAAGGCGAAGAGGAGTACACTCGCTTTTCGCATCACTACAATTTCCCCCCGTTTTCGGTGGGCGAGGTCCGCGGGCTGCGCGCGCCCGGGCGGCGCGAGGTTGGTCATGGTGCGCTTGCGGGCAAAGCCATTGAAGCGGTCTTGCCGCCCGAGGACGAGTTCCCGTACACCGTCCGTTGCGTCTCCGAGGTCTTCGGCGGCGACGCATCAACCTCCATGGCCAGCGCCTGCGCCAGCACCCTTTCGCTCATGGATGCCGGTGTGCCGATCAAGGCGCCCGTTGCCGGCATCGCTATCGGGCTGGTCCTGCGCGACCCCGAGAACTACCGGGTGTTCGTGGACATGCAGGCGATCGAGGACTTCCTCGGCCACATGGACTTCAAGGTGGCCGGCACTCGTAACGGCGTCAACGCGATCCAGGTTGACACCAAGCTGCCCTACCTGCCCCTCGAGGTCTGCTTCCAGGCGCTGGATATGGCACGCGAAGCGCGGCTGAAGATCCTCGACACCATGGCGCTGACTCTCCCGTATCCGCGCGAGGAACTGTCCGCATACGCGCCGCGCATGATCTCCATCACCATTCCAGTGGAGCGTATCGGTCTGCTGATCGGTCCCGGCGGCCGCATGATCCGTGAGATTCAGGCGGAGTACGAAGTGGAGATCGATGTGGAGGACGACGGTACGGTTCTCATCTGCGGCGAGGACAAGGAGAAGACCGAGGCCGCGCGTAAGCGCATCTCGGACATGACCCGCGACGTTGAAGTTGGCGAAGTCTTCACCGGAAGGGTTTCCAGCATTACCCCATTCGGGGCGTTCGTTGAGATTATCCCCGGACGCGACGGCCTCGTACACATCTCCCACCTCGCGTGGGAGCACGTGGACCGGACCGAGGACATCTGCAAAGTCGGCGACGAGATGACGGTCAAGGTCATCGAGATCGACGATGAGGGCAAGATCCGCCTGAGCCGAAAGGAGCTCCTGCCGCGTGAACCTGGACAGGGCAGCAGCGGCGGCGGGAGCAGGGATCGTGGCCCGCGATCGGGCGGCGGAAGAGATCGTGGCCCCAGCCGCGGAGGCAGTGGTGGCAGGGATCGTGGCCCGCGCTCCGCAGGAGGGACTCCGTCGGGACCAGCTGCTTCAGGGGCTTCCACGACCGAGAAGGCCGGTGTCGACGATGAGATGAGCGATTTCGAGGCCGGGCGCGGAAAGGCGTACTTCCGCGACAAGAAGCGATAAACCGGGTAGCAGCCCGGAAGGTCTGGTGGGAATGGACGGCGAAGTCCATTCCCACCGTTGATTCCGAAAACCTGACCAGGGAGCACTGTAGATGACTGATCTCGGGTACCTCCTCACCGCGATGGTCACTCCGTTCAAGGCGGATGACCTGAGTGTCGACTACGACCGCACCGCCGAACTCGCTCTGAAGCTCGTGAACGAGCGCTCGGACGGCCTTGTCGTCGCCGGGACCACCGGTGAGTCCCCTACGCTCTCCAAACAGGAGAAGCTGGATCTGTTCAAGGTCGTCCGCGAGGCTGTCGGCAACCGGGCAACCGTCGTTGGCGGCACCGGCGGCAATGACACCGCTTCTTCCGTCGCACTCACCCGCGAGGCCACCGAACTCGGAGTTCTCGACGGCGTAATGCTGGTCGGCCCCTATTACAATAAGCCTTCGCAGGAAGGGATGTACCAACATTTCAAGGCCTGTGCTGAAGCCACAGACCTGCCCGTGGTGTTGTACAATGTGCCCGGGCGCACGGGGAAGAACATCGAAGCCTCTACCGTCCTGCGTCTGGCCCATGACCTGCCGAATGTGGTAGCGGTGAAGGAAGCCTCCGGTGACCTCGTGCAGATCAGCCGTATCTGCCAGGGGATGCCCGAAGGTTTCCGCGTCTACTCCGGGTCTGACGAGTTCACCCTTCCCATGCTTGCAGTTGGCTGCCACGGCGTGATCAGCGTCATCTCGCACCTCGCCGGCCCCGATGTAGCCGAGATGATCGCCGCCTTTCACGCCAAGGACACACAGAAGGCCTGGATGCTGCACCACAAGCTGCTGGACATATGCGACGCATGTTTCCAGGCATCCGGTAACCCGGCGTGTGTCAAGCGCGGATTGGAGATCTGCGGGTTCGATACCGGCGGCGTGCGGCTGCCGGTGGTGCCGGCGAGCGAGAAAGACACTGCGGTGTTGCGGAAGGCCTGCGAGGACCTCGGGCTCGTCTAGCTCGCGGCCAGTGACGATGGTGCGAGGGCGCATCTTGCTCGACGGGATCCCTCGCACCCATTGGGTCGGGGGAGACGTCGTGTGCTGACGGAGCTTGCCGAGGAAATCCGCGTCTGCACCCGTTGCGCCCTCTGTCGGAGACGCAGGAACGCGGTCCCCGGTGAAGGGCCCGAAGAAGCGCGGGTTGTTTTCGTCGGCGAAGGCCCCGGTGAACAGGAGGACATCCAGGGAAGGCCCTTTGTGGGGGCTGCGGGGCAGTTCCTCAATGAGCTCCTGTCTGAAGCCGGCATCGACCGTCAGGACGTGTTCATCACGAATATTGTAAAGTGCCGACCTCCGGGGAACCGCGACCCTCGGCCGGAGGAGGTTGAGGCCTGCAGTGACTGGCTCGTGGGGCAGATCGCGGTGATCAACCCGCGCGTGGTGTGTACCCTGGGGCGGTCTGCCATGCACGCGCTCATTGACCCGCACGCTTCCATCCGGCGGGAACACGGCAAGCCCCGAGAGATCACCGGAATGCTGTTCGTTCCGCTCTACCATCCAGCCGCCGCGCTCCACCAGCCGTCACTACGCCCCACGCTCCTCGAAGACATGCGCCGGCTCCGGGGCATTCTGGAGCAGGCCGCGAAGTAGGAACCCGCGTCGTGGGGCAGTCGCACGCCCGGTCTCCCTCAATGGAAGTGCCACAAATACACACTCCGGCGCAGACGCGCCAACCGAGGCAAGCCTGCAATGGCATCCAACAACAGCCAGTCTCCCTTGCGCATTATCTCTCTCGGCGGCATCGGCCGCATGGGCAAGAACATGACGCTGTTCGAGCAGCGAGACGAGATTCTTATCGTCGACTGCGGCCTCATGTTCCCCGGCGATGACACACCGGGTATCGACCTGATTATCCCCGACATGACCTACGTGCTCGAGAACGCCGAGCGCGTCGCAGGCGTAATCCTCACCCACGGGCACGAGGACCACACGGGCGGCCTGCCTTTCTTGCTGGAGCAGATGCCGGCCCTGGTCTGGGGAACACCGCTCACCCTCGGACTTCTGGGCAACCGGCTCTCGGAGTTCAGCCCCCAGGACGGCACAGAGCTCATCCCTATGCAGGACGGGGAGCGGGTTCAGATCGGCAGCTTCGAGATCGACGTGGTGCGTGTGAACCACTCGGTGCGCGATGGCTGCGGATTGGGGATCCATACCGACCAGGGACTCGTGGTGCACACGGGAGACTTCAAGTTCGACCAGACCCCGGTGGGCGGTCTGGGACCTGATTTTCACACCCTCGCGTCTTTCGGTCAGCAGGATCCGCTGGCGCTGCTCGTGGATTGCACCAACGTGGAGAAACCCGGGTTCGCCGGGTCCGAGAGCGAGGTCGCTCAGACTTTCGCGCGGCTGTTTTCCGAGGCCGAGGGCCGGGTCATCGTCACCAGTTTTGCTTCACATATCGCGCGAATCGAGCAGGTCTTCCAGCAGTCCGCGGCGTGCGGGAGACGCGTGGCAGTTTCCGGGCGCAGCATGGCGCGCAACATTGAGACCGCGCGTGCGCTCGGTCTGCTGGACATCCCGCCGGGTTCGGAAATCCCCATCGACATCGCCGCGGAGATGCTGCCCAGGGAGGTCACAATTCTCGCCACAGGCAGCCAGGGGGAGCCCTTCAGCGCGCTCACGCGGATGGCTTCCGGCGACCACAAGTGGGTGAAGATCGGCGAGGGGGACACCGTGATCCTGTCGGCCAGCATGATCCCGGGCAATGAGGACATGATCCTGCGCAACGTTGACAATCTCTTCCGCGCTGGGGCGCAGGTCATCTACGGTCCCGACCAGGGCGTCCACGTATCCGGCCACGGGGGCCGCGAGGAGATCAAGCTCATGCTGAGCCTCACCCGGCCCCGATATGTCATCCCGATCCACGGAAACTATAGGCATCTGGTGCTCGGCAAACGGCTGGCGGTTGAGATGGGGGTGCCGGAGGAGAACGTGCTGCTGATGGACGCCGGCAACTCCTACGAGTTCCGCCGGGGCAAAGCAGTGCGGTGGCGGAATGTTCCCGCGGGCTCGGTGAACGTGGACGGTCTCGGCGTCGGTGACGTGGGCGACGTGGTGATCGCAGACCGCCAGGCACTGGCTGAAAGCGGCATTGTGCTGCCGGTTGTCGCCCTGGACGCGGAAACCGGCGAACTGCTGGGCGGGCCCGAGATCTACTCGCGAGGCTTCGTCTACATGAATGAAGCCGATGAGATCATCAACGAACTCAAAGACGTGGTGCTTTTGGCGTATGAGGAGATGGCGGAGCAGGGGAAAGTAGACCCGGAAGAGCTGTATGACCGCCTGCGCTCGGTGGTGGGGCGTCGTATCAACGCCCTGACCGGCCGGCGGCCCATGGTGCTCCCGGTGATCCTGCCGATCGGCCAGACCGACGAGTACGTGGACGATGGAGAGCCGGTGGCCGCTCCGGAGGATGAGGACGCCGATTACTGACTCTACATAACTCATCCGCCCGCGGCCCAAGATATTCGCGGTGCGCGCGGTGTGTAGGCGGCAATCTGTGGGTGACGATGGAGGACGCAATGCCCAGTTCCGACTCGAACCGGCCGAACGTGATCGTGATTCTCACCGATGATCAAGGCGCGTGGGCCATGGGCTGCGCCGGAAACCCTGAGATTCGAACGCCCAACCTGGACCGGATCGCTGCCACGGGTGTGCGGTTCAGCAACTTCTTCTGCGTGTCTCCGGTCTGCTCTCCTGCACGGGCGTCGCTTCTCACCGGACGCATCCCTTCACAACACGGGGTCCATGATTGGATACGTGCCGGGAACTCTACCACGGAGCCGGAGCGCGAAGGGGCATTGATCGAATACCTTGCAGGACAGCCGGCATACACCGACTTCCTGGCGCAGGCTGGGTACACCTGCGGGATCAGCGGCAAGTGGCACGTGGGCGATTCCCACCACCCGCAGAAGGGCTTCAGTTTCTGGGAAGTTCACGCCCGCGGCGGCAGTTCGTACTACAACGCGCCGATGATCCACGATGGGGAAGTCTACGAAGAGCCCCGGTACATCAGCGACGCCATCACCGACACCGCCTTGGGCTTTCTTGACGCCCAGCGAGGACAGGAAGCTCCCTTCTACCTGAGTCTCCATTTTACTGCGCCCCACAGCCCCTGGGGGCGCGATGAGCACCCGCACGACATTTACGACGAGTACCATGCCAACTGCGCCTTCGACTCAATTCCCTTCGAACCGATGCACCCGTGGCAGATCAACTCCGCCCCGGGGGGCTGGGATGAACACAGCCGGCGGTCTGTGTTGAGCGGGTATTTTGCAGCGGTCACTGCGATGGACCTGAACGTGGGGCGCGTGTTGGACTGGCTGGAACGCGAGGGGCTGCGCGAGAAAACCCTGATCTTCTTTACCAGCGACAATGGGATGAACATGGGGCATCACGGCCTGTACGGCAAGGGCAACGCCTCCATGCCCCTGAACCTGTTCGACACTTCCGTGAAGGTGCCTGCGCTCATCAGTCATCCTGGCCGCGTTCCGCAGGGCATAGTGTGTGACCACCTTCTGAGCCACTACGATTTCATGCCTACGCTGCTGGAGTACGTCGGCCTGGAGAACCCTGACGCTGCCGCGCTGCCGGGCAGAAGTTTCGCGCCGCTGCTGCGTGGTGAGTGCTTCGAGGGTGATGAGCGAGTGGTGGTTTACGACGAGTATGGGCCGGCGAGGATGGTGCGGACGCGTGAGTGGAAGTATATCCACCGGTATCCGTATGGGCCCCACGAACTCTATCACCTGGCCGAGGACCCGGATGAGCGGACCAATCTCCTGCACGACGATAGCTGTGCAGCGGTGCTGGCCGAGTTGCGTGCAAGCCTCGAAGCGTGGTTCGTGCAATACGCAGACCCGAAGCGTGACGGCGCGCGGCAGGCAGTTGTGGGCACGGGGCAGATCGGACTCGTCGGACCGGGGAATGGGGGACAGGAGGCCTTCTTCGACGGGTGGAAGTATCTCTCGGAAGACGGCGAGAAGCCTCGCAGAGACTTCCCCGTCTTTTCCTAGTTCCGTCACAGCCTGTCCATTGACAGCAGCAGAGCGCAGCTCTATGCTTTCACTCATCATGTTGAAAATTATTACCAGGGATAATGGCAGCCAAGATGCCTGAAGGCCGGCCGATGTATCCGCTCAATGTGGCCGCGCAGCTTGTGGGCCTCAGCCCCAGGACAATCCGGGGCTATGAGGAGGCCGGCATCATCGAGCCGGCACGGGTGGGCGGCAACCGCCAGCGCCTGTACTCCGAGCAGGACCTCCATTGGCTTCGTTGCATCCGTGACATGATCCACGACGAGGGTTTGACGGTCACGGCGATCCGCCGGCTTCTTGACCTGATTCCCTGCTGGCAGATCCGCCACTGCCCACCTGAAGTCGCCCTCTCATGCGCCCCACACCTGAATATACCGCGGGTGGCCTGTGAGGCCAGACAGCCGACAAAGGCCCCTGAGACCGGAGAAACCGGCGAGGGCGGTGCACACGCCTCGCGTGGCGAAGAGCCTTGCCTGGAGATCCGGCTGATCTACGGGGTGCAGGAACTCGGGGCAGTGATGCCCTGCTCGCGGTGCATCAGCGCCGAACGCATTGCCCGAAAGGTCGCATTGCGGTACCCCGGCCAAGTCTGCGTCCAGAAGTACCCCATTGACTCTCCCGAGGTCGCCCGGTTCGGAGCACTCATGCCGCCCGCCGTGCTAGTGGGTGACGAGATCGTGAGCTCCGGCAAGGGCATCTCCGAGGAGCGCTTAGAGCAGGCCGTTGCCAGGTATTTTGATCAGACCTGATACCGATCGTTATTTTGTTTGCCTCATTATGGCAAGAATAATTGCCATGAAACATGGCTAAGAAAACAGACTTGAGCACCACAGATCTGACGGGGTGACAGAAATGTCGAGATCAGGGTTCACGCTCATCGAGCTGCTTGTTGTCATCGCGATCATCGCGGTTCTCGCAGCCATGCTGTTCCCCGTCTTTGGTCAGGCCCGGGAGAAAGCGCGCTCAACGGCCTGTCTCAATAACCTGAAGCAGCTTGGCACGGCGAGCATCATGTACTCGCAAGACTACGATGAGATGGTGCTTCCACACTGTTTCCGTGACTTCACGGACCCCTCCGGCACTGTCTACCACTACTGGTTCGAGACGATCGCGCCGTACGTGAAGAACAACCAAGTGTTTGTCTGCCCGTCGCATCGCGGCGCGGTGGGGGGCCACAGTTTCGTGGGCAGTTACGGCTATCTTTGCGACGGCTTCACCCTGAACCCAGCGGACCCCAACTATACGGGTCTGCCTTTCGGCGGCGTATACGCCCTCAGCAGCATACATCGGCCATCCCAGCTCATCATGTTGGGTGAGTCCGAGAAGGCAACGTGTCGGGTGTGCCCTGCCTACCACACGCACACCTTCCCTCCGGTCTGGCCCGTTCAGGACCGTCACCAGGGCGGTAGCAACCTGCTCTTCTTTGACGGCCACGCCAAGTGGTTGAAGTACGAGCAGACCATCGCGCCGCACGACCTGTGGAAGAACCTGCCCTGATCGGAGACCTGGGCGTGCGCTCATGACAAGATGAACCGTCGCGATAGCAGGCGCTTACGAGTAGATAGCCATCGCACACCAGGAGGAGACCATGCCGGATCAGCACCCCAGGGTCGCCATTCTCGGATGTTGCGGCATCGGCCAGACAGTATCCACGGTGATTCGCCGCGCAGTGTACACGGTCAGAGACGAGAGGCCGGAGAGCGTTATCCTGATCGGCAGCGGGCCCCTCACAGGCGACGTGCCTGAGGTGCTGGAAGCAGCCGGCAGCCACCCCCTGGTGGTGATTGACGGCTGTGGCCCGCGCTGCGCCACGAAACTGGCTGAAGGCAAACAGCTCGAGGTGGCCGAGACCATCTACGCCGGGCGCATCCTGACGCGGCACAGAATCTCTCTCCTGGGCGAGAAGCGGGAGGAGCTGGGCGAAAGGGGACTGGCGGCGGTGCGCGCGGTCGCGGACGCCATCCTGGAGACGGTTGACAGGCTCTTGCAGGAACAGAACGGCGCGTCAGTTGAACAGCGCTCAGTCCCGGTGGAGGCACATCATGCCCAATTCAGTCTGCATCCAGCCCTGCCTGGGCCTGGAAACGAACCTGACGACCATCGGCCGGCAGGCTAGCTACCTTGCGCACCAGCGCCTGGGGCCGGAACGCGCGCATCTCGGGTGTGCTCCCGCGCTCTATGCCAACGTCCACGAGGATGTGGTCTTCCTGATGATTGACTACGTCATCGCGGTGGAGTCATGCGACAAAGGTTGCGCGAACTACCTGGTCCGAGAGAAAGGCGGAAGCGTCCACGCCACTGTGCGGGTAGATGAGGTTCTGGAAGCGGCGGGGTTCGATGTAGCGTCGCTCCCCGGGGACCATGCCCCCCTGGATCACCCCGCGGTGATCGCCGCCGCGGAGGAAATCGTGAGGGTGGCTGAGGCCCTGTTGGGGAGTGGGCGCGAGTGAGACGCCCATCGCTGCGCGGGGAGATGCTGGGCGAGCTTGCAGGGTCGTTCCTGTTGGTCTTCTTCGGCACGGGGGCGGTGGCGGTTGCTGTCCTGACGGGTGCGCATCAAGGCCTGTGGCAAGTGGCAACGGTCTGGGGCTTCGCCATCGGCCTGTCCACCTACGCGGTGGGCGCGGTAAGTGGCGCGCACCTGAATCCGGCGGTCACCGTGGCGATGGCGATCTTTCGGGGACATGAGTTCCCCGGCAGGAAGGTGCTGCCATACGTTAGTGCGCAGATGGCCGGAGGTATCCTGGCGTCGCTGCTACTGCTCGGGATGTTCGGGCCAACTTGCGCGCGTTTTGAGCAGGACAAGGGGATTGTGCGCGGGAGGGATGGGAGCCAGCTTTCCGCGATGTGGTTTGGCGAGTACTTCCCGAATCCGGCGGTCTACGGCACGGACGGGGAGGCCATGGCGCAGGTCAGCCTCGCGGGCGCTTTCACCGGGGAGATGGTCGGCACCGCGTTGTTGCTCTTCTTCATCATGGCGCTGACGGACAAGTGCAACAAGCTGGCCCCGATCGAGGCCAATCTGCACCCGTTCCTGATCGGGTTCGTTGTCGCCTGCATTATCAGCATTGTCGCACCACTGACACAGGCGGGGCTGAATCCGATGCGGGATCTCGGCCCGCGCATCGTGTCATATTTCGCCGGCTGGGGAACCATCGCGATCCCGGGCCCCAGGGGGTGTGAGTGGTGGGTCTACATCGTCGCCCCGCTGGTTGGAGGGCTGATCGGCGCGTTCGTCTACGAAACGCTGGTCCAACCGCACCAGACCGGCGAACGCGTGGCGGCCAGTGAGGACCGCAGCGCGTGCGAACTGTTCCAGTGTGGGTGCGCAGAGGAGCAGGAAGCTCGCTGACGCGCGGGTCATCGTGGGTCCAGCGCCAGGAGCGTGCCGGTCATGTCCACCACGTACGTCCTGGCGCCGTCGCAGGCCGGCGAAGCGAAGACGAAGGTATCCGCGAATGCCTTGTACTGGCGCAGGACAGAACCGCTGACTGCATCAAGGCTGGTCAGGGTGCCGAGCGTGGAAGCCACCAGCACCTGGTTGCCGCAGGGCGCAACGGGGGAGGGCGCGTAACCCGTGGGAGCCTCTGCGGTCCAGACTTCAGTTCCATCCGCGTTCAGACGGACCACTTTCCCATCACTGCGGCGCAGGTAGACCGCGCTCCCATCCGGGGTCGTCGAGACAGCGCCCACCTTGTCCTGAGACGCGATTTCCTCGCCCGTGGCGGCGTCGAGAACGGTCAACGTGTAGGCGCGATCCGCGGCGAAGACCTTGCCGGCCGCAAACGCCGGGGCGCAATCGGCGGGGCTGTAATAACGCGCCGCTCCGGACGGCTTGGCGGCGCCGTGGCTGGGGGTGCGCCACTTCATCGACCCATCCCCCAGATCCAGGCCGTAGATGAACCGGTCCCACGCACCCGCGAACACCCGGCCATCCCCGACACAGAGCCCGGATTCCAGAGCGTACTCCGGCGCAGTGCTGGTCCAGGCCACCGCGCCCGTTGTCTGGTTGAGTGCTACGATATCCCCCGAATTGCAGCCCGTGACCGCCAGATCACCCACTAGCAGCACCGTGGCGTAGACCGCACCGCCGATGTCCCGTTTCCAGCGCAGGGTTCCATCCGTACCCACGCAGTAGACATGGCCATCCGCGGAGCCGAAGACGACCGCATCGCCGTCCGAAGTCACCATGGGCTGAGAGCGCACTTCGCCGCCGGTAATGAAGCGCCAGCGGATGTCCCCGGTCTCGCCATCCAGCGCGTACACCGTCCCGTCATTACAGCCAACGTAGACTGCACCGCGATGTATCGTTGGCGTGCTTTGGCAGGAACCCGACAGCGTACTCTTCCAGGCGATGTGGTACCCACCGCCGTCGATCCAGAAGCACTGGGTGCGCGTGGTGGTGCTCATCCCGGGGCCGCTGAACTCGAACCGGATCACATGCGCGCCGGGCTCAAGATTCTCGCGCAAGACCTCGGCAATCCAGCGTCCGGCCTCAAATCGCATGGGAGATTCCGGGCCGCCGTCAATGTCGAAGACCGCGCTGGTGGCGGCATCGGCGGGCTCGGTCCGCACCCACCAGGCCAGGGGCTCGTGCGGCGCGAAGATGCTGGCGTCCGGCGGGTTCACATCCGCAATGGGAATGAAGGGCGCTGTCTGTGCGACAGGCTTCTCCAGGAGCGGGACCATGGACTTGTCATCGCCCACGTACTGGTGGCAGATCCGGAGCATCCCGTTGGAGACGGACACGATGCCGAAGCCCCGGGTCTTGCCATAGGTGCTGCCGCCCATGACCATGTCCATCCCCGCCACTTTCCAGGCGCGCACTCCGTGCCCGTGGCCCACGAGGATCGCCAGCACATTTCGGGTCTGGAGCAGTTCCAGCAGGCGCGCTCGGTCATACGAGCCGGCGAATTCCCGCCCGTCCAGCGGGTGGTGGCAGAAAAAGAGAATGGGCTGATCGGGCGG
This sequence comes from Armatimonadota bacterium, assembly GCA_013314775.1. Classification (NCBI taxonomy): domain Bacteria; kingdom Bacillati; phylum Armatimonadota; species Armatimonadota bacterium. Next base: position 100,617 of record JABUFB010000011.1, on the reverse strand, counting down.
GGTCTGTCTGAGCTCCTGGGCCAGCCACAGGATACCCTCGGTGCCAATGGATGGCCGCGGGTCCTGGGGAGTGGCGGTGTCGAAGCCGATCAGCTTCACTCCGCCGGCCTCGAAGGCGTAGTACACTCCGCCATGCATGCGCCGGATCCGCGGCCGCGCGCAGTCCCAGGTTCCGTCGTGGTTGCCTGACTGGTGGTAGACGGGGAGCGGGATGTCGCGCCACAGGTTGAGGTAGCCCTCCCAGCCACCGTCCCCGCCGCCGAACTCGTTCAGGTCCCCGGTGGCGATGGCGAAGCTGGCCGGGGGCACGGTCACCCCGTATGGGGCAAGCACAATGGGTTCGCCACACGGCAGAGCATTGATAGTGTCCTGGCTCTGCCCGCGTTCGTGGGGATAGTGGATATCGGACAGGTGGAAAAAGGTGACCTCGGGCGCGGGTGCGGCGAGGGCGACCGCGCAGGCGAGCAAGGCGGCAATCTGCATGAACAAGAAGCGCATGGAAGGAACCTCCGGGCTGGCTGGGCCGGTCGCTTGCCCGTTTCTCGGCAGCGATCCGCGCAGCCTGCCTGCACTCAACGGCTACGGCGTGACCACTGCGTATTCGATGCCCAGCGCCTCCGCGATTCTGACAATGCTTTCCGCGTGGTGCCCGACACCCAGCGCAAAGTGATGGGTCGGGCCCTCGGCCACCCACCGCTTCAGGAAGGTGCGCACATCGGGCGCGAAACGGCCGTGGGTATTGGTGTTACCAGTGGGCGGAATCGGCCCATCCACCGATTCGCCTTCGGCGATCACGAACTTGAAGGCGCCATCGGCCTTGACGCCTATGCTCAGCATGGTGATGGGTCCGCGGCGGATCTGGAACTCCACACCGGCGCCGGAACCGGGCTTGCCGTGGTACTTCTCAAGACTGCGCAGCACCGGCTTGCCGTCTGCGATATTGATATGGTGAGGTCCGTCGTGCCCCACAAGAACTGTGTCCCGCCCGAAATCGATGGGATGGAACTCGGCGAAACTCCCGCCGATATTCAGCCGGTCCATAATGAGCATGGCGATGCAGGTCTTGATGTCGAACTCGCCACACATAGGGAACCCAGCGGCGCACAGGAGGGAGTTGCCCACGATCAGATTGGACATGACGTGGCGCATTTCAGAATGCGGGTCGGCCTCGTAGTAGTATGCAAGACCGTCCAGGTTTCGGTCTGCGACGAACTGGTCCAATGCTACCGCAACCCGCGCCGCCATCAGAAGGTCCTCCTCCTTCAGGCGCGAGGTGAGGGGATCGGAGACCGGATCGGGTGCGTCGAAGAATCTCCGGATCAGGTCGGCCTTTTCGGCAATTGCTGCCGGGTCGGCAGTCCTGTACTGGCGCAGGATCTCATCGGGCTCGCACTGGACCACATGGCAACCGAAAGCCGCGGTGACAGCCGTCGGGTCGGTGTGCATGTCCAGCATGGCTTCGAGCACGTGCCCCATGTGACCGATGCGCGCGCGGCGCAGATCGTGGAGGACATGGGCAATGGAGCACCACCGGGCGAGTTCGGCGTCGGCTTCCGGGTCGCCCTCGAGCATCCCCAGGATTACGGGCGGCGTGGGCTTGCCCATGCGGATTGCGACGCCGGTGAACTCGGGCACGGAGCAGAAATCATCGTTGCATAGCTGCATATAGGTGCTGGCGCGAGCGTAGTCCATGGCCGCCAGGGGCTGCAGGGCCACGAGGACAATCGGCATGTCCAGGTCGCGCGCGAGCACGCCGAAAGTGCTGGATGTGGCATAGGTGACCATGTCCACAAAGAGCACATCGAGGTCGGCTGCCTTGATCTTCGGCAATGCGGCGTACGCGGTCTCGGCATTGTCCAGCATGCCAAATTCGAACACATCCACGGCGTTCGCTTCCAGCTTGCCCCTGAGGACCGCGACCTTGCCCATCAACTCGTCGAGAAGCCCCTCAAACTGGTCCCAGTACACATGATGCCCGACAGCAACGAGACCCACTCGGGCGGTCAGGGGCTTGCGGCGCTGGATCAGCATTTCGTCGGCCTCCGCTACCAGGAGATGAGCAGTTCGCCCGTGATATTGGGCACTTCGAGAAAGCGCCCGCGCCAGTCATGCACCAGTTCGGGCTCAATGTAGTCGCCGAGAACGTACGGGTGCTGCGGGTCCCGCAGGAAGGTGACCTTCGCCTCGGTACCGGGCTCCGGGAGAAAACGGACGGTAGCGCTCTCCAGGCCTGACAGTCGCATGCGGCGCTTGATGCCGATGGCGCCCGAATGCTCCTCGCGGCAGGAGACCAGGCCGGCCTGTTGCTCCACGAACACCCGGCATTCGCGACGCCAGCTTGGCGGCAGGGTATACGTGGAGCGTCCGTCCTCAAGCCAGGTCTGCATTCCCAGGAGGAGGGGCGCGCCGGCTGGAAACCGGAAGATCTGCCGGACTGTGCTGTCCGGACAGTACCCCGATAGGAAGAACGCATTGGCGTGTCTGGCGATGGTGAGCATCGGCGAGGCCTGCCGCGGCGAGCGCTTATCCTGGATGAGGTCATAGCCCAGGAAGCGCAGGGCGAACCGAGCCAGAGCCTCCGCGGGGAAATGCTCAGATGGGTCGAATGGCACCAGGAGATGGCCTCGCATTTTCGCCGGATCACAGGAGACCGTTCCACGCAACCAGACCAGTTGCCCTGTGCCCCCCGGGCCGAGGGGCTGCGCGACAGCCACGCGCGTTTCATTGTCCTGTCGCAGGAGCACGTGGTGCCCGCCAGAGCCCTTGCGCGGGGTTTCGCGGATTCCGCCCGCAGAGAGAAGTCCGGGATGGGTGAGACGCTTCGGGTAGTCGTCCACCAGCAGATCGGCGCTCAGCGTCTCGTTCAGTTCGAACTCGCCACTGAGCGGTTCGGCGAGGTCAATGCCAAGCAGGTCAAGCAGGTTGTTGCTTGCATATGTCGCCGGGCCATACAAGAGCGCACGGCCGCCGTTGCCGAGGTGAGTGAAAAGTGCGTCCTCCCACGCGCTGTGGGCGTCGGGCACCGGGCTGACCAGGATACTCTCGCCCAGCAGCTCGGGGCTGCTCTCTATCACGCCGGGCAGGGCGCGGGTGCTAATCACCGTGTTCAGGGGCAGGCCGCTATTGACCGCTCCGCGCATAAACCAGTCGCCGAAAAAGACCTCATCTATCCGCGGGTCGCGGCTGAATGTGCGGTCGTGGTACTCATCGAAAGGGTAGACCCAGACCAGCGGACCGGCGGCATCAGGGGCTTCGCGCAGCCCTGAGAGAATGTGGGGGATAACCTCATTGGGCACCTGGTCGGGCAGGTTGCCATAGGAGTCATCGGCTGTGAGCAACAACACCGACGAGGGGTTGCAGATGTTGCCGTACGCGTCAATGCGCGCCACGGACAGGGGCATGTAGATGTCCTGTGGCTCGCGGCCATAGCGGTCGAGCCACGGGCTGTTGAGCCACCACGGATCGTGGGTGTAAAAGCGGAATGGGAAAGTCTCGCCGGGTATCTCGGCAATATGCGACATCCATCCCACCAGTTCCAGCCCGAAATCGTGGTTGAGTGCGGCCCAGGGCGAGTTCGGCGGCGGCTCCATCCCATACCCCCCTTCGTAGATGTCGCGCAGGGGAACGGCGTCGGAGGCCAGGTCCATGCCGGTGGAGAGATTGGTGCCGCGGGTCTCCAGGGGAAGGTCCGGGCACTCCCGCCGAAACAGGTTCCAGAAATCCAGACTGAGCCGCTTCACCTCATCGACCCGGGCGCTGTTGAAGGATTGTCCGTCGAACACCGCGCCACGCAACGCCCAGGGCTCCAGACCAAAGCCGAAACCATTGGAGAGCCACAGGTAGTCGAAGCCGAGGTCGTCGCAGAATTGCTTTGCCTGGCGCCCCAGGAATACTCCAAAGGGCGTGCCTTCCGGGATGCCTTCGGGGAACCCAGCGTAACTCTGTGCATCGGCATGGAGGGTGGCGTACGAGCAGACGAAGCTCTTTGCACCCATGGTCTCGCCCAGGCAGATCTCAGGGTGCCTCTCGTACTTGAAGGCTGACTTCGCGAATTCCGGGCCCGGATCAAAGGTCTCGCCCACTCGCACCGGACGCCCGGTGACCATGCGTCCCTCCTCCTTGATGATGGCCAGCAGACGCTTGAGCCAGCCGTAGGTGAACTCCGGCGGGTTGTCCATGTACAGGTAAGGGCGGCTGTGAAGCGCAATGCCCTCGGGGTCATTCGGGACGTGAGCCCTGGGATTAGCGCCGCCGATGTACCGTGCCCACTCGAAGGGCTCTGTCAGGTCGCCCTTGTACTCCAGGATCTCGGAACCGTCCGCGCACCATAGCAAAACGGAGACTTGATCGGCGTGCTTGATAAGTGGCCACCATTGCCGGAACAGGTCGCGACAGACCATGCGGGCTGTGGCTTCGCTGGTGTCCTTGAAGGGTTTGAGACTCATTTCCAGGGTGACATTGCGCAGGCGCATGACTGTTCACCGGTCGGCGAGAGTTGGGGGTAAACGGTCACAGCAAAGGGCGCCGCATTCGCAGCGCCCCTTGGATTGACTGTTCGACGGCCTGTGTTACGTCACCTTCGGTCAGGCCTAAAAGTCCTGCTTGCTCGGAACGGCCGGTCCGGTGGCCCCGGTGGCTCGGCGCTCCTTGGCTTTCTCGCGCTCGATGTAGATGTCGCTGGCATACTCGGGCACTTCGCGACCGAGGATACGGCTGATCTGAGCGACCTTGGTGCGCGCGTGGAAGTCCAGGGCAGCGTTCTTCGCAGCAAGATCCCAGACATCCAGCGCCTTCTCATACTCTCCGGCTGCCTCGTAGATGTGGCCTTTCATGTGCAGCGCCAGGGAGCTGTTGGGCGCCACCGCGAGGGCTTCGTTGATTTCCTCAATTGCGGCGTCGAACTTCTTCTCCTCCATGAACCGCCATGCCCACATGTAACGCTCGCGAATGGTGAGTGTCGCACCATGCGCGGTGCCGTCAGATGGGTCGCGCTTGATGCAGAAGTCGTACCAGTCGAGGGCTTTGGGCATGTCAGGCAGGCGTTCCCAACCGTGAGCAATGAGGCGCTCAATGTACTCAGGGTGCTCAAACTGGATCGCAGCGCCTAACCATTTGGCGGCTTCCGGGAAATCCTTGACCTTGTCGAAGAAAGTCCAGCCAAGCTCCATGTACAGATCGTAGCGGTCGGGATTCCAGGAGATGCCCTCCTTGAGGGCGTTGATCCCCAGCCGCAGGAACTCGGCGCGTTGCTCGGCATCCTCAGTTTCCACGTACAGGTTGTAACACAGGTGCCATCCCGTGATGCGCCAGGGCTCCAACCAGTGGGGGTCGAGCAGGGTCACGGTGCGCATCAGGTTGAGGGACTTCAGGCTCGCGCCTTGTCCGGAGTCCCAGTATTCCTGGGTCTTGAACCAGAGCATCGAGGCGGCGATGTCGCGGAAGCCTCCCAGGATCGCCCCCGCGATGACCCCGGTGATCGCGGTGGGGTCGAACTCGATAATCTTGGTTACCGGGGTAGGGCTGCGCAGACCCAGCATCAAGCGATCCAGGTTGACCGAGTCGCTTATCGGCTGCAGTAGGACCATCAGGGCCAGTACCAGCACCCAGCCGGCAACCTGATAACCCTTCATTTGTTTGAGTCTCATGGCATCGCACTCCGGCGTAATTGGCCGCGGCAAGCAAATGAGGCGCAGCGTTTCGCGCCTCTATACCTCGCGTTCATTGAAACACAGGTACCCGATGAGCATGATGACGACTACGTACATGAGTCCCTGCAGGCCGTGCTTGGTGAGCACTTCCCAGGGCACAATCTGGTCGCGAAGGATGGCCTCGCGGATGTCGAAGATCTCAAAATGTGGCAGGACGCGGTAGATAGTGCCCAGAAGCACCTGGGCAACGGCACTGGCGCCGCGATCGGGGTCGGACAATTGGCGGAAGAAGTCGCTCATCTGCCCGACGAAGTAGATGAAGAAGGAGAAGATCGCCGCAAAGATCCACGAGAAAACGGTGGATGCGGTGACCGCAAGGGCGACCAACACGGCAGTCTCACAGAAGGCCAGCCCCAGCGCCTTAGCGATATTGGCGTACATGAAGTCCATGTGGTAGGCGGTCGCGCCGGACTCCGGGTCGATGTTCTTGAACTGCGGGGCCTTGATCGCGAACACGATGTAGAAGGTGATCGCCATGACCAGCATGTTGGCGAAAACCGTGGCGTAGCCGCCGAGGAACTTGCCGAACAGGAACTGGGCGCGGGTCACAGGCTTTGCGAGCAGGGTGTGGATTGTGCGACGCTCGATCTCGTCAGCGATCAGGCGGGTGCCCAGGAAGATGGCGATGAGCAGCCCGAAGAACCGGGTGGCGCCCAGGCCGATATCGATGAGCATCTTGAGCTCAGCCCCCGGCTGCAGGTACGCCAGGACCCACGACGAGAGGATGATCAGCAGCGCGAACACCAGAATGCCATTGAGGAATCGGCGCCGCCAGGCCTCATGGAAAGTGGCCCGGGCAACACGCCACACCGGGGGCATGAGCCGCCCGAAGAGGTAAGTCGGGAAGTTGCGGGCAACCGTGACCAGCAGCGTCAGGCCGATGACGCCCCAGGCGATATACACCGCCTGCATACGGTCGCTGCTGAACGCGAACCAGATCAGCCCGGCCAGGATGATCAGGATGATGAACCAGTAGACATCCGCGAGGATGTTGCGGCTAGTCATCTGTAGAGCCCACTCCTTTGACCGCGTCGATGAAGACTTCTTCGAGGGAGCGCCGGTCGGGGTGCATGCCCGTGACTACAGCTCCGTGCCTGTCGAGCATGACCGCCGCTTCGGTCGCCGCGGTCTGGGTCTCGAACTGGGCTTCCAGCATCGCGCCATGGTGGGTGAAGCTCTTGGCGATACGCGCGATCTCTGCCTCCGCCTCGGGGCTGACCTTCTCGGCAGTCAACCGGTAGAAGCCCTGAGTGCCTGCGAGGACCTCATCCATGGAACCGGTCACAACGAGTCTGCCGCGGTTGAGGATGACGATGTTGTCGCAGATGGGCTCCATCTCCTTGAGCAGGTGGGAGCAGAGGAATACGGTCTTCCCCCGCTCGCGGATCTGCACAATGATATCCCGGATCTGCATTTGGGCCGACGGGTCGAGGCCCGCGGTGGGTTCGTCCATGAAAACCAGGTCGGGATCATTGAGCAGCGCCTGGGCGACGCCGACACGCTGCAGCATGCCGCGGGAGTAGTTACGCACGCGGATGTGGCGCCGGGTCCACATGCCTACCAGTTCCAGCAGTTCCTGGGTGCGCATCTCAAGCTCGCGGCCACCCAGCCCAAACAGCCCGCCATAGAAGGCCAGCAGCTCGACGGCGTTCAGGTGGTCGTAAAAGTACGGGCCCTCGGGGACGAACCCCACTCGCTCCTTGTAATCCGGCGAGCCGATCGGGTATCCGAGCACCCGGGCATCACCCGATGTCGGGCTGATCAGCCCCAGCAGGAGCTTGAGCGTGGTGGTCTTCCCCGACCCGTTCGGGCCGACGAGGCCAAAAATCTGGCCCTCTTCCACTTGCAGGGTTAGACCGAGAAGGCCTACGGGATTCCCGTCCGAGTCGACCCCGTAGGTCTTGGTAAGATCCCGGGTCTCAATGGCGAGTGCTATCTCAGGGCACCTCCCATGAACGCGTCCGTTTCACACAATGGACGGACGCGCCTTGGCCGCCGCGACGAATGGCGGACGAGTAGTCGATAGGTGTAACGCCCACCATGCGCAGCCGGGTTCCCCGCATTCGGCGAGTTTCTGTGGGAATGTTCCAGATCGCCCCGGCATGCGGCACAGCGGTGGAGTGTAACCGGGGATGAACAGTGGGGTCAACTGCGAAAAGGCACTCGCAGGACCGTGGCGTTGCCGCGGCCGATCGTGGCCCGGGCGATGCAGATGCTCACCGTCCGGGCTTTCACGCCCTTTGATGGCCACCGGCGTGTCTCCAGGGGTCACGAGACGCAGGTCGGTGTCCAGGCACGGGGCAAGCAACCCTTGAACCATGAAGGAATTGGGCCGGACATGGGGAATGGAACCAGAACACCAACTGCAGGAGGACTGCGATGAAGCCGGTGCGCGTCGGCGTTGTTGGTTTGGGGCACAACGGACAGGCGTGGGTGTCGGGCTACCAGAGCAATGCGCGGGCCCAACTTGTCGCAGTGTGTGATTTCTCGCCCGAAAAAGTCGCACAGGCCCGCGAGCGCGCGCCGCAGGCGAAGGGATACAACCGTCTCGCGGACATGCTGGAGCAGGAGAATCTGGATGCAGTGTCGGTGCACACCCCCGACCACCTGCATGCCGAGCCGTTCATTGAGGCCCTCGAAGCGGGTTGCCACGTGCTCGTGGAAAAGCCCATCGGCAATACCCTGGAAGACCTTGACCGCATGACCCAGGCAGCCCGTCAGAGTGACCGCAAGACCCACGTGGGGCAGATCCTGCGATTCAACCCCTTCTTTGCTAAGGTCAAGGAACTCTGCGCGAACGGCACGCTGGGGGAAATCTTCTATCTCGAGGGCGACTATATTCACGGGCTGCTCTGCCAGGCAGATCCGGCGCGAATCGACCCCAATATCGGTAACATCAACTGGTACCTGGAGCACGAGAAGCCCATTGTCGGCGGGGGCGTACATCCCTTCGACCTGCTGCGTTGGTATGCCGACAGCGAGGCGGTGGAAGTGGACGGTTTCGGCAATTCCATCGCCTTCCCGGCTATGAAGCACAATGACTGCATGTGCGCGGTCTTCCGGTTCGAGAGTGGGGCGGTTGCCAAGGTGGCGGCTCTGTACGGTCCGGTGGGGCCTATGGCCCCGTTGTATAACCTCGCCGTCTACGGGACAAAGGGCACCGTGCGCGGCGGCAAGCTCTACGTGGGCGAGGGGCATGACGCCGAGGAGACGGACTTGACCCACCTGGCGGTGCATGGCCACCCGTACGACCCCCAGATCGAGCATTTCCTGGCTGCGATCCAGGAGGACACGCCGACCCTCGTCGATGCCTTCAGCGGCGCCAATAGCGCGGCGGCCACCATTATGGCCGCGGAAGCAATCCGCACCGGTCGACGGCAGACCATCCCGGTCTACGAACCGTAAATCACGACAGTTCCGGAACACCACATGCTGCGCGGTATGGGATCAGAGCGAACGCTGGGGGGAATGCACAGGACCTTTGGCCTCCAGCGGCACACGGGGGTGGGCGAGGTGACGGCGCCCCTGCCGATCACCCGTGCCCGCCTGAGCCGGGTTGCCCAGCACTTCAAGCCCTATTGGCTACAGTGGATCGCCATCATCCTGTGCATCGCGGCCACGTCCGGTCTCGGCGTACTTCCACCCCTGTGCGTGCGGGGTATCCTGGACAACGCGATCCCCGACAAGGACTCACGGCTGCTATCACTCCTGGTGGGAGCAATCGTCGCTCTTACGGTGGTCTCCAGCCTCATTAGCGTGCTGCAGAATTACCTGAACATGCGCGTGGGTCAGGGCATCATGTGCGACCTGCGCAATCACCTGTACCGCCACCTGCAGAGGCAGTCGCTGGGCTTCTACACGGTCACCCGCGCGGGCGAAATCGTCTCGCGGGTGAACAATGACGTTTCTGCGGTGCAGGGCGTGGTGACCGACTCCATTGTCTCTATCGTCGGTAACATCTTCACCCTCATTGCCACCCTCATCGTGATTATCTCCATGGACCCGCTGCTGGCGCTGCTTGCCATCGTCGTGGTGCCCACCTTCTACCTGCCAACGAGGTACGTAGGGCGAGTGAGGCACCGGCTCTCGCGGCTCACTCAGGAGCAGCAAGCCGAACTCGTGGCATTCATGGAGGAGCGGCTGAACATCGGAGGCATCCTGCTCACCAAGCTCTTCGGCCAAACCCGCGCCGACGCCGACTTGTTCACCGAACGCAACCGGCAGGTCATGGAACTCAACGTAAAGCAGGCCATGGCGGGACGCTGGCTGTTCATGTGCCTTGCAGTGTTCAGCGTGCTGGGTCCTGCAGCCATTTACTGGTACGGCGGGCACCAGGCAATACGAGGCGAACTTTCCGTCGGTACGATCATCGCCTTCGTGGCGTATCTGTCCAACCTGTATCGGCCGGTGGGGCAACTCGCGAACGTGTATGTCAATCTCCAGGGCGCCCTGGCCGTTTTCGAGCGCATCTATGAGTATCTGGACAGGAGACCCGAGGTCGATGACTCGCCAAACGCCGTTCAGATGCGGGAGACGAAGGGCGCAATCAGCTTCCACGAAGTGAGCTTCGAGTACCCGAAACCGCCCATTCCACCGGGTGCGGAGGCACAGACGGGGGACACGCAGCCCGTGACCGGTGAGCCGCTGGAGAGTGAGGCCCCGGAGGTGGATCGCCGGGCGCTCAAGGACGTGTCCTTCGACATTGAACCGGGGCAGCGCGTAGCCCTTGTGGGGCCAAGCGGCGCAGGCAAGACCACGGTTACTTACCTCATCCCGCGATTCTACGATCCGACGGAGGGCAAAGTCACACTCGACGGGAAAGACCTGAGGGACATCACTCAGGACACCCTGCGCTCCCACATTGCTACTGTGACCCAGGACACGTTCTTGTTCCATGCCACCGTACGCGACAACCTTCTCTATGCCCGTCCGGGGGCCACAGACGATGAGATTGTGGCGGCCACGAAGGCCGCGAACATCCACGATTTCATCACAGAGCTGTCCGACGGTTACGACACGATCGTGGGGGAGCGCGGGTTCCGGCTGTCCGGTGGAGAGAAGCAGCGGCTTGCCATCGCCCGGGCACTGCTCAAAGACCCGAGGATCCTGATCCTGGATGAGGCCACCAGTAACCTCGACGCAACGTCTGAGTACCTGATCCAGCAGGCGCTGGAAGTGCTGCTGAAGGGCCGGACCGCGGTGATCATCGCGCACCGGCTGTCCACGATCCTCACCGCGGACCGCATTATCGTTCTGGATCGGGGGCGCGTGGTGGAATCCGGCCGCCACAGCGAACTTCTGGCCGCCAAAGGCCTGTACGCGAAACTGTACCGGCAGCAGTTCGAGAAAGTAGTCGGCCCGGAGGTTGAGGCGCAAGGGGCAGGCCCGAAGTAAGCCGACCCATTGTGCCGGAAGCTTGACACATCTGGCGCTGTTTTGCAGAATTCCTACACATCATTCAGCATTGCGAGACTGGACCGCCCTCATGCGTAATATCGTCCCCGAGCTGGAGCGGATCATCCGCGACCGGCTTATCGGTTGGCCCCCCGACTGGGAAGGGTACCACTGGCCCGGATACACCTACGAACACACTCTTCGCGTGCGTGACCTCGCCCTGACACTGGCGGAACGCGAGCGGGCAGACCCCGACGTGGTGCTGCTGGCATCCCTCCTGCATGATATCCGAAAGGACGCCGGCAGAGATCATGCTGAGATTGGGGCGCAGGAGGCCGGGCGAATTCTCAGGGAACTTGGTGTGCCGGATGGGATCATCGCCCGGGTCTGCGAGGCGATATCTCTTCACTCCGGCTCCAACACCCCGGATAGCCCCGTTGAGAGCCTGTGCCTCGGCGATGCGGACTTCATAGATGGGAACTTCGGAATCGTCGCGGTCTGGCGCTTTCTGACCATCCGGTCCGGACATGGGCATCCGCTTGCGGCGACCCTCGAAGAGATGAGGGGATGGCTGCCGCGCAAGGAGCAGCTTCTTGTGAGCCCTGGGCCGCATACCCGTGCAGGCCGTGAGATTGCGCGGCAGCGGGCGGCGCGTATGCAGGTGTTCGCGGATGCCTTGCTGGATGCCTCGCACGCCAAAGCAAACGGTCACGGACCTGGCCTGATGGACCTGGCTGCTTGCATCCACGGGCACTGCGGGCGCAGGCTTCTCACTGAGCAGCTCGCCGATTTCGACCAGCTTGCGGCAACTGACGACGCCGACCCGATCCTGGGCGCTGTCTGCCGGTCGGTGCGGCTGGAAGTGATGGGAAAGCACTGAAGGCGTCCGGCGAGTCTGGTCGGTGGGGGGGGGCCGCACCGCGAGCCGGGTCCCGACGGCAATTGCCTCCCAGGGGTCGTCGCGTTTTCCGCGTCGGGGCCCGATCGCTCTCGTTGGCTATGTGCTGCAGGGATGGGCCGGTGCCTTAGCCTCATAGCCCGCGAAGCGGGAAGCAACCGCTGGCCAACCCGTGTGTGGCGCGAGAGCCCCTGAGAGGGGCGCCACTGATGCGTCGGGCGATCCAGTGTTGTGCCGCCCCCATTCCGGGGCTCAGAGACGCGAATGTGGCGCTGACCACGGGTTGCGTTTCGCTTTACTCCACTCCACCCGCGACTATAGGCTGCCGCCCGCTTCCCGGGCTGTGAGAAGGCGCCCACCCGGACGATCCAGACATGTTCGGGCCGGCCATCGGATGATGTCAAGCACCAGCAAGACTGGAGTGCCCTCCGCCCGACACCCCACCGCAACCACCACGGCGCTCAGCCCTCGGCCAGCTTCACCAGCCGTTCGACGATGCTCTCATACACCTGCTTGACTTCCGGCGGAGCGTCGGGGCCAAGGAGCGGCCTGCCCTCGTCGGACAGCCGCGTCACATCGGCCACGATTGGGACCTGACCAAGGAGCGGCACCCCAAGCTGGTCGGCCATTGCCTGGCCTCCGCCTGCGCCGAAAATGTCGGTCTTCTCGCCACAGTGAGGGCATATGAACCCGCTCATGTTCTCGATGATCCCGACAATGGGCAGGTCCACCGCTTTCACGAAGTTCGCGGCCTTGCGGCAGTCGGCGGTGCTGACATCCTGGGGCGTCGTGACGATGATCGCGCCCTCGGCATTCGGGAACATCTGGGCGACAGTCAGTGCCTCGTCGCCAGTTCCTGGCGGCAGGTCGGCCACGAGGTAGTCCAGCGGCCCCCAGTCCACGTCGGACACGAACTGGCGTATGACTCCCGAGCGCAGGGGACCGCGCCAGATCACCGGGTCGTCCTTGCCCTGGGTGAAGAACCCGATGGACATAACCATGAGATTCTCGAACACCGGCACGGGGGAGATGCTCCCGCCCACCCCCTGCACGCGTTGGCCGGAAAGGCCCATCATGATCGGGATCGTCGGCCCGTGCAGGTCGGCGTCCAGGAGGCCCACGCGCTTGTCTCGCAGCGCGAATCCCCATGCGAGGCTTGCCGCGACCGTGCTCTTACCTACGCCGCCCTTGCCGCTGATCACAACATAAGTGTGTTTGATGAGAGATGCCCGCTCCTGCAAGCGCTTCTCCTGCAGGTGCAATTCTCGTTCCTGATCGCTGGCCGTCGCGGCGGCCGGGCAGTTCTGGCAATCGCCCGAGCACTCTTTCTCGTCTCCGCAGCCCTCGACCGGTTCGGACGCTTCCTGGGGCTTCTCTTGCTTCTTGTATGAATCCCGCCAACTGTCGGACATTGTGCCACCCTCTCGTTCTGGCCTTCCGGGAGACAGTCAGGCCGTGAGTTCCCGGTAGTAGTCCAGGTAAGTCATGCACGGCATGCCGAGCTGCTTGACGCGAACCAGGAGCAGTTCGATGGGAGCCATCGCCGCGTCAAAGCGCATAATAGACCAGGGATGCTGCACGAGCGAGACGTACTCCGCGCCGGTCTCCAGTGCGTGTTCGATCCAGCGGCCCTCTTGCGCGAAGACTTCCACCACCGTGCGCGGCTGGCCAGGCGGCATCGCGAAGTCGTAGACCGGCGGGAAATAGGTGATATGCCCCGTCCAGCCCTTCAGCACATTATCGTGCCACCCATGACCTGGGATTTCCGTGATGTCCGGGTACCCGTCGGGCTCGTGGGTGTACGCCTGCTTGAGTGGGTTCGGGATGGAGTCCAGCGGCCCGCGCAGGTCGGCGCTGACGAACCGAATACCGTGCCTGCGGAGGATCTCCAGCCGGTCCGGGACCCCGCTGAACCCGCCTTCGAACCCGCAGCCGGGCCGGAATCCGATACATTCGCGCTCGAACACGTCCTCCACGAGTTGCTTGCCCCGGCCCACTTCCTCGTCCATCTGCTCCAGACTCACCGCCGGCCCGTGGGGGCGGCTGTCCTTGAGCATCTGGTGGGAGTAGCTGTGAGACTGCACATCGAATAGCGGGTCGTCCAGGATCTCTCGGTACCTTGGCCCGTCGCGTTCCAGGAGCTTCCCCACGATGAAGAAGGTCGCAGGGATCTCATACTTGCGGTGCAGGGCCACGAGAACCGGGACGGCTTCGAGTTCGTGGTCAATGGCCTCGGTGTCATATGCGGCAATGTAGCGTGTCACGGATACCCCTCCGGACGTGTCGATTCAGGTCTCGGGAGGTTATCCCACTCGCGGCAACCCCTGTCAATCCCGTTTTTCAGGTTATCCGCGACCGCCCTTGTGAAATCCAGCGCGTCGCGGTATCCTGTCTCCCGTTGCCAGTGCTCAGCGTGGGAGACACAGTCATGTCCTACGATGTCATCGTCTGCGGCGGGGGAACTGCGGGTTCAGTGGCGGCGATTGCGGCGGCCAGGCGCGGTGTGAAGACCCTGATCGTCGAGCAGTTCGGCTTCCTCGGCGGCAGCCAGACCGCTGCTCTCGTATTGCCCCTTATGAGCTATTCCACCGGCGGCGAGAAGCTGGTGCTGGGCATCTGCGAGGAGATCAATCAGCGCTGCAACGATCTTCCCGGCGACAATGAGGGCATGTTTTTCAACCCCGAGCTGCTCAAGTACGTGCTCGAGGAGATGGTGCTCGAGGCAGGGTGCGACCTGTCCTACCATACGTACATCATCGGCGCGACCGTGCGCAATGGCGCTCTGCGGTCCATCGAGGTGGCGGGAAAGTCGGGCAGGCGGGAACTGGAAGCGAAGCAGTTCATCGACTGCACCGGCGATGCCGACGTGGCGTACCTGTCAGGGGCCCCCTTCGAGAGCGGACGGCCGGAAGATGGTCTGAACCAGTCGGCCAGCCTGCGATTCACCGTGGGCGGGGTGGACCTGGAACGTCTGGCCGCGTTCCTGCGCGAAAAGGGCGGTCTCGATGCACACCCGCCGCGATTCGGCTGGGGCTTTGCGAAAGGTGGCGTGGGAGACAAGGGCCTGGGCGCGCTCATGGAGCAGGCCGAGCAGGACGGGGTGTTCACCGCCGAAGAGGGCGGGTATATCCAGTTCTTCACCATTCCCGGACGGCCCGGCGAGCTTGGCTTCAACTGTCCCCGGATCACCCACGTCAATGGCGCCCGCGACGAGGACCTTACCCGCGCCCAGGTGCAGGGTCGCAGGATTATCCCGCGCATCATGGAGTTCTGCCGGCGCTACCTGGATGGTTTTGATGACGCGTATCTCGCCCAGACCGCGCCCATGGTGGGCATCCGCGAGAGCCGGCGCATTGTGGGCGAGTATGTGCTCAGCGCCGAGGATTTCCGGCAGGCCCGGAAGTTTGAGGATGGGATCGCCAAGTCGTGTTACCCCATCGACATCCACAACCCTTCGGGCGTGGGCGTGACCCTGGAGCGCCTGGGGCCCGGCGAGTACCATGAGATCCCGTACCGCTGCCTGGTGCCGCTGTGCGTCGACAACTTGCTGGTTGCAGGGCGCTGCATTTCGGCGACTTTTGAAGCTCAAGCCGCGATCCGCATTGAGGCCACCTGCCGTGCAATGGGGGAAGCGGCGGGGGTTGCGGCGGCCCTGTGCGTGCGGCATGGGGTGACGCCGAGAGCCCTGAGTTCCGATCTGCTCCTGGCCGCCCTGCGCGAGAACGGAGCCAACGTTCATGCACCGGAGGAGACGTGAGCGATGGCGGCTGAGATCGGGGCATTGACTCGGCGAGTCTGTGCACTGCGCGAGGCCCTCACGCGGTCGATGTGCGATGACTCCGGCCACCGGGTGCTCCGGTTCGCATTCGATGCTGAGGAGTACCTGGGCAAGGAGGAACTCCGCGTCGCCTCATACCGGGAGACCGTGGGCGAAGAGATGGTCCTGCGGCGCGCGAAGGCCTTCGCGCGAATCTGCCGGGACTGGGTGACCGCCCTGCGGCCCGGCGAGCTTATCGCAGGCAGCCAGCGGGGGAACATCTGGCAGAGAGGCGCACGCTCGGTCACCAGCCCCGAGCAGGACGCGCGCAGTGCGGCCATCGACCAGGCCCGGAGCGAACTGGGCATCCATTTTGGGGAAGGCCACATGGTCTGCGATTATCCGCGCATCCTCGACGAAGGCCTTTGCGCGCAGGTTGCGAGGATAGATGCGCTGATGGGACCGTGTGATCGGGGGTCATCCGCACTCTCCGAGTGGCGGGCGATGAAGATCACCTGCGAAGCCGCCCGCGACTTCGCACTCCATCACGCCCGGCAGATCCGCGACCGCGCTGAAAGCGAAAACGACCCTGTTCGACGGGCCGAACTGCTCACAATCGCCGACACGTGCGAGCGCGTCCCCTGGCAACCCGCACGCAGCTTCCGCGAGGCAGTGCAATCCTTCTGGTTCCTGCATTTGCTGCTGCACGTGGAGTCACCCTCGGTGGCGGTCTCACCTGGCCGGCTGGATCAGTATCTCTATCGGTTCTACCGAGATGACCTCGCGGCCGGGCGTATCACGCGCGAGGAAGCGCGGGAGCTTCTGGCGTGTCTGTGGCTGAAGTTCTGGGAGGGCGACGAGTCCCAGAATGTCACCATCGGGGGCGTGGACGCCGACGGGCGAGACGTCACCAACGAACTCACGCTGTGGATGATTGAGCTCACCGATGAATTGGAGGCTTTCCAGCCTTCGGTATCTGTGCGAGTGCATCCAGGTTCGCCGCAGGAGTACCTGAAGGCCGCCGCGCGGCTGGCCGGGAAGGGCCTTGGGCAGCCCTCGTTCTTCAATGACCCGGTGGTGCGGGCGGGCTTGGAGAGCATCGGCGTCCCGGCGGAGGAATCCTGGGACTGGGCCATCGTCGGCTGCTATGAGGCGGTGGTTGCGGGAGCTGAATGGGGACGCACGGTGGCCGGAGGAGCCTCTCTGCCGGAGTGCGTGCTGCGCGCCCTGGAGACCCGCCCGGAATCCTTCGGTGACCTGCTGGAGCTGACCCGTGCCGAGCTCGCGCGCGACATCGAACAGGTGGTCTCACGGGCCAACGAACACGAGTGCTTTGAGGCCCAGTGGGCGCCCTCGCCGTTCCAGTCGGTCCTGATGCGGGACTGCATCGGGACCGGTACCGACATATACGCCGGTGGAGCGCGGTACAATTTCAGCGCCTGCTGGCCCGGCTGTCTGGCCACCGCGGTAGACTCGCTGCAGGCTGCCCGGACTCTCGTGTACCAGGACCGTTCGGTAAGCGTTGAACAGTTGCTTTCGGCGCTGCGGGACGACTTCGAGGGCAGTGAGGACCTGCGGGCCCTGCTGGTACACGGTGCGCCCAAGTTCGGCAATGATTCGGCGGAAGTGGATGCATTGGCGGCCGATCTGTGCGCGTTCTTCTGTGCGGAGGCCACGAAACACCGTAATGCCCGGGGTGGGCGCATCAAGCCCTCACTGGCCATGTACCAACAGCATTACCGGGGGCGAGACGTGGGAGCCACGCCGGACGGTCGCCGGGCAGGGGCCAACTTTTCAGTGGGCGTCGGGCCGACGCCGGGCTGCAATGAGCTCGGCATCACCGCGACCCTCGCCTCCTGCGCGAAGCTGCCGCATCATCTTGCGCCCAATGGCAATTTCCTGAACATCTCCCTGGCGCCGGATCATGTCGCGGGTGACGACGGCCTGGAGCGGGTGCTGCAGCTGATCCGCACCTACTTCGAGCAGGGCGGCTCCCACGTGATGCTGAATGTCGTGGACAGCGACACATTGCGCGACGCCCAGACCCATCCGGAGCGCCACCGGGACCTGATGGTGCGCATTTCCGGCTTGAGCGCGTACTTCGTGACCCTTCCAAGACATATTCAGGACGATCTCATCGAGCGAACAGCGCAGGGCCTGTAGGCATGCGCAACTGAAAGATAATGGCTCACGTAAGGGTACTCAGCGAGGCACTCGCCAACCGCATCGCCGCCGGTGAGGTGGTGGAACGTCCTGCCAGCGTGGTCAAGGAGCTGGTGGAGAATTCCGTGGATGCCGGAGCGCGGAGGGTCGAAGTCGAACTGGTGGATGGCGGCCGGGGTCTGATCCGCGTTACCGACGACGGCCACGGCATGTCCGCCGAGGATGCGCGTCTTGCGGTGCAGCGTTTCGCTACCAGCAAGATCGCGGACGCAGATGACCTGGACGCCATTCAGACCATGGGTTTCAGGGGCGAAGCGCTCCCCAGTATCGCGGCGGTCTCCCGGTTTCGACTGGTGTCCCGCGAACCGGGCAGTGAAGAAGGCTGCGAGGTAACGATCCAGGGCGGGAGCGACGCCGAAGTCCACCCGGTGGGCTGCCCGCCGGGCACCACCGTTGAGGTAGCCGATCTCTTCTTCAATACTCCGGCCCGCGCCAAGTTTCTTTCAACCACCGCACGGGAACGTGGGCATTGCGCCGACTGGGTCTCGCGCCTTGCCATGGCCCGACCAGACGTTGCCTTCAAGCTCACTCACAATGGCGAGGTCCTTTTCACGACATCGGGCGCTGGTGATCTTCGTTCGGTGATCGCCACCATATACGGCAGCGCCGCCGCCCGAGATTTCCTGGATGTCGAACTCGAACGCGACGGCGTCCGGGTTCACGGGCTTGTTTCCAGGCCCACTTTGCTGCGCAGCACCCGCAGCCACCAGATGTTTTTCGTCAATCGTCGATTCGTGCGCAGCCGACAGATGAGTCACGCGCTGGACGAGGCGTACGGACTTCTGCTTCCTGCAGGTCGCCATGCTCTGTGTGCACTGCACCTCGACGTGGAGCCGACGCGCGTTGACCCGAACGTGCATCCCACCAAGATCGAGGTGCGGTTCCGCGAGGGTGGCGCGGTACATTCCCTGGTTCAGGCGGCGGTGGAGAATGCCCTCGCGGATGCCGGGTTCCGGTCTCTCAGCCAGGGAACTCGACACGTCTATCGCCGCCCGGAAGAGGGTGACAAATTGGGCGTGCCGGGAGCAGAGCCTTTCGGCGGGGACAGGTTCGGCGGTGGCCTGCCCGCCGGGAGAGCACCCCTGGGCGACATGGACCAGCGCATGCGGGCTCGACGCCTCAGGGTCAATCCCTTCGAGGACCGAGTGGACGACCGCGATGAGGGACTTGGCGTTTTCGCCGACCCTGTCATCTCCCTGCCAGCGGAACGCGGACCGGCGGAGTCTGTGCTGGAATTTGCGGCAGAGCGCGGGCAGGTGGAGGTGCTCGGGCAGCTTGCAGGGCGGTACATCGTGGCCCGATCGCCCGAGGGTCTGCTGCTTATCGACCAGCACCGGGCTGCGGAGCGCGTGATCCTGGAGAGCCTGAGACCGGAGCGGGTGACCCGGCAGTTGCTGGTGGTTCCCGAAACGCTGCAACTGTCCCCCGGGGAGATGGAAGTGGCCCGAGCCAGCCTGCAGTGGCTGGGTGAGCTGGGCTACGAACTGGAGGATTTCGGCCCCGGCGCGTTCCTGGTGCGTTCCGTGCCCGCGTCCACGGCGGAACTGGCCCCCATTGAGACGCTGCGCAACGCCATCGCTGAACTCGCCGACGCCGAGACCACGCCTTCGCTTGACCGGCGGCGGGAGAAGCTCCGGGCCACGGTCGCCTGTCACGCGGCGCTCAAGGCGGGGGAGAGGATGGGGCAAGCGGCCATGCAGAAGCTCGTGGATGATCTCCTGAAGAGCGAGGCTCCAGCCGTCTGCCCTCACGGTGACCCGATCATCGTGTCCTTCGGGCTGGATCGGCTGGACCGGCAGTTTCGGCGCAATCCGGGAAGCGTGACCTGATGCCTCCGGTGATTCCGCTCCTGGTCATCGCCGGCCCCACGGCATCCGGAAAGACCGAAGCCGCGATCCGCGTGGCCAGGTGCGTCGGCGGGGAAATAGTCTCCGCCGATTCCATGCAGATCTACCGGGGGCTGGACGTGGGAACCGCGAAACCGACGTCCGAGGAGCGGCGGGCGGCGCGGTTCCATCTCGTCGACTGTGTGGACCTGGACCAGCCGTACACCGTGGCCGATTTCCAGAGAGACGCGAGGCGGGCGATTCGCGAAATCTACGGGCGCGGGAATCTGCCGATCCTCTGTGGTGGAACGGGCCTGTACATCCGGGCGCTGCTACGGCATTTCGACTTCCCGCCGGCGCAGGCTGGAGGATCTCGGGTGGTGAGACGCAGGCTTGAGGACGAACTGGCGCAACTGGGCAGTGAGGCGATGCACGCAAGGCTTGCCTCGGCAGATCCAGTCGCGGCAGCGGAAATCAGCCCGTCTGACAGCAAGCGCATCGTGCGCGCCCTGGAAGTGCTGGAGATTACCGGGAACGCAATCAGCGAACAGCGGCGCGTTGACGCGACTCCGGAGGTCCATTATAATGCGCTCTATCTTGTAATCAGCCGCCCGCGCGAGGCATTGTACGAAGGGATCGACGCTCGCGTCGACCGCATGCTGAGCCACGGCTGGCTGGACGAAGTGCGTGCCATCGATGCGCGGGGGTTGCAGCCCGCGCTACCGTCCCTTCAGGCTCTGGGTTATCGTCAGATGCTCGCGTGGCTCAACTTCCCGGGGCCGCGCGAGAGCTTTGCGCAGGTCGTCGCATCGATCAAGCGCGAGACGCGCCGGTTCGCCAAGCGCCAGTTGACGTGGTTCCGGCGTGAGGAAGGCGCGGTCTGGCGGGAGTGGCGGACTGATGCTGAGTTCGCCCTGGTTGAGGCTGAATTGTGTCGGCTCGGAGCTCAATTGGCTTGGGGGGCTCAATCTCGCCGTTTCAGCGGCGCGTGAACAACTGACGGGGGTATGAGATTGGCCGCGAAGGGATCTGTGCAGGATGTCTACCTCAAAGCCGCGGCGGATGCCAAGTCCGCGGTTCGCATCAGTCTGCTCAATGGCAAGGACCTGCGTGGTGTGGTCAAACAATTTGATGCGTTCACACTGATCGTGTCTGTCAAGGACATGGACATACTCGTCTACAAGAGCGCCATCGCTGCCATCGGTCCGGCCAACACGCCCTGACCGGGTCGCGGGAGGGTACGGATGCGTTTCACCAAGCTCCACGGTCTTGGGAACGACTACATCTACATCGACGCCGTCAACCAGGACCTGAGCGCTTACGACCTGCCCGAGCTCTCGCGCGTCCTGTCCGACCGCAATTTCGGCATCGGCGGCGACGGGATCATTCTCGTTCGCCCGTCGGACGTAGCCGACTTCGCCATGCGCATCTACAACTCCGACGGCAGTGAGGCGGAGATGTGCGGCAATGGTATGCGGGCCTTCGCGAAGTTCGTCTATGAGCACGGGCTGACGCAAAAAACATCCCTGGAAGTGGAGACGTACGCGGGGATTATCAAGCCGGTTCTCACGGTGGAAGACGGCAAGGTCACCCTCATCCGTGTGGACATGGGCGAACCCAGACTGAAGCGGTCCGAGATCCCGATGACCGGTGAACCCGCCGATCAGCCCGTGATTGCCGAACCGCTGCAAGTCAATGGCTACGACCTGAGGATCACCTGCGTGTCCATGGGCAATCCGCACTGCGTGATCTTCGTGGATGATGCCGACAGCTTCCCGGTGCGTGAACTCGGTCCGGTGATTGAGTGCCACCCGCTCTTCCCTCGCAAGACCAATGTCGAGTTCGCGAGGATTGAAGACCGGCAGAATATCCAGATGCGGGTGTGGGAGCGGGGTGCGGGCGTTACGCTTGCCTGTGGCACCGGCGCATCAGCGACGGTAGTTGCCGCGGTGCTCAATGACCTTGCGGACCGCACGGCGCGGGTGTCTCTGCTAGGCGGAGACCTGTTCATCGAGTGGGCCGAGAACAATCACATTTTCCTGACTGGGCCGGCCGAGGAGGCTTTCTCGGGTGAAGTGCATCCCGAGCTCCTGGCGCAAGCCGTGAAGTAGGCGGACTATGCTCCCCCTCTCTCGCCACAATCAGACTGCGCAAACCCCCGGGAGGTGTCGGGACCGCGGGCGCCACTGGCGCTCGCGCAGTAAGGGCGCGTGACGCCGTCAGTGTCGCGGCCAGTGTCCCCGGCCGCTTTCCCGCCGACCCAATATCCGAACCAAGACTGCCCTGTTGATTCTGGGAGGGTTACTCTGTGGAGCTTGCACAGCGCTTGCAGCGCATCCCGCCGTACCCGTTCCGCGCCATCGCCGAACTGAAGTCGCGCATGATTTCCGAGGGCAAGGAGCCCATCGACTTCGGCATCGGCGACCCCGACCTGCCCACGCCGCAGTTTGTTATCGACGCTCT
Source organism: Armatimonadota bacterium (assembly GCA_013314775.1). Taxonomy (NCBI): domain Bacteria; kingdom Bacillati; phylum Armatimonadota; species Armatimonadota bacterium. Next base: position 78,348 of record JABUFB010000011.1, on the reverse strand, counting down.
CTACGAGGCTGCGAAGGATCCTTCCACGCACCCGTATGATGAGACAGGTTACGGAACCCCTGAGTACAAGGACGCCATCGCGAGGTTCGCGAAGCGCCGGTTCGGAATCGACGTCAGCCCGGAGGGGGAGATCCAGAGCTGCATCGGCTCCAAGGAGGCGCTGGTGCACATCATCTGGGCGTATATCGACCCCAGCGATGTGGTTCTCGTGCCAGACCCGGCGTACTCGGTCTACAAGGTACAGACCACCTGGTGCGGCGGGGCGCCGTTCCCCATGCCCCTGCGCGCCGAGAATGGCTTTCTGCCCGACTTCGACGCCATCCCGCGGTCGGTCGCAAAGGCCGCGAAGCTCCTGTTCCTCAACTACCCGAACAACCCCACGGGTGCTGTGGCGCCACTGGAGTTCTACGAGCGGGCCGTCGCCTTCGCCCAGGAGTTCGGGTTGCTTATCGTCAATGACTGCGCCTATTCCGAGGTCGCCTTCGACGGCTACAAACCCCACAGCATTCTCGAAGTGGACGGCGCCAAAGACGTTGCTATCGAGATGCATTCTCTCTCGAAAACCTTCAACATGACCGGCTGGCGCGTGGGTTGGGCGATGGGTGGCAAGCCGTACATCGAGGCCCTGTCCAAGTGCAAGAGCAATGTGGACAGCGGGACCTTCATGGCCATCCAGCGGGCAGGGGTCGCGGCGCTGGACCGGTTCGAGGAATGGGTCCCGAAGATGCAGGGCGAATACCAGGCCCGGCGCAATGCACTAATCGATGGGCTCAACAGCCTCGGCTGGAACCTCGAAAAGCCCCGGGCAGCCTTCTATGTCTGGGTGCCGGTGCCGCCGGGGTACACGTCCGAGACCTTCGCCACGGCGCTCCTGCGGGACTGCCGGGTCCTGGCAATTCCCGGCAGTGTCTACGGCGAGTTCGGCGAGGGCTTTGTCCGCATGTCCCTGACCCTCAAGGCCCACGACAAGCTTGGTCAGATCAACACGGCCATCGAGAACATGCGCGCGAACCTGAGCCTCAACTGGTGACACAGACGCGGGGCGTCCGGGCTCGTGTAGTACCCGGGCGCCCCTTCAGCCCCATCTCAGCCGCCCCCTCAGGGTCATGATAGACACCCATTGCCACATTCTTCCGGGAATTGATGACGGCCCCGATACGCTGGAGATCAGCGTTGAGATGGCGCGTGTCGCCGCGAAGGACGGCGTGGGCGTGATCATCGCCACACCTCATGCGAACCTGGACGAAGGCGTGGTGACCCCCGAGCTGATCCGCCAGCGCGTGGCTGTCCTGAATGACGCCATCCACGCCGCGGGCATTGACATCACCGTCTTGCCCGGGGCGGAAATCAGCAGCGTCGACAACCTCATCAAGCACCTGGAAGCGGGACGGGTGATGACGCTGGCGGACAAAGGCAAGCACCTGCTGATAGAGCTGCCCTTTTCCAGCTATCCGAATTACGTCCCCGATCTGTTCTTCAACCTGCAGCTGATGGGGTTTGTCCCGATCATCGCGCACCCGGAACGTTCCGGTGCAGCGCGGCTCCGGCTGGACATAATCCGCGAGCTCGCTCAGCGCGGCGCTTTGCTGCAGCTGAATGCGGACAGCATCTGCGGGAAAGAGGGCCGGGTGGTGCGCACAATTGCGCAGAAGCTGCTGCGCGAGGACCTGGTGAGCTTCATCGCCTCGGACGGCCACGACCCGAAGCGCCGGCCGCCGGTGATCAGCCCTGCAAGAGCGGCCATGCGTCGCCTGGGTGGCGATGCGGTCTTCGCGCGGCTCACCCAGTCCGGTCCTGCGCGTCTCTTGCGCGACCCGAGCCGCCCCGGCCGGACGAGTTCTTCGGCTGCTCCGGAACCGGCCTGATTCTGGGCAAGGCGGGTCTGATTGCCGCATCCACCACAGAACGCAATGCCCGCAGATCCTTCGCATGCCACTCCTCCTGGTCCGGCGTCTCCAGAATGAAAGGCAAGTGCCTGAGCCGCGGCTCATTCAAGATCGCCCGGAACCCTGCGCGCCCAATTTTACCCTTCCCGATGTGTGCATGACGGTCCACGTGTGACCCCAGCTCTGACCGCGAATCATTGGCGTGAATGAGCGCCAGCCGCTCCAGTCCGAAAGCGGCGTCGCAGTGGTCCAGGAACTGCTCGAGACCCACCGGGTCATGCACCGGGTATCCCTGGGCGAAGGCATGGGCTGTGTCGATGCAGACGTTCAGGCGGTCCTGGCAATGCGACATGTCAATGATCTGAGCGATGCTCTCCACGCTGCCGCCCACCACGTTCCCCTGGACGGAACTGTTCTCCAAAATGAGCTGCGGTCCGTCCGGAGTGTGTTCCGCCGCCCAATCCAGCGCGCGTGCGACCCTGCGCATACCTGCCTCGGGCTTGCCTTCTGCGCCAACGCTCCCCAGGTGGAAGACCACTCCGTGGGCGCCGATGAGCTTCGCCCGGCGAAGCTCATCGGTCAGGTGGTCGCGGCTGCGACGCCACAGCACGGCTGCGGGTGTGGCAAGGTTCAGCAGATAGATGGCATGGACGAAGAGCGGCTGGATGTCCAGGGCGCGGAGAGTCTCGGCGAACCACTGCGCGCCCGCGAGGTCCATAGGCTTACGGTCCCACTGGACAGGCGCGCTGGTGAACACCTGGAGTGCAGTGCAGCGGCGCTCCACGGCGCGCTCAATCGTCTTCCTCCAGCCCCCTGCGATTGTAATGTGAAAGCCGAAGCGCACAGAAAGCCTCCCGGATCCGGCTGCAGATACGCCAGTATAGCCCGCATCGGCGTGGTGTGCTAACATAGTTATCCGTCCGTGCAGCCCCCATACAGGAGACCCGACTCATGAAGATCGCATACCTGGATGTGTTCGCCGGAATTAGCGGGGACATGACCCTGGCTGCCCTGGTGGATGCCGGCGTGTCTATCGACGCCATACGCGCGGAGCTTCAGAAAATCGAGATGACGGGCTGGCGTGTTGAGGCTGTTCCGGCGAGTCGCTCCGGGATTCATGGCACCAGGGTGATCGTCTCGCTGGTGGATGAGCACGAACACCACCACGAGAATCATGGACACCGACATGACCACGAGCACGAGCACGAGCACGAGCACGAGCACGAGCACGAACACGAACACGAACACGAGCACGAACACGAGCACGAACACGAGCACGAACACGAGCACGAGCACGAGCACGAGCACGAGCACGAGCACGAGCACGAGCACGAGCACGAGCACGAGCACGAGCACGAGCACGAGCACGAGCACGAGCACGTCCATGGCCGGTCATGCCGCGAACTGGTGGACCTGATCGAGGCATCAGGGCTGGAACAGGAAGTCAAGGATCGCTCCACTGCCATCCTGTGGCGCATTGCCGATGCGGAGGCGAAGATCCACAACTCAACCCGAGAGGAAGTGCACTTTCACGAGCTGGGCGGGCTGGACTCCATCGTAGACATTGTCGGCGCCGTGGTGGGTTTTCGGCTGCTGGGGGTGGACGAGATCGTCTGCTCGCCGCTGCCGGTGTCCCACGGGTTCGTGGATTGCGCCCATGGACGACTGCCCGTTCCGGCACCCGCAACCGCCGAACTGATGCGCGGTTTCCCCACTTTCCCGCTGGATGTGCACGGGGAGACGGTAACTCCCACCGGAGCTGCGATCGCAACGGGTATCGCCGATCGCTTCGGGCAGGCCCCACCCATGGCCGTCGAGTCCATTGGTTACGGCTGCGGCACCAAGGAGTTCCCGGGAGTGCCCAACGTGCTGCGGCTGATGGTCGGGGAGCGCAGCGGCCTCATGCCCGGAATCGAGGGCGGCGAGGGCCCCTGGCACGCGCTCATTGGCGATCGGATCAACCTTATCGAGGCGAATCTGGATGACATGAATCCAGAGTGGTTCGCGCGAGTGATGGAGAGGGCCTTTGACGCCGGCGCTGCGGATGTATGGTTTGCGCCGATTCAGATGAAGAAGAGTCGCCCGGCCACCCAGCTTTCCGCCGTGGTCGCCCCGGAGAAGACGGATGACGTGGTTCGGGCGATCCTCGAGGAGTCGACCACCTTCGGCCTGCGGGTGATTCCCTGCGAGCGCCGCTGTTTGCCCCGGGAGATGGCGAAGGTCGAGACGCCTTTCGGCGCCATCCGGGTCAAGTTGGGGAAGGTCGGCGACCGGCTCATCACGGCATCGCCCGAATATGAAGACTGCCTTGCGGCCGCGAAGGCCCACGGCGTCCCGTTGAAGACCGTGTACGAAGCAGCCCGGTCGGCTGCGATGCACTGACGTTCGCTCGAGGTGACGCACCATGCAGCAACCTGGAACCCAGATGATCCGGGAGATCCGCGAACAGCCGGCGGCCATCGAGGCTACGCTCGCGGCTGAAGGCGGCAATATCCGGGAACTCACCGCCCGCCTGCGCAATGAGGGTGTCGAATACGCGCTGATCGTGGCGCGGGGGACTTCCGACAACGCGGGCCTCTACGGCTTATATATGTTCGGCGCGGTGACCATGAAGCTCGCGGCAACCGCTGCGCCGTCGCTCTTGACGCTCTACGACACCCGGATTGACCTGACCAAGGTGTTCGTGCTCGGGGTTTCTCAGTCGGGCAAGGCTACTGATGTGATCGAGGTGCTCGAAGCCGGAAGGCGCCGCGGGGCCATCACTTGCGCACTCACGAACACCGAGGATTCGCCCATCTGCCAGGCTGCGGAGCACGTCCTGCTCACCCATGCGCAGGAAGAAAAGAGCGTGGCGGCGACAAAGACTTACACCACCGCACTTGCGGTGATGCACCAGCTCGCGGCCCTCTGGGCGGACCGGAAAGACATCGCGGACGAGATCAAGCGGGTCCCGGCCTGGATCGACATGACTCTCGAGCGAGTGCAGGAGGACATTGCGGATCGGGCCGAGCGCTACCGGTTCATGGAGACCTGTCACTGGCTGGCGCGAGGCTACAACTTCTGCACCGCAAAAGAAGCGGCACTGAAGATGGCCGAATGCTGTTACGTAGTGCCCTCGGCCTTCAGCACTGCGGATTTCATGCATGGGCCGATCGCGACTACGGGGGAGGGCTTCCCATGTTTCGTGGTCGCACCCACCGGGCGGTCATTCGGCGCGGTGCTGGAGACGGTGGATGCTCTGGAACAGCGCCGGGCGGAACTTGCGATCATCTCAAACAACGATGCGCTGCTGGAGCGCGCGAAGATCGCATTGCCGATCCCGGAGATGCCCGAAGAGTGCACGCCCATGGTGGCCGGAGTGATCGGGCAATTGCTGGCTTACAGCATCGCGCTGGAGAAGGGGCTGGACCCGGACACTCCCCGGGGCCTGCACAAGGTGACGCTGACGCTGTAAGCGGGGCGCCGGGGAGTTAGCCGCACCGGGGGGCCGGCATCAAGCTTCGCGTGGGCCGACCGTCTCGTTCGGCGCGGGACTGCGCAGACAAAGCATTGGGTACAGCCCCCCCCCGGTGAGGCCGGGAGTTGGATGCCGGTCCCCCAATGCGGCCAACGACTGCTACCCCGTCCATTTCAGCCCAATCATACTGCGCGTCACCATCTGCCCGATGTCCGTGAGCATCTGCTGCATTGCTCCGGTATTGGCCCCGCCCCATTGCTCGCGCAGTTGGACCGTGGTCACGATGCGGTCCAGCACCTTCTTGCCTATCTCCTCGCTGCCGTCGACTGCGATGAACCCGAACACCTGTGCCGCCCGCCAGCGGGGCTGCGGGCCCTGGGTCAGCTCGGTCATGCACAGGCAGTAGCCCCGGGCATTGAGCCCTGCGATGCGACAGGTGAAGGCGGTATCGCCTACCGAGCGGAGCACCTGCGTGCCTGGGGGCATGGCCTGGTTGAGTATCTGGGCTGCCTCGGGCAGGTCGCGCGGGTTGATCCACTGGAAATCTCCACACTGCTCGCCGAGCCTCGCCTGTGCGTACCAGACTGCAAACTCTTGGCCGGTCATGAAGCTCCGGGCCTCTCCCTGTGTGCCGTCGCCCAGGTCCACCAGGTTGCCTTCCGTTATGCCCCCATTCGCCATCTGCGGTGTGATCGGTACATAGACCGGGAGCCGGTCGTCGCCCGCAACTACGAACACGCTGCCGTCCGGGGCGGTGCAGTTGATGCGCATGCGATGCTCTCGATCGGTCACCCTGAACATCCCGCCGGTGGTCCGCCATCCTGTGGGGACCTGCACGGTGAACGCGGCCTGCTCCGGGTCTGTCCACGTATCCCAGCGGTCGGCGACAGCAGGTCCGGCGGGGATCGGCGGCCCCAAGTATGCCGGCCCCGGGCCAGGAACCCCCATCGGACCGGTCATCGGTGTCAAGCGCCGGATGCCACATTCCTGCAAGAAGTCCGCAGAGACGGGCGGTAGTTCGGGGTTGGGCAAGCCTGCTTCAAGCTGGGCGCGTACATCTACCAGGTAGAAGGGCTTGTTCTGCAGGGCATCCTGGAAGTTGGCCCACCCCACGTTGCACGCCTGGGCGAAGGTCATGCGCGTTGCGCCGCCCCCGAGGCCCGTGTTCTCCACGGGTAGCAGCATCCCCGAAGGCAATTCAACGACGCAGAAGGCGTGGCCGGGGATGACCATAAGCGCGGTCTTGATACCCACGGTTTCCGCGAGGGCTGCGAAGGTGATTGCAAGATCCACGCAGGTGCCGGCCTTATCGCGGAACACGTCACGCGGGTACTTGACCTCCTGCACGAGGCCGTGGGCTTCAGTCCAGAAACCCGAGGGCGTCTGGTAGACAATGTCGTTGTACAACTGCATGTTATAGGCGGCTTCCAGCCACTTCATGGCTTCCTGGTCACTGGCAGCGGCGGCCACACCGCCTGCCAGGTCGCTGACGTACCCCGCGAACTGCTTCACCGCTTCGTCCACCCGGGTCACGTACGCGGCCAGCAGCGGCGAGTTGTTATAGGCATCCATCCAGCCGCCCACGCGCTCTTCAGTGCGCAGGTTCGAGGTGAGAAACTGGTTGATGCCCAGGATGCCGATGCGTTCGGCCAACTCCTGCTCATGTTTCTGGCCGTCCGGGTCCGTGTATTCCACCTTCACGAGTAGCTGAGCCGGGGTCTCGGTCTTGATCTGTGTGACCTTCGACAGGATCATCGGGTAGTAGACGTCCACCACCGCGCCGCCAGGGCTGACCATGGAGTACTGTTCGGGCACATGCACATCTGAGTACTCGCCCAGCCGGTAGGTGATCCGCAGGTCGTAGATTGGCTCTTGCCCGGTATTGCGGACAATGGTCTTCGCCACCCAGTAAGCCCCATTCCCCAGCTTCGGGTTGCCGTAGAGTTTATAGAGAGCGGACATGATCCGCTCTTTGGCTTTCACCTTCACATCGACCGCGGGTTTGCCCGAGGTGATGCGGGTGTGGGGCAGGCGGTAGCTCAGTTTCCCCGGCTCGGCCTGGACATCTGAAGCATCCGGGGGCAGGGTATAACTGCTCACCGCGACCACCGTGGCCATGGGCAGCGGGGTCATGACGATGGCCGTGAAAACTTTACCGCCATCCTGCATGACCACTTCCTCACCGTCGAGCAACGAGAAGGTCCACCGGTTCCGTACGCACGCTGCGAAGCCGATGATCCGCGCCGTGATTTTGATGGCGCGCGCGACATCGTCCGCCTCGATTTTCAGGGTGTTGGGCTCCGCCTCGAAATCCGCGCGCTCGCTGTTCAGGTCACGGAAGAGTACGTACAAGTTGGGGTACTGCTTGCGCAAATCGTGATAGGCGTCTTTCGGATTGAAGGTGATAGTGAGGGTCGCATCCGCCGAGCCTGACGGGTCGACGATCACCGTCTGTTTCAAAATGACCGTGGAATGAGGGAGGGCCTGGGCGGCGCAACTGGCGGCCAGTGCGACCAGCAGACCGGTGAAGACAAACAGCAGGTGGACGCGGTGCCCGCGGCAGTGCTCCTTGCAACCCATCTCATGCACCCCCTGTGGAGATACGCCCCCGGACAGCACGCCCCCAAAGGGGCGTGAGCGCGTTCTTCCGGCTAACCGCGGAGAACATATTCAGCATCGGCAGCGGACCTCCTTGCCCTGCTGAAGGGAATCCGCGCGAGTTTGGAGAACTTGGCCTGCGCGTTCTATCTCACGGGCCTTTGATCTTTGTCGTCCGCCTGCCGGTTCAGGAGACAGACATGGAGCTGACCGCCGAGAGTGTGAAGCGATTCGCGAAAAGCTGTGGTGCGGACCTCGTGGGAATCGGCGACATCAACCGCTTCGAAGGAGCGCCGCCTGAGAATGATCCGCGGTTCATCAACCCGGAAGCCAAGACCATCATCGGCCTGGGTTTCCGCATCTTTCGGGGCGATCTGCGGGGTATCGAAGAGGGCACTCATTTCTACCAGTACCCGGCGATGAATTATGCGAACATCAACGAGGTCTACGCACCCATCGTCCTGCGGCAGTTGGCCGCTTTTATCGAAGACCACGGATACGAGGCCAGCAACATCCGCAACTACGGCAGCATCAACACCATCTCGGATGTCACCAATGATCCCGATGAACCCGCCGATTACGGCCGCAGGGTCAAGTACTCGCGCCCGGTGCGTGAAGGGCAACCGGCGCCCGATATCTACCTGCATTTCCGCCTGGCGGCCTTCATCTGCGGCATGGGGGAGATCGGGTTCAGCAAAGTGTTCTTGACCCCCGAGTTTGGCCCCAGGCAGCGGTTCGCGTTCATGCTCACCGACGCCGCACTGGAGCCCGACCCGATCTACGACGGGCCTGCGCTCTGCAACAGATGTATGGCCTGCGTCCGCGAGTGCCCGGGCCACGCGATCAAAGCGGACAAGACGGTGAAGGTCACAGTCGCCGGACGGGAACTGGAATGGAGCGACATTGACGCCTGGAGCTGCTTCGGCTATTACGTGAGCCCGGTGGAGGATGTGAACCCCTTCCTTCCCCCGGATGCCCTGACGGACATGCCCGACGGAGACGCCATACGCCGCGGGGAAAAGGCGCTGTCGCCCGAGGAAGCGCTGGAACTGCAGCGGCGCATGGGTCAGTACTATCCCAGGCCATCGGGTTACTTCCCGGCGATGTGCGGTGGGCGCGGGTGCATCCGGGCGTGCATGGTGTCCCTCGAGGAGCGCAAGGCGTTGAAGAATCAGTTCAAACAGCCCTTCCGCCGCCGGCCGAAGTGGTGGGGGTAGGGGAAAGGAACGCCGGCCTCACCTCGGCGTTTCGCGGCAAGGTGCACCGACCCCGGACTGCCGCATAAGCACTGCTTTGCGGAAGCGGTGGCACTCTTGGCAACACCCTCTTGGAAGCAGAGACCCGTTCTCGGAGGATTTCTATGTCTCGCACTTTCAGTCTCGACGGCGAATGGCAACTATGGCACTGCAAGAATGGGCAGGGTCGCCCGGATGAGGTTCAGGGCATCTCATGGATCAAGGCAACCGTGCCCGGTTGTGCTCACTATGATCTGCTGGTCGCCGGTCACATTGAGGACCCCTTCTTCGAGTTCAACACGAAGAAACTGTATGAACTCGAAGGGCATGAATGGTGGTATCGGCGGGAGTTCCGGGTGCCCCCGGATTTCGTCGGCGAGCACGTGGAACTGGTCTGCGAGGGCCTCGATACATTCGCCACCGTCTGGCTGAATGGGAAAGAGGTAGGGCGGCATTCGAACATGTTCACCCCGTGCCGCTTTGACGTTACCGGCGCATTGCAGCCCGGAAAGCGCAATGAGCTGGTAGTCCGGCTGGCTTCGCCGATCGAGTCCGTGAAAGGCCTCCCGCTGGACGGTGCCCACGCGACGATGAACACCCCCGAGCGCCTGTGGGCCCGGAAGATCGACCAGTGCTACGGTTGGGACATCGCCCCGCGCATCGTGACTGCCGGCATCTGGCGCTCCCTGCGGCTGGAAGCGTTTGAGCGCGCTCGCATAAGCGACGATTTCCTGCGCGTGACCGCCATCACCCCTAGCCCTGCCAATCCCCTTGCTGAAAACGGGACCCGGGCGTCGGTGCGGCATGACGTGTCGGTGGAGATCATTTCAGGGAGCGCAGAGGGCCTGCGCGTCGAGGTGTCCGGGGTCTGCGGCGATAGTGAGTTCCGCTGGGAAGCGCCGCTTGACGGAGACGAGTGCGCGGCAAGCTTCGATGTGGAGAACGCTCGGCTCTGGTGGACGTGGGACATCGGCAATCCTGACCTGTACGACCTCACTGTCAGTCTCTTCGACGGAGACAAGCTACTGGACCGTCGCCACCGCAAGCAGGGCCTGCGGACGGTGCGCCTGGTGGAAGAAGAGGAGGGCCCGGGGCGGGTGTCGTATGTGTTCGAGCTCAATGGGGTGAAGGTCTTCGCACGGGGTATGAACTGGACACCTGCGGATTGCTACCACGCTCGCGCCGAGGGTGCGAAGCACCGGGAGCTGCTGGACATGGTGCGACGCATGAACCTCAACATGTTGCGAGTCTGGGGCGGCGGCGTTTACGAACCCCACGCCTGGTTCCAGCAGCTTGACGAGCTGGGCATCATGGTCTACCAGGACTTCATGATGTCGTGTGCCATCTACCCGACCCACCCTGACTTCCTGGCAATCATGGCCGAGGAGGCCGAGGCGGTCATCCGTGGCCTGCGCAATTACGCCTGCCTGGCGCTATGGTCCGGAGACAATGAAAACGACTGCGCCTACTGGGGATGGTTCGGCGAGAATATCGATGTGCGCAAGAACACCATCGTCCGACAGGTTCTGCCAGACGCAATCGAGCGGTTCGACGGCACTCGTGATTACGTGCCCTCCAGCCCCTACAGCCCGGACCCGACCGTGAACCCGCAGGACCAGAACCAGGGCGACACCCACTGCTGGCACCACGGAACGCCCTTTGAGGACCCGGTCTACACGCAGGACAAGTCGAGGTTCATCAGTGAGATCGGGCACCTGTCCTGCCCTGCACTGGAGACGATGATGGTGTTCGCCAGCCCCACGAACCTGTGGCCCAATGACAACGCGGTGTGGGACCACCACATCGGCGTCCACGAGGACCTGGATTTCCGCCCGCCTCGGCGCAAGGCGCTGGATGACTCGGTGATCGCCTATTTCGGTGAGATGCCTTCGGACCTGGAGACCTACATTCTCGCCTCTCAGATCTGCCAGGGCGAAGCGTACAAACTTTGGACCGAGCATTGCCGTCAGCGCAAGGCGAACTGGGACTGTGGCGGGATACTGCTGTGGAACGTGGCCGACTGCTGGCCGCAGATATCCGACGCGGTGATCGACTACTACCTGCGCCCAAAGTTGGCCTGCAACTATGTGCGGTGGGCCTGCGAACCCGTGCATGCGTCCTTCATGCACGGCGATGGCGGCGAACTGCTACTGCATGTGGCCAACGACACTGCGCAGGAACTCGAGTTGACCTACTCGGTGTCCCTGGAAGAGACGCCGGGCATCGTGGCGCAGTCGATCGAAGGCCGCTGTTCCGCGCCTGCCAACTCCGCGCAAGTCATCTGCGATGTGAGCGAGCTCGCGGGCCAGAGAGCTTCGGACGGCGCAGTGCTTACCGTTCAGCTTAGAAGCGCCGACCGGCTGGTGTCCTGGAACCGGCACGCCTTCGAAAAGCCGACGCTGGCGGACATCCCACGCATCATCGCCGGACTGCCGGGGTTCTGAACCACGGCCCCTGTCATGGACCGCGTCGGCTCCTCCTCGGGCCGGCGCGGTCTGTCACATTTGCCCATCTGAGCGCGTTTTTTACCTGTTACGCAGTCAAGCGGTCTCCCCCTTGCACCGATACCGAACCTGATGCCGGTACCCACATATCACCCCGGATCGGCTCCGGTCCGGCTCGCACAGAAAGGCTCCATCCCATGTCAGCAGCCGCCGAAGCGTCCCACCCCGTGCCAGGTGAGGCTCCGGCCGACTTTCCCGTGATCGACAGTCGCTTCGCTCACGCACTGGCCCACGAGATCCGCTCGCCTCTGACAGCCATCCAGATGTGCGCGGAGACCCTTGGCACCAGTCACAGTCAGGACATGAAGTGCCGATACTGTGGGATCATCGTGGATCAGGCACAGTTCATCGCCTGGGCGCTGGACGATCTCATCACCCTCGCCGACGCCGCCCTGTGGATCCGGTCGGAGCACCGCGAGGTGGACCTTACGGAGCTCGCCGAGCGATCGATCCATGAGATCGCTCGTCTCGCGGAGAGTCGGGGCGTGAAACTGGACGCCAGGCTCAGGAACGCGGTGCGCCCAGTGCTGGCCTGGGGTGTGCCGTCGGCGTTGCGCCAGTTGGTGCGCTGTTGCTTGCAGGCTATGTTCAACCAGTCTTCCGCGGGCGATGCGCTTCTTGTGTCGGTTCTCCCACAGGGGCATGAAACGCTGCCTGAGGGCATGGTCGGGATGACAGTGAAGGTGCAGCAGTCCTCTGCGAATGCGGAGACGTCCGAAGTTGCCTGCGTACCCTGGCACAGGATCGCCCTGGTGACAGCTGCGCGTGTGGCGGGAGAGCATGGAGGAATGATCGGCGACCTGAACGATGGCGGTCCCGGCATCCGGGTGCTTCTGCCTGCTCCCGGATGGACCAAAGGCCTTCAATAGGACTGCCGGGGGATCAGGTGGCAAATACACATTTGCTGCCTGTTTCATTAGTTTTTCAATAAGAATAAGTCTTTTTGTTGACTTTTGTTACTTGGATTGGTAAGATGCGGCGCGCGGGGCAGCAGCAGACTGAGGGGTGGATTGAAGAGCCCAGGGACGCTTGCCGTGGGGCCCGAGAATCGATCCAGGCGCATTGGAACTGGTGCGCGTCGCGGGCAGTGGGTCAGCGCCGGTCAAGAGTTCGAGCCTCGGGCATGGGAATTGCAGAGGGAGGGTCCATGGGTACCGGATCGAAGAGACGGGCCCGAATAGTCACCGGCCGGTCGTCTGCTCTCTCGCCGCCCTTGCGCGGGCGATGATGGGAATGGAGCTGGTGGCGGTCGGTCTCAACTCATCAGGGGGGATCCCGATGGATCCGGCTACGCGAGAGCAGCTGATCGTCCAGCACATCTCCCTGGTACATCACATCGTGGGCCGCATCGGGGCGCACCTTCCGGAGAACGTGGAGCGCGAAGATCTGGTCAGCGCCGGCATTCTCGGTCTGATCAAGGCAGTGGACCGTTTTGACCCGACCCGCGGCGCGAAACTCGCTACTTACGCCAGTTCGGTGATCCGTGGGGAGGTCATGGAGTGTCTGCGGTCCAAGGACTGGGCGCCGCGCAGTGTTCGCCGTCGGGCGCGTGATGCGGCGCGGACCGCAGCCCGCCTTGAGTACGAGCTGGGCAGGCCTCCAGTTGAACATGAGATCGCAACTGCGCTTGGGTTGGACATCGACGAATACCGCGATCTCCTGGACGAAACCAGCGCGGCAACGCTGCTCTCCCTTGAAGAAGCTCTCGCCGGCGATGATGACCGCAATGAAGAGACCGAGGACGTGGAGCCTTGGGACACCTACGGCGACCCCGCGATCAGAGTTGAGCAGGAGGCTATCCGAAAGGTGATCTCCCGCGCGGTGACGCGCCTTCCGGACCGGGAGCGCCAAGTGATCGCGCTTTATTATCAGGAGGGCATGACGCTCAAGGAGATCGGGCTGATTCTCGACGTAACAGAGTCGCGCATTTGCCAGATACACGGACAGGCGATCCAGCGGCTGCGCGGAATGGCGGAGCGGGAACTAAGCCTGTCGCCACTCCGTTAATCAGAAACAGCCAAACACCGCTTCCACTTCCGGGTGTTTCCGCGCCCGGAAGTTTTGTTTGTCGCGGTGATTGCCCTGTGCTATAATTCGCTACGCTGCGCATGTGGCACTAAGCCACGCGAAAGGAGTTGTTCGTCTTGCCCGTGCATTGCCTCAGGCTGGGCGGTCTCGCCCTGCTGTTTGTGTTTTGCGTGTCCGGATTCGTGGGTTGTGGGAAGCAACCGATCGCCGTTGTGGGTGATACCAAGATCACTCGGGCCGAGTTCCTGGAGAAGCTTGAAAAGGATCAGGGCCGCGAAGCCTTGCTGGGGATGATCAACCGCCAGCTGATTGAGGATGCCTTTGCCGCGTCGGGCATGACCCTGCCCCCCGAGAAAATCGACGAGCGCATGAAGGAGATCAAGGAGCGTTTCGGCTCCGATGAATCTTTCGCTCAGATGCTGGCGTCCAGGGGAATGACCGAAGAGGACGTCGCCGAGAGTCTTGCGATGGAAATGAAGGTGCAGATGCTTTGCACCAAGGACGTCAAGGTCGATGAAGCGGAACTGAAGAAGTTCTTCGAACAGTACAAGTCCGCTTTCGGCCAGCCAGAGCGGGTCAAGTACGCCGAGATCGTGGTCGCCACGAAGGCGGAGGCCGAGAAGATCGCCGCCGAACTGAAAAAGGAAGGCGTCGATTTCGCGAAGCTCGCCAAACAGCACAGCGTCTCGCCGATGAGCCGCGACAATGGCGGGGAACTTCCGCCGATGCCCCGCGAACAGGTTTTCCCACCGGCCGTTGCCCAGACCCTGGCGAAAATGAAGCCTGGGCAGATCAGCGAGCCCTTTGCGGTTGAGGAACGCTGGTATATCGTCAAACTCATCGAGGTGCTGCCTGCGTCCCAGGCTTCCCTGGAGAAGGACCGCGCGCGCATCGAAGAGGCCTTCAAGTCCCGGCAGGCCAAGGATCCGCAGCAGCTGCTCTCCGAACTGCGCGAGAAGGCCACGGTCAACATCGTCGACCCCAAGTACGCCGACCTGAATGAGATGTTCACGCCCAAGGCGAACATCCCGAGCTTCGGACCAGAGAGTCAAGGAGCGCCGTCGGCCGGCAAGGGTGCACCGGCTGAGAAGGGCAAGGCTCCAGCCGCAGAAGCGCCGCGTGCCGGTGGGAAGGGCAAGCCGGCCAAGTCCGAGTAGACGGAACCCAGACCGCGACCCTCATCGGTAGTGCGGGCTTACCAGGCCTGCGACAACTGTGCCATGAAATGTTCGGGCGGCCGCGAACAGGCGGTCGCCCGAAGTCGCGACAGGACCGTGGGTGTACATGAAGCAGTTTGATGAACTGGTGGAGATCATGGCCCGGCTCAGGGCTCCTGGGGGGTGTCCCTGGGACCGTGAACAGGACCACCGGACGCTGAAGCCGTACATGATCGAGGAAGCTTACGAGGCTGTGGAGGCGGTAGACAGCGGCGATAGCGACAAGCTATGCGCAGAGCTGGGAGATGTGCTGCTGCAAGTGGTCTTCCACGCCCGGGTCGCTGAGGAACTCGGCAACTTCGACATCCGCGCTGTCTGCGACCGTATCAACGAAAAACTCATCTACCGCCACCCCCACGTCTTCGGCGATACCGAGGTGGCCGGAAGTGATGAAGTCCTTCACAACTGGGAGCGGCTGAAGCGCGCGGAGAAGGAATCTGCATCCCGCCAGTCTGTTCTCGACGGTATCCCGGGCTCACTACCCGCGTTGAAACGGGCAGCGGACATGCAGAAAAAGGCCTCGAAGGTGGGCTTCGACTGGCCTGACCTCGACGGTCCACTGCAGAAAGTCGATGAGGAACTCACCGAACTGCGCGAAGCCCGGGCCTCGGGCGACCAGTCGGCCATCGCGCGTGAGTTCGGAGATGTCCTCTTCGCCCTCGTCAACGTCGCCCGCTTCCTCAAGGTGGATGCCGAGGACGCGCTGCGCATGGCCTGCGACCGTTTCGCGGCTCGATTCCGCTCGGTGGAGCAGCAGGCGCGGGAGATGGGGAAAGACCTGTCCGACATGTCCCTCGCGGAGATGGACGTGCTCTGGGAAAGGTCTAAGGCGGAATGATTTCGTGAGGCTCGACCTCTTTCTCAAGTCCACCGGGGTCATCGCGCGGCGTCCTGTTGCCAAGCGAGCGTGCGATGCAGGGCTTGTGGAGATCAATGGAAGACCGGCGAAGGCATCGGCGGACGTGAGGGTCGGAGATCTAATCACGGTGCGCATCGGGATGAAGGTCACGATCCACGAAGTGCTCGCGGTCCCGGCCCGGCCGGTTCAGAAGAGCGAGCGGGACAACTATGTGAGGCTCTTGTCAACCGAGAAGGTTGAACTGGACATCTGAAGTGCTTGTAGTGAAACAGATCAGTCAGGGTCGTGGAGACCCGAGATACCAGGGAGGAACGTTGATGGCGAAGTACAAGCCCGTGTACATGTTCAGCGATGATACGAAGGACCTTGAGGAGCAGCTCAAGGCCGAGGGTGGCATGCTCAAGTACCTGTTGGGTGGCAAGGGCGCCAACCTCAACATCATGACCAGAGCCGGTCTGCCCGTGCCGCCGGGTTTCACCGTCACCACCGAGCAGTGCATCGAGTTCATGAAGGCGGGCCACAAGTTCACCCCCGAGCTGAAGAACGCTATCCTCGAGGCGAAGGCCAAGCTCGAGAAGGAGACCGGCAAGGAGTTCGGCAACCCCGACAACCCGCTCCTCGTCTCCGTTCGCTCCGGCGCCCGCGACTCCATGCCGGGCATGATGGACACCGTTCTGAACCTCGGCATGAATGACGCCGTAGCAGAGGGCATGATCAAGCTCACCGGCAACGAGCGTTTCGTTTGGGATGCCTACCGCCGCTTCATTATGATGTTCGGCAACGTCGTCATGGGCGTAGACCGCGAGCTGTTCGAGCACTGCCTGACCGAGGTCAAGAAAGAAGAAGGCGTCAAGGAAGACACCGAAGTCTCTGCTGCTGGTCTGAAGAAGGTTGTTGAGGCGGAGAAGGCCGTCTACAAGAAGGTTGTGGGCAAGGACTTCCCGACCAACGCCGAGGACCAGCTCATTGAGGGGGTTCGCGCCGTCTTCGAGTCCTGGGACAATGATCGCGCAATCGCCTACCGCAACATGAACAAGATCCCCCACGACTGGGGCACTGCGGTCAACGTCCAGATGATGGTCTTCGGGAATATGGGCGACGACTCAGGCACCGGCGTCGCATTCACCCGCGATCCTGCGACCGGCGAGAAGGTCCTGTACGGCGAATACCTGCAGAATGCCCAAGGCGAGGACGTTGTCGCCGGCATCCGCACCCCCGTGCCGATCGCCGAGCTCGAGCGCATCGACAAGGCCTGCTACGATGAGTTCGTGGAGATCTGCAAGCGCCTGGAGACCTTCTACAAGGACGTCCAGGACATGGAGTTCACCATCGAGAAGGGCAAGCTGTACATGCTGCAGACCCGCAATGGCAAGCGGACCGCGCAGGCGGCCGTGAAGATCGCCTGCGACCTGCACGACGAGGGGCTCATTGACGAAGCCCAGGCTCTGATGCTCGTTCCGCCGTCCCAGCTCGACCAGCTCCTTCACCCGCAGTTTGACCCGAAGAAGAAGCCGGCGCCAATCGTCAAGGGCGTTGACGCTTCTCCGGGCGCCGCTGCCGGGAAAGTCGTCTTCTCCGCTGCCCATGCGGAGGAGTGGGCAGCAAAGGGCGAGCGAGTGATCCTCGTCCGCCACGAGACATCCCCCGAGGACATTCGCGGCATGGCCGCCGCCCAGGGCATTCTGACCTCCTTCGGCGGGAAGACCTCCCACGCCGCCGTTGTGGGTCGCCAGATGGGCAAGCCCTGTGTTGTCGGCTGCAGCGGCATCGAAATCAGCTACTCCAAGGCGCAGTTCAGCGCCGGCGACGTCGTCGTCAAAGAAGGCGACTTCATCTCCATCGATGGTGGCACGGGTGAGGTCATGCTGGGCGACGTCGAGCCCCAGGAGTCCGTGGTCATCCGCGGCCTTCGCGGCAACAAGGCCGCCCAGAAGGACCCGCTGTTCGTCTACTTCGCGCGCCTGATGGAGTGGGCCGACAAGTACAAGACCCTCGGCGTCCGGACCAACGCGGACACGCCCGAGGACAGCGAGCTTGCAATCGCCCTGGGTGCGCAGGGCATCGGCCTTACCCGCACCGAGCACATGTTCTTCGATGAGAAGCGTATCCTCAGCTTCCGCAAGATGATCCTTTCCGGCAGCGCTGAGGAACGCCGGGAAATCGCAAACAAGGAACTCCTTCCGCACCAGCGCAAGGACTTCAAGGGAATCTTGAAGGCTATGGACGGCAAGCCCGTCATCATCCGCCTTCTCGACCCGCCGCTGCATGAGTTCCTGCCCCGCGAGAAGGAGGCAGTCGCCGAAGTTGCCGCCGCCACGGGCCGCAAGCCCAAGGAGATCGTGGAGTTGACCGAGGCCCTGCACGAGTCCAACCCGATGCTCGGTCACCGCGGCTGCCGTCTGGGCGTCACCTTCCCCGAGATCTACGAGATGCAGGTCCGGGCCATCTTCGAGGCCGCTTGCGAGCTGAAGAAGAAGGGCTTCAACCCGATTCCCGAGGTCATGATCCCGCTGGTCAGCCTGCAGGGCGAGCTGGAGATCTGCTTCGAATACACCAACCGTGTGGCGCAGGAAGTCATGGCGAAGAAGGGCGTCGAAGTTGAGTACATGATCGGGACCATGATTGAGCTTCCGCGCGCGTGTCTCATCGCCGACAAGCTCGCCGGCATCGCGCAGTTCTTCAGCTTCGGCACCAACGACCTGACCCAGACCACATTCGGGTTCAGCCGGGACGACGTGGAGGGCAAGTTCTTCGGCGACTACGTTGCGAAGCGCATCTTCCAGGTCAGCCCCTTCGAGACCCTGGATGTCCAAGGCGTTGGCAGGCTCGTTGAGATGGCCTGCAAGGAAGGCCGCGCTGCCAACCCCAAATTGGAGCTCGGAATCTGCGGAGAGCACGGCGGAGACCCGCATTCCGTGGAGTTCTGCCACAGCGTCGGCCTGGACTATGTCTCTTGCTCGCCTCTGCGCGTGCCCATCGCTCGGCTTGCCGCGGCTCAGGCTGCGATCAAGTCCAGCGGCCACAAGGGCGCAGTCGGCGAGTAACAGCCGGTCACGCGGGGGCACGGAGGTCCCTACCGCCGTGCCCCTTTTTCCGAATCTTCCGGAAGAGGGTGGAGAGCATGACGTATATCGAGAGCATTCGCGCCCGCGAGATCATGGACTCGCGCGGCAATCCCACCGTAGAAGTGGATGTCGAACTGTCGGGTGGCGCACGGGGACGCGCAGCGGTTCCGTCTGGCGCATCCACCGGCGAGCGCGAGGCGCTGGAACTGGTGGACGGCGACAAGAGCCGCTACCTGGGCAAGGGCCGCCTCAAGGCCGTGGCCAATGTCAATGAGAAGATCGCGCCTGAACTCGTGGGCTGGGACGCCACCGACCAGGTCGCTATCGACAAGATGATGATCGAGATGGACGGCACCGAGAACAAGTCCAATCTCGGCGCCAACGCGATCCTGGGCGTCTCCATGGCCGTCGCCAAGGCCGCTGCGGACGCCTTCGACCTGCCGGTGTACCAGTACATCGGTGGCGTCAACGCCAAGACCTTGCCCGTGCCGATGATGAACATTCTCAATGGTGGGCAGCATGCCGCGAACAACGTGGACCTGCAAGAGTTCATGATCATGCCCGTAGGCGCCTGCTGCTTCGCCGAGTGCCTGCGTTGGGGCGCCGAAGTGTTCCATGCCCTGGCCAAGGTTCTCAAGGAGCGCGGGCTGGCTTCCGGCGTGGGCGATGAGGGTGGCTTCGCGCCGAACCTCGAGTCCAACGAGGACGCCCTGAAGGCGATCATGGAGGCCATCGAGAAGGCCGGGTATTCCGCCGGCGACCAGATCCGCATCGCCCTGGACCCCGCCGCCAGTTCGTTCTATGACTCCTCCAAGGGCCGCTACGTGCTGTCCGGCGAGGGCCGCGAACTCACCTCCGACGAGATGATCGGTTACTATTCGGCTCTTGTGGACAACTATCCGATCATTTCCATCGAAGACGGCCTGGATGAGAATGACTGGGAGAGCTGGCCGAAGCTGCGCGCCGCCATCGGCGACCGCGTGCAGATCGTCGGCGACGACCTCACCGTCACCAACACCAAGTACCTGAAGCGCGCCATCGACGAAAAGGCCATCAACTCGATCCTGATCAAGGTCAACCAGATCGGCTCGCTCACCGAGACGCTGGATGCCATCGAGATGGCCAAGCGCGCGCAGATGACCGCCGTGGTATCCCACCGCAGCGGCGAGACCGACGACACCACCATCTCACACATCGTGGTGGGGACCAACGCCGGGCAGATCAAGACCGGCGCGCCGTCGCGCATGGACCGGGTCGCCAAGTACAACGAGCTTCTCCGCATCGAGGAGCAGCTTGGTTCCGTGGCCATCTACCCGGGCCTGTCGGCGTGGTACAACCTGGGCTAGAGCCCGGCAACAGACCGAAGCGAACACGAGCGGCCGTCCTGAGACATCGGGACGGCCGCTTTGCATGTGGCCCGACCGGTCGGCCGCACAACGGCCTTGACTTTGCCCCTCCCATTCGTATAATTGACACAAGTGGTCCGTCTCGCAACGTCGAGAATGGGTCGGGGAGGGGAAGCGCAGTGATTACCCTCAGGTCCAGGATCCAGGTTCACACCCGCCCGGAAGAGCGCACCCGGCACGGATTCCTGCCGGTGCGAGTCGCCCCCCCCCCCCCGCGCACCCCCTGCCGGACGACCTCCTCACAGCCACCGCCTGACAGTCGTACCTGCTGACCACATACACGGCGCGAGAGGTGAGAGGAATGTACCGAGTCAGCGTAGGAGTTCTGGTTGTGCTGTTGGTTGCGAGTATGGCGTATGCGGAGACCTACATGAAGTGGTGGCCCAGTCCGAACCCATTGGCGGCCACTGTCGGCGGATACGTGACCATTGCGGGGGGACAGACTCTCAACTACCTGGTCACGTCGACTGACAAGGACAGCGCGGACATCATGGAAGAAGGGGAGCCGACGGGGCACGGGGTCTTCATTGACCCCAGTTGGTGGGTGAGTGCGGACGGCAAACCCCTGATCGAGAGTTGCCAGGGAGGCTGGGGCTGGAGTGTGTACCTGATCGGCACAGACGGTGTCACGGGCACCTACACATACCAGTTCGTCGGGTGCGCCTTCCCTTGGGTGGAGTCCGTAGCTTTCCAGGCCGTGGATCGCTGGTGGTTCGACGATCAGGGGATGCACATGCCCGCCGACGAGGGGAGCCGCAACGATGACGAGGTGGGCCCCTATTCGAAGCCAGTGGAAGTCACGCCCTGCCGCGGCTGGGTGTACGGCACCGTGAAGGGGCCCGGCGGCGAAGGGATCTCCGCACACGTCGAACTCTACCAGTACGGACAGCCCACCGGGTACGCGGCCGACACCGACAACGGAGGGACGTACCAGATCCGCATGGTCTGGCCCGGTGGGTACGTCGCCAAGACTGATGCCATGATGGGCGGTGAGACGAATGTCACTGTGACCGCTGGCCAGGGGGCGCAGGCGGACATAACCGTTCAGGGAATGATGGGTGGCGGGTAACAGGCTCTCGCCGGAACGCCGGAGCGGCTATTGGACCTATTCAGGGGCGGGGACGGGCCCTAGATCGTCCCCACCCGGAGCCAATGCAGGAGGTGACACGCCGCCATGGGCGCACACATGCTGCGGTTTGCGGTAACAGCGGCGCTAGTGGCATGTATGGCAGACTCCGGCGCATGGTGCCAGTCTGCCGATGTTCTCCCACCAAACGGTTTTCCCGTTCACGCGTTGCTCTGGCCGCCGGACGTCGTTCCCGCGCGCGCACTTCTCGATGCAGAGGTGTCGATCGACGCCACAGGCACTGTCGTTGACATCGTCGCGCGGATCGCAGAAAGCGCGGAGCGCGACTGGATGTTGAGCGTCGCCCCCGGCGCGGAACTACGCGAAGCCCGTTTGACGGCTAACGCGGAGCCGGTATGGACTGTCCTTGACAGACTGCACGATGCCTTCGGCTATGACTGGGGCGTAGTGGAGTCCACCATCGTCTGCTGGCCTGCCATGCTTCCGGCCCAGGAGCGCGGGGAACCGGCGCCCGAACCGATGCCCGAACAGGCGGCAGGCGACGTAGGGAAGCCCATGCGTTTCGCCACGCCAGTTGATGTGTCCCAGGCCTTGGCTGGTGCGCGAGAAGCCGGCGCGCTGGCCGGATCGGTGGTCTTTCCCCACCCTGAGCTGGCGCCATGGCGGGTTGCGGGGTATCTGTCCGCCCCTGACAACCGGCGGTTCCTCGGGGCGTTCGCAGGGGCATTGGGCGCGACCGGCGACTATGCCGGAGTCTTCCTGCGACTTACTCTCGGCTCGTATCGACGCCTCGACGCAGCGATGCGGCTCATAGACGCGAGACCGGAGCTGTCCGGTCTCTCGGGCGAGGAACTCAGGTTGGGGTTCAGGAACGCTGTCGTTCCGCTGTTCTGCGCCCAACAATGGGCCATACTGCGCAGTCGGGGCTTCGTGGCCGAGATAGCGTTCCGTGAACTCCCGGATGAGGTCGCGGCTATGGTCGTGGCGAAGGTGCGCGAGGAATCCGGAAAGCGCCCACTCTCGTTCGAACCCGACTGGGGGCGCGCGCCTGAGATCAAGGTCACGGGCTGGCACAACTCGGGATGGCGCCGGACCGAAGCTGCATGGGTCCCGGTGCCGAGTCTGGCGGTGGTCGTCAATGTACCGTCGACGAACGGCGTGCTCCGCGGCCTCTAGCAGGCGCCTGCGCGGACGCGCGGCTTTCATGCTGATCGAGTTGCTGGTGGTCATCGCCATCATCAGTGTGCTGGCCGCGCTGTTGTTTCCTGTGTTCAGCGCCGCGCGCGCCAAGGCCCGGCAGGCGACCTGCGCCTCGAACATCCGCCAGGTGGGCGTCTCGCTGTTCATGTACGCGGACGACTGGGACGGCATGCTGCCCCCGGCGACCACCAAGATGCCCGGCGGGCGCTTTTCCACGGAGTGGCAGGGGCAACTGGATATCGTCTGGTGGGACCTGGTGTACCCCTACCTGCGCAACGAGAGGGTGCTGTACTGTCCCGATGCGCCGCCGTACCTGCCCACCTACCGCGTGAACAGCGAGATGACCTTCGTGACCCCGGGGGCCCTTGATGCCTGCATGGACCCGTCCCGCACTCTCATGCTTCTGGACGGACAGGTGCCGAACGAGGAAGGCGAGCGCTTGAACATCCCCGCACTCGGAGCTGCCGCTCACCCCCTGATAGATGAGTGCATGTACCACCACGGGAAGTGCCAGGTCTGCTTTGCTGACGGCCACGTGAAGCTGCTGACCATGGCGCAGTTGGAGGACCCGTCTCTGTGGAGCATAGACTGATGCCCGCGCGTCGCGACTGATCGCGGGGTGCGACTCAGTTTTGTAGGTAGATTCACGTTTCATGCTGCTTTGGCCACACGAAGGACTCGATTTTGCTCTCCGCTTAGCAGGGCACAGCGCACCGCCAGCACCGCGTCGGCACCTCGGCCCGACCAGCGCATTCCGCTGCGCTTCAGACGTGCGCCCACTACCGTCTTACAGCCCGCCTCCACCGGCCCGCTGCCAATCATCAACCCCGCCGCCCGGTAACGGGCGTACTGCATGCGCTGGTGGTTGTTCGTGAAGTATCGTGTCTCGCGGGCGACTGCCTCGCGCTGGGCATCGGTCTTCGGTTGCATCCGTTTCAAAGCCCGCAGCAAAGTCCCCGGACCGCGCTGTTTGAGCCACCGGCAATGGTCATTGGCCCACCGTTTGCCATTCAGATCCCCCTCACCATAGTAGTCTTTCGCCAGCGCGTGGATGTGCTCGCACGCGTGCCAATAGTCCACGATCTCAATCGCCCCCGGATAGTGGTGCGCCGACAGGTTCCAGATCCACTCCGCCCCGTCGCCGATCACCACCACTGTCGAAGCCTGGGCGACCCCCGACTGGGCCGCCGCCACGTACAGCCGATGGCCGAATTTCTCCGCAGGCTCCTGGGCCGCCACGTAGCGCATATTGCGCGCCTTATCGATCCCGTCCGTGCCCGTAAGGCCTTCATACACCACCCCCGTTTTGACCTCATGGAACGCCCCGTCAATGTGCGCGCTGGCGCCGTCCATGCTCACGTACAGCCGCTGTGGGGCGTCTTGCACCAGCGGCGAGATCTGCTCCACATCGTAGCTTTGCATCAACTCCGCATCCTCCCCGCGCAGACGCCCGCCCACTTCATCCATCACCCGCTCCGAACCGCTCTCTTCGATGCAGAAGCCAAGCAGCCGCTTCAGCAACGATACCCCTTCGCCATACGTCAGCCGACCAATCGTCTCTGCCACAAGACACTTCGCCATCGGGCTCCACATCAACGTGCTAATCCCCTGATCACGGTCCCACGGCACATGACCCCTTCGGCAGTGCTTACAGTGGTAGTAAGCCCGCTTCACGACAACCGGCCCATAGATCGTCCCAAGCGTCCGCTCGCGGTAATTGACGAACCGCGCCTTGCGACCACAGTCGCATGGAATGCTGCTCTTGCGATAGCCCATTGTCGGGTCCACACGGCTCAGACCATGCTCCACCACCGCCTGCCCCACACACTGGCTGACTTCCAAAGCGAACTCCTCCAACTCCGTCACGTCCCCCGCGGACGCCTGCTGGTCCACCCATTCTCTGATACGCGACTGAAGGTCTGCGCGGCTCTGCTGGCTAATAGACATGTGGGCCGTCCTCCCGTGAGACTGGTGTTTGTGAGCGCAACTCCATTCTCGCTCCAAGAGGACGGCTCCTGCCATATCCGCCCCAAAACCCACCTACTCTCGCGGAATGCACCCCACCTTTGCTGTCCGGCTTGACAGGAGGCACAAAGTCGGTCTTCGCGTACACCGTGACCGGGCGGGAGAAGCCGTTGGGGAGCCTGATGAGGAAAGCTCCCCGGTACACCTTCCGCGCTTGCATCCTGTCCGGGATGAGGGTTACGGAGAGCTGCACCGTCTGCCCGGACTGCAGGACGCCTTTCTCCGGTGTCACGGCGAACCAGTCGAATGCATCGTTCTTGGCGATGCGGAAGGGGCTGGAGAAGTCTCGGTCTTCCACCGTGGTCACAATGGTCTTCGTGCTACCCGCCCGTACTTCATCCGGTGAGAAGCGGAGGTGGTATCGGTCCAGCCGCACAGGGATCGGGCGCTCGGGTAGCGTCGCGCCGGAACCGGCAGCAATGGCACCCATGTCCACTTTGCCGTCTGCCGAGGGCGCAAAGTTGGGTATTTCCGTGCCGCTGCCCACGGCCTTCGATGTGCCTGTCGGCTCGTACAAGCCCGCTTCGGCGTCCGTGAAGCCGGGTTCGCCGTGGATGCTGTTGGGGTCGCGCACATCCTCTTCGGTGGACAGCAGGTTGTAGTCGATCTCCGACTGTGGCGAACGCTTGCGGCCGGTCACGGCAGACCTTCCGGCGAAAATGTTGTTCTTCGCGACAATGCGCAAGTTGCCCGGCAGGTTGAGGTCTCCGGAATCGCCATAGCACGTATTGTTGAAGATGAAGGAGACAGCGCTGGGGCCGTTTGCATAAGAGGAGGTCTTAATCGTCTGTCCGCCCACCCCGCGCTCGTCGCCCATGTTCACCAGCAGGTTCTGGAATACGTATGACGGGCTGGACATGCACCCCTGGATGCTGACGCCGCACAGGCAACCTTCGAACCTGTTGCGGAAGACCCGGACGTTGGTCTGCCCCCCGTCTATCTCGAGGGCGTCGTCATTAGCGAAGCACATGAAGTTCCCGTAGATGTCGGCGTCCCGGTTGAAGCCGCCATTCAGGTCGAAATTGCCAGCGCCCTCGATCGCGTCGTTCCACCGGTGCAGGTCGCTGCCGATGAAGTCGTTATAGCGAATGACCGTAGACTGAGGCTTGTCGATGCCCACTGCCTGCGGGCCTGCGGGATGCGAGCAGTACCAGGGGTTGGCGGTGTTCACCGGGTCGTGGATGTAGCAGCGCTCCACCACCGTGCCGAGGCTCTTGCGGACGAGGATAGCGCTGTCCCAGTTGATCGCCTCGCCGGCTTGCGTGTAGAACTTGCCGTCCAGGTCGAACCGCTGCGTACCGATCCTGCCCCAGCCCGCGATGTCGCAGTTGGCGATGCGGACGTGCTCGCATTTGTCGATGGCGATGGCCTCCTTCAGTCCCCCGCGCAACGTCAGGCCGTCCAGAATGACATGCTTTGCTCTCCTGAGTTCAATGAGCGGGCCCTGCCGGTCATTGCGCAACACAAAGCCCTCACGCGCTGTGTACCGGATCCAGCCGTCGCGCGATCCCGCGTCGGTGATCACCAGGTGCCCGTCGAAGCTGGCCTCGTCCAGCACCACCGTTTTCGCGATGGGCACATCGGAACTCCACGTGGTGAAGTTGGTGTTGGCCAGGATGTTCCCCTCGCCGTCGGAAAGCTCCAGTTCGTACGTGGTGTTCTCCGCCAGATTGACGATACTGCCACGGTACATGCCGTCTTCTTGAAAGTAGGCGGGGGGAAATGCCGGCTGCCATTGGCCGCCCTTCTCGCGGAACCGCATCTGCAGCGAATCCAGCCTGGGACTGGTGAAGTACACGGAACAGGCATTGAAAAGCGGTACCACGGCGAACGGGGGCACCTCAAGCCTGACGTTCGGGCCGGCTTCCCGCTCTTTGATGAGCGCCTGCTCGGCCTCAGTCAGCTTCTCTGCGAACTTTACGTACCTGTAGGTAATGTTCTCTCCGTCACCATTGGCATAGAGGCATGTCTCGATGTCAATTGATCCTGTCCACCCATACTGGCTGCGCATGTCCACCGCATACAGCCCGGGCCTGTCCATCTCAACCGAGACCCGCTTGTCATAGGGATCGCGCCGGATCAACTTGACCGTTCCGCCATCCGAGATGGATGCGACCTCGACCACGAAAAACGGCGTCTTGTCGACGTCGACAGTGAACACCTTGCTTGCAGTGACCCACGCCGGCTCCCCGTCGGCATCCTGCAGATACAGGCTTCCCGCCTCCGCTTTGATGGTCCCCGGGGTGGACTCAAACAGCCGCCACCCCCCCTGGGAGAAGTCGTCAACGATCTGCGCCTGAACCTGGGACAGGAGAAGAGCTGAGGCTAAGAGTACCCATCCGCCAGAAGCTTTCATGGCATGCGTCCCCCAGACTGCGACGGGATCCGACCTCTTGGGCACGAGGACTTGAGTACAGCGCCGATGCGAGTACGGATCCTCATGAT
Organism: Armatimonadota bacterium; assembly: GCA_013314775.1. Classification (NCBI taxonomy): domain Bacteria; kingdom Bacillati; phylum Armatimonadota; species Armatimonadota bacterium. Next base: position 51,336 of record JABUFB010000011.1, on the reverse strand, counting down.
ATGCGCCAGTGGAATAATAGCGCACAGTCGGGCATGCGCGAAAGACGTTTGCACTGGCCGAAGTCATTCTTGTCTGCAGGCGATTTGCTTCTTGCCATCGCGCGCGGGCGGTAGGAAATGCGCAGACGCCCAGGGTTGCGCAGTTATGACTGCACAGGTCTGTTCGGACGGCCGGGGCGGACGGTGATCTTGCGCTATTCTTCCTGTTTCCTTCCCTCATTGCACGTTGCTAATCCCTATTATTACAGTAGGAATTAGACCAGGGTTCGCCGCGGACGCTTCGGATCGGTACCTGTTGCAGCCGCGGACAGGGCTCGCACTTCTCTGTGCAAGGCCGCGCGGCAGCCGGCAACAGCAGACCGGGCAAACAGCGCGCGATCGTGTCGATCGGAGGACCCCATTGGTACGCGCCCGACTCGCCCTTGTCGTCACAGCAATCTCACTACTGGGCATTGCGGTGCTCGGTGGTTGTCAGGCTCCCCGGGAGAGTGCAGAGCGGGTGATTGCAGCCGCGCCTGAGCACGCCGACCCCGCAGATATGCAGCGCCCGGCCGACGCAATCACGGTTTTCGCTGGTGCCGCTTCGAAGCCCGCGCTGGAGCAACTCGCCAGCGTCTACGAGGCGCGTTCTGGCGTCAAGGTCGACATCACTTTCGGCGGGTCCGGTGCTGTGCTGACCCAGTTCACGCAGGAGCAGTACGGAGACGTATACATCCCGGGCTCGGATGACTTTATGGACAAAGCCGAAGCGAAGGGCGCAGTGCTGAAGGATACCCGCACGCCACTGGTTGATCTCGTGCCCACGATCTGCGTGGCGAAGGGGAATCCGAAGGACATCCAGGGACTGGAAGACCTCGCGCGGGATGGCCTGCGAGTAGTCATCGGGGACATCAAGGCGGTGTGCCTCGGCGACATCGCACAGCAGATGCTCCAGGCAGAGGGGCTCTGGGACAAGGTCGAGCCGCGCATCGTGTCCTACGCCGGCAATTGCGAAGACGTGTTGAATACGCTCCTGCTCGGCGAGGCAGACGCGGTGATCGGGTGGGACGCCTGGCCCCGCCAGTACCCCGAGAAGGTGGAGGGTGTAGCCCTGCCGGCCGGAATCGCCCGGCCCCGGAACATCCCCGCCGCTGTGATCAAATGGTCGAAGCAGCCGGAAGCTGCGAAGGCCTTCATTGAGTTCCTGACTGCAGAGGAAGCGCAGAGCAGTTTCAAGGAGCACGGCTATACGGTACACCGACAGGAGCCGCAGTAGAGCATGGAGGATGCCCTCATCGGAAGCGCGGAACGAGACTGGGAGAGCGGGGCAGAGCAGCTTGAGCTGTCCTCGTCTCCGGCCAGACGGACGCTGATATCTACCTTTGCCGAACACACCGTGCATCTGGATCGAGGCCTGGCCGGGGTCCTGCTTGTTGGCATCGCGACGCTGTATGTGGTTCTCGCGGTCGGCCCCCTTGCCGGCCTGTTCTTCTACGCCCCGCTGCAGCGCCTCCTTAGTCCCGAGGCAATCGAAGAATTCCGGCGAACGTTGGCCCTGACCTTGCAGGCCAGCGTGTTGTCCACCGGCTTTGCGATCCTGCTCGGGCTGCCTACGGCCCTCTGCCTGGCGCGCGTTCATTTCCGGGGCAAGCGATTGATGAACTCGCTGATCGAGTTGCCCATCGCCTTGCCGCCGCTCGTGATGGGTGTCGCGCTGATACTCGTCTGGGGTCGGCGCGGGATACTGGGGCATTTCCTGGCTGACGCCGGGCATCCGCTCTCATTCACCTTCCCCGCTGTCGTGATCGCCCAATTCGTGGTGTCTTCGCCCTTTCTGGTGCGCATCGCGAAGGCCGCCATCGAGCAGGTCCCACGCTCCCTTGAGGAAGCCGCGTGGACCCTCGGCTACAGTCGCCTGGCGACCTACCGGCTGGTGACCCTGCCACTTGCGAGAAGCGGCATCCTTGCCGGCATTCTCACCTGCTGGGCCCGGGCGATGGGCGAGTTCGGCGCGACGGTGCTGTTCGCCGGAAGCTTCCCGGGGCGCACACAGACCGCCCCGCTGGCGATCTTCAGCCTGATGCAGTCCGACGTAGACACCGCGGTGGGTCTTGCGTTGATCATGCTGGTGTTCTCCGTGTTCGCCTTCGGTGCGGCTCAGTGGGGGCTCTTGAGCAGGCCCTCGCACGCACCGGATTAGCGCCCGAACCGCTGCTGAAGACGGGAGTGTATCGTTTTGTTCGAACTGACCGAGTTCGAGTTGGAGAAGTACAAGCGGCAGATTCAGATTCCAGGGTTTGGGGTGGAGGCCCAGGCGAAGCTTCGCAACTCGTCGGCTCTGGTGACACGCCTGGGCGGTTTGGGTGGCCCGACTGCGATCTGGCTTGCGGCGGCGGGCATCGGGAAGCTCGTCATCGCCCACGCAGGAGACCTGACGCCATCGAATCTGAACCGCCAGATTCTCATGCGAGGCGACGGCATTGGCAAACCGAGGGCCCCCCAGGCTCAGGAGACGCTGCTGCGCTTCAACCCGGACCTTGAAGTCGTGGCGTATGCTGCCAACGCAAGCGAGGAGAACGCCGCAGATTGGGTGTCCCAGGTGGACATCGTCTGCGACACGTCGCCGGATTTCACCGAACGCCTGATCCTCAACCGAGAATGCTGGCGACAAGGCAAGCCTATGATCGACAGCGGCATGAACGGCATGGAAGCGCAGATCACCGCCATCGTGCCGCCCGACACGCCCTGCCTGGAGTGCCTCGTGCCGGAAGTTCCGGACTGGTGGGACCCCATGGGCTTTGGTGTGCTGGGAGCCCTGTCGGGAAGCCTCGGAGCACTGACGGCGCTGGAGGCCGTGAAGGTTCTCACCGGGTACGGCGAGCCACTCACCGGAAGGCTCCTCGTGTACGACGGGGAGGATATGAGTTTCGACGTCTACTCCATCCACCGCCGCCGGGACTGCCCCGTCTGCGGCGACGCAAGCTGAAGCGGAGGTCCACCCATGCCCGCAGTCATCAAACTGCCCACTCCATTGCGCAGGCACACGAACCACCAGAAGACCCTCACGACTGCCGCCGGCAGCGTAAACGACGCCTTGATGGAGCTGGTGGCCGCATTCCCGGGTGTGCAGGGCTCGCTGTATGACGAAGCCGGTGAACTGAAGTCTTTCGTCCGCGTTTTCGTGGACGGACGAGATATCCACGATCTTGATGGTCTTGCCACGCCACTGCGGGACGGCGCCGTGGTGTCAATAGTGCCCCCGGTCGCTGGGGCGTAAATGGGCTTCGCGGGGCAAGAAAGGCGAAGGATCGTATGGCGCTAATGCAGGGCATGGAACGGTATGAACGGCAGATACTGTTCGGGCCGGTAGGCGAGGCTGGGCAGGCAGGGCTGTGTGGCAAGCTTGTACTGGTGGCCGGAGTGGGCGCGCTTGGCACCAACGCGGCCGGCATGCTGGTTCGCGCCGGGGTGTCTGTGCGCCTGGTCGATCACGACACCGTTGAACTATCCAACCTTCAGAGACAGTCGCTCTATGACGAGACCGATGTCGCCGCGGGGCAACCCAAGGTCCATGCGGCTGCAGAGAAGCTCCGAGCCTGCAACTCCCGGGTGGCTATCGAGCCCATTGTCGCGCGCCTCGACTCGGACAATGTCGCCGAACTGGCCGCTGGCACGGATCTGATCATCGACGGAGTGGACAACTTCGCGGCCAAGTTCGCCCTGAACCGGGCAGCCTGCGAGGCCGACATCCCCTTCATCTACGGGGCTGTGTCCGGCTCCTACGGGCTGACCAAGGTGATCCGCCCCGGGCGAGACGCGTGCCTGTGCTGCCTTTACTGCACTGAGCCGGACCGCGATTCCAGCGAGACGGCCGCTACGGCAGGTGTGATCGCGCCGGTGGTGAATATAATCGCCTCGCTGCAGGTTGCGGCGGCACTGAAGATACTTGCGGGCTGCGACTGCGACACGGTAGAGGATCTGGTTCAGGTGGATGTGTGGGATGTGGAGATGTGCCGGATTCCCGTTGCGCGCCGCGTGGACTGCCCGGCGTGCGGAGGTCTCATCGGGTGAGATTGACTACTCTGGCCGCGAAGTTCCTGCGCATCGGCGCCACCGGATTTGGCGGACCGATGGCTCTTGTCGGGCTCATGCAGCACCAGTTGGTGGAGAAGTCCCACGATGTGAGTGAGGAAGACTTCGCAGAAGGCGTCGCGATCGGTCAGGTGCTCCCTGGACCGGTGGCGGTGGACTGCGCAACCCACATCGGGCTCAGGCTGCGAGGTCTGCCGGGTGCAATCGTGAGCACCGTGGCGCTGATCCTGCCCGCGTTCGTGCTGATGCTGGTGCTGACGCCGTTGTACCTCGCCCACGGCAGGATCCCCCAAGTCGCCGGGTTCTTCATGGGGGTTGGGCCCGCCGTGCTGGCCATAATTCTGGCAACTGCGTGGCGGATGGGTGCAAAGAACGTCACAGACCGGGCAGGCCTGTTGATTGCTCTGGCCGCGGGAGTCTCCACAGTAGCCGGTGCGAACCCCGCGATCGTCATCCTCGCGGCCGGTCTCGCCGGGCTGGTTATCTATCGGCCGAAACATGAGGAGGACCAGCCGTGAACGAGGTCTTTCAGCTTTGCCTGGTCTGCCTGCGCGTGGGGGCCCTTGTGTTTGGCGGCGGGCTGGTGATGATCCCGCTCATGCAAGCGGACGTGGTGGACAGGTACCATTGGCTCACCCAGCAGGAGTTCGTGGATGCCGTTGCTCTTGGCCAGATGACCCCAGGCCCGGTACTGGTGACCGCAAGCTTCGTGGGCTACAAAGTGGGGGGGGTAGTGGCCGCGGCACTGGCGACCATCTGCATTTTTCTGCCCTCCTTCGTGATGACCGTGCTCGCCTCAAACCGGCTTTCCCGGTTGCAGGGAAACAAGCGGGTGATGGCGTTTGTCAAAGGTGTGCGTCCCGGGGTTGTCGGGCTTATCGTGGCGGCGGCCGTCCCGATTGCGCGCAACAGTTGCGGTACTCTCCCCCAGGCGCTGCTGGCCGTCCTGGCGCTGGGCGCGCTCCTTTGGAAGCGCGTCGACGCGGGGATTGTGGTGGTCGCCTGCGGCCTGATCGGCCTGGCTGTGTGGTCGGGCAGCTGATGCTCCCGAGGGTGAAAACGTGGCGCCAATTCATCCCTGTTGTGCGCGCGGCAGGCCGTCCGGGCCGAAGGCATATCGGGGCTCCCAGCCCAGGTCCAGTCTGGCTTCTGCCAAGTCCCAGCGACCTCCAGAATCCGCCCCCACAATGTGCACAAGCGAGTACGCGGGATCGGTAACATGCAGGGCCAGCGCGATGGCGCGGACCACGTCATCAGCATGCACACGCGACGACGCCGGCGCCAGGGGATTCTGCTTCGTGACATCCGGGATGAACACGTTCCCGATCCAGGCCCCATCGCCCTCAGGCAGGTAGATCGTCCCCAGCCGCAGGACCGCAATTGGCAGCCCGAAGTTGCAGTGGAACATGCGGCAGATGTCCTCGCCAAACCCCTTGGTCAGGCCGTAGATGGAGTTGCTGTAGTGCCGGGTCTGGGAATCCGCGTGGGTGTCGGCCGGCAGGCCGTCCAGTGCACTCACCGAGCTGATATGCACGAAGCGCTTCACGTCTCCCTCGAGTGCGGCTTGCAGCATGTTGCAGGTCCCGGTGGCGTGAACCTGGATGGACGCGGGGGCGTATCGCAGAGCCTCTCGGGCGCTACAGGGTGGCCAGTCGAGAATGGCCATGTGGACGACAGCGTCACAGCCTGCAACGGCAGTGCGCGCCGCCACAAGGTCAGTCACATCCAGTGGGACAAAACGCGCATCATCCAGCCGTGCCACGTCAGTCAGCACCAGGTCATGCTCAGCGTCCAACGCCTTCGCCAGCTTGCGCCCCAGTCTGCCGGCTGCTCCGGTTACGAGAACCCTCATTGCTGTGTTCCTCTTCGTCGATTTCTCTGTCGCGACTGGTTCCGCTTGGGCCCCTGCCGCACCTGCGCCTGGCCCCTGAGAAGGCCAATACCTGAGCCGGCAGGGAGGTGTCCGTCGCGCCGGCGCGTAATCAATGGGCTGTATTCGGAGCTCAGGTGATACCGACATCCCTGTCTCCAATGAGGTGACTGAAGATGCTGATCACCACCCCCTTCGCTCTTGCCCTCTATGCGGCCTCACTCAACGCACAGGGCGAGATGGCCTGCGAACCCTCACCCGGAGCGCGATGTGACTTCGCCGGGGTGGTGGGAGAGCGCGTTGACGCCAACCTGCGCAATTGGCTGCTCCCGATGCCCGAGGCCAATCCAGGGATCATTGAGATGATGCGCCGTCGTGACCGGAAGCCTGAGCCTGATCTGCTGCCGTGGTCGGGCGAGTTCGCAGGCAAGCATCTCATCGCCGCCATCCAGGCGCGTCGCATGGTGGAAAGCGCCGAACTGGATCAGAGCATTCGGCAGATGATCGCTGATCTCGGGGCATGCCAGGCGGAGGACGGTTACCTCGGTCCGTGGCCGAAGGAGCAGCGCCTTCTGGGTCAGTGGGACTTGTGGGGGCATTACCACATTCTGACAGCGCTCCTCGACTGGCACCAGGACACCGGGGACGTCGATGCCCTGCGAATTGCCCGGGGGATCGGCGACTGCGTCTGCGGGACCTACCTGGACACCGGCAAGCGGGTCGTCGACGCCGGCAGCCCGGAGATGAACATGGCGATACTTACCGGCCTGGTGCGGCTGTACAGGGTAACCGGAGAAGAACGCTACCTGCGCATGGCGCGCGAGGTGGAGAAGGACTGGGAACAGGCCGGCGACTACCTCCGCCAGGGCCTCGCAGGCATCCCGTTCTTCCGCACCCCGAAACCCCGCTGGGAGAGCCTGCACGATCTGCAGGGGCTGGTGGAGTTGTACCGTGTCACCGGTGAGGAACGCTACAAGACCGCGTTCACTAACCTCTGGCATTCCATACGCCGGCTGGATGTACACAACACCGGCGGATTCTCCACTGGCGAGCAGGCCGTCGGCGACCCCTATGCCGCCGGGGCTATCGAGACCTGTTGCACCGTTGCCTGGATGGCCATCTGCGCGAACATGCTGCAACTCACCGGCGATGTGATTGCCGCTGACGAGCTTGAGCGGTCCACGTACAACGGCGGCATCGGCGCACAGCACCCCTCGGGGCGATGGTGGACGTACAACACGCCGATGGATGGCGTCCGCCGTGCCAGCGCCCACGACATCGTCTTTCAGGCGCGTCCCGGTACGCCGGAACTCAACTGCTGCTCGGTGAACGCGCCCCGGATCCTCGGGGTGCTCAGCGAATGGGCCGTCTTGCGTGATACAGAGGGGCTGCGCGTCTGCTTCTACGGTCCGGGCGTAGCGCATGTCAGTCTGGCGGACGGAACGCCTGTTGCCATTCAGCAGGAGACCCGATATCCGCTGGATGGTGAAATCACTCTGACCATCGACATCGACGAACCTCGAGAATTCTCCCTCCGGCTACGCATCCCCGGCTGGTCCGCGTCTAGTGTCGTGAGGTTCAATGGCGAGCCTGTGGCCGGGGTGAACCCCGGGAGCTGGCTCGCACTGAGACGCGAATGGCGCAGGGGTGACCGAATTGAGCTGAGTTTCGACATGTCGCTGCGGGCCGAGGGAGGCGAGGGCGCCTGTGTCGGCCGGGCATGCATCTTCAGGGGGCCGCTGCTCCTTGCCTGGGACCAGCGCTTCAACCGGCTGGACGAGCACGAGCTGCCGGCTCTGGATATGCGGGCCCTGAACCCCGTCGACCTGCCAATCGGCGATCGGCGCCCCCGTCCGTGGCTGCTGGTGGAGGTGGGCCCCCCTGACAGGCGCGTGGTCCTGTGCGATTTCGCAAGCGCCGGCGCCGCGGGCAATCCCTACCGCAGTTGGCTCCCGGCAACTGGTGCCGGGCCCGGCGTATTCCATCTGACCGAACCCGCAGACGGTGCGCGACTCGCGCCAGGCGAACTGCTCTTTGCCTGGGTACCGCCTGCCCGGCCACAGCCCGTGGACGTGGGGCAGACCCTCGTCATCAGTAGGGAACCTGGCGGTCCGGTGGTTCACACCAGTCACCCCGACGTGCCGTACCAGGTGGTGGACCTGCAGCCGGGCCTGTATGCCTGGCAGGTGGTCCGCGAACGCGACGGGGTTTCGCGAAGGAACTCAGGCGGCTGGCGGACACTGACTGTGGAGGCGGGAGCTCCCACGCAGGGGATACCGATTCCGGTGCCACTGAAGGTTCGCGAAGACGGAGCCGTGGTTGCTGCGCCGCTCACTGGGGCTCCGGAGCCACTGTTCGGTCAACTCGTCCGGGCCGAGAAACTGCTCCCGGCCGAGCGCGATGGAGACCCGGCCGGCGCGATCGGCCTCAATGGCCGAGACAGCAAGCTCATCTACGGTTTTGCGTACTGGCCGACTGGAGACTACAGCGCCTCCGCATGGTTCTACCTGGAGGAATACCCCCAGGGCCGCATCGCCCAGGTGGTCAGCGGATGGTGCCAAGGCGGAGATGACCCGCTGCGGATCACCATCGATGATGGCAAGGTGGTCGCGCGAATCGAGGGGATCTGGACGCAGCCCATGGCGGGTGTCCCGGTGGAGTTGGGCCGCTGGTATCACGTGGCCGCGGTCAGACAGGAGGGCAGCCTAATGCTCTATCTGGACGGGCAACTGGCCGGAAACACAGCCTGCGCCTCCACCGGTCCCTTCACGCAGAGCGCCGCCGTGGGTGTGGGCTGCAATCCGCTGTACGCCGGCAATGAATGTCTCCCGGGACGCGTGGCGGAGTTCATGCTGTACGCTCGCGCCCTGAGTCCGGAAGAGGTCGCCCGTCAAGCAAGCGCCAGGTGACCAGGAACCCTCTATCTCCGAACGCGGTTGTGCGGAGGGGTTGCGGCGCTGCGGGACGAAATGGTCCCGGTGTGTCACCAACCTGTCAGTGTTCGCAAGGGAGCCTGCCATGGTGCGCAGAATCTGCCTTCTCTTCCTCCTCGCACTCACTGCCCTGCCTTCCTGGGCTGACACGTCTCCTGTGGAAATCCCCCTGGATCATCTGACTCTGCGCTGGAGCCTGGACCGAGGTCTCGTGGTCACCTGCGACGGAAGGAGCATGCTTGAAGGCACGCTCAGCCCCGTGGTCGCCTACCCGCCCGGGTGGGCGTGGAGCCAGTCGGCCTGGGGTGCCGATCGCATGTCCGCGTCCCTCGAAACCCGGGGAGAGACGCGGGTGCTGACCATCACCTGCACCGACCCGAAGATCGCCTGGACCGAGACGGTGACTGCCGGACCAGGCGACCGCTTTACCATAGCCTATGCCTTCACGCAGAACGCCTGGGACCAGGCGATGAACTACGAGACCTGCATCTGCCGCCCCGCCACCGGCTGGTTTGTGGGGGCGAAATGGCGTGCAAGTGGCCCGGGCGGCAATGCGGAGGGGCAGATTCCCCTGACCTTCGGCGGCGTCAGCAACCCCTTTGGCGGGATGACGCGGATGGAGTTCGAGAATCTGTTCGGAAAGCTGACCATCGCCGCAGAACAGGGGCTCACGCTCTTCGACTACGCACACCGCCAGAGCCTGTGGCTGGGACGTGACGATGCCTTCCCGCGCGGGGTGGAGCGAACCCTGTCAGCGGAGTTCGCTTTCGAGCCGTCGCCGCTGGATGTGGGCGGGGTGCGCATCTCCGAACTGAATGCGCCCGACCGGGCGATCGGCGAGAAGCTCAAGGTCAGCATGAGACTGGCGCGTCTGGAGGGCGGTCCTGAGACTCTGAGTGCGCGGCTGGTCCTGGACGGCGTGCAGCCAGAGGTCATTGACGAACAGGCGGTCAGCCTTGCTGACGGTCCAGTGAAAGCGAATCTGACCGTCGCGCTGCCGGGGCCAGGTCGGTACGCGAGCCACCTCGAACTCGTGGCGGCCGGGCAGGCTATCTACGTGTCGCCACCGCTGCCGGTGGAGGTGCCGAGATTGCTCACGATTACCCCTGGGCGCTTGCCCTATCTGACCGGGGAGCAGGGCGCGATTCTGGTGCGCGTCGCTGAAGAAGCCGGCGACGGCCTGCGTATCGAGGTCCGGGGGCCTGAAGGTGCGCTCGCTGAAGCCCCGGTTGTCGCAGGAAGGCCCACCAGCGTCCCCTTGGCGCTTGATGCGTTGTCTCTGGGACGCAATGCGATCACGGCAGTGCTGTGGCGCGGCGATGAGAAACTGGGGTCGGCGAGTTGCGACATGCTCATCGCCGATCCGCAGCCCAATGCGGTAATCATTGACAACGCGACCCACACTCTGATCGTGCGCGGGCTGCCTTTTTGCCCGCAGTCCTGCTATACCGACTACGGTATCGCGTCGTCAGTCGCAAGTCATGAGGCCCCGTTGGGCTTCAACACTGTCGCGCCCTACCTGCCCGGGGGCATCGCGGAGCGCCGCAACGAACGGGACAACCTGCGGCAAATGATGGACCGCTGCGCTGAAGTGGGGGTAATGGTGCAGCTTGACATTCGCGGGGCATCGCGCGCGCCGCAGGATGATGAGAAGTGGCAGTGGCTCGAGGAGGAGATCGCGGCCTTCAAGGACCATCCGGCCTTGCTGGCCTACTACCTGGCAGATGAACCGGAACTGGGCTGGGCCACGCCGGAGGAATGCGAGGCGGCGTACCGGCGCATCAAGGAACTCGACCCGTGCCATCCGGTGACCATGGTTTTCTGCCAATCGCAGGCAGCGGCGCGCTACGTGAAGGGCATGGACATCATCATGACCGACCCGTACCCGATCCCCCATGCGCCGGTGACGAACGTGGTGGACTTCTGCCGGCAGATCCGCAGCGACACCCAAGATGCGCTGCCCCTGTGGATCGTGCCCCAGGCCTTTGGCGGCGGGGAGTGGTGGAGGCGTGAGCCCTCCCGTCAGGAAGAGCGCGTCATGACCTACCTCGCGCTGATTCACGGCTGCAAGGGCGTGCAGCCCTTCATTCGCCGGCCGCCTGTGAGCAATCCCAACAATCCCGACCTGTGGAGCGAAGTCCGGCGCCTGATGCTGGAACTCTCGCAGCTGGTGCCGGCGCTGGCATCCCCCGAGGAAGCGCCGAAGGTGACCTGCGGGACGCCCCAGGTGCACGTGGCGGCGTTCAGGGAACGCGGCGCGGTGACGCTGCTCTGCGCGAATGTGGAGAACAAGCCGCTGGTGCTTGACCTGGCGCTGGAGGGTGTTGGTGACGGGGAAGCGGAAGTGCTGTTTGAGAACCGGAGAGTCCCGATCAGCGACGGCAAGTGGAATGACATGATCGACGGCTTCGGGACCCGCGCCTACCGGATCCAGGTGGACCCGCCGCCGGCGGATCTCGCGGCGCTGGACCCGGGCAACCTGATCCTCAACCCCAGCTTCGAGGAAGCGCACAACGTGGGCACGCCCGATGGAAGCTACATCAGCTCGAACGATCCGGCCGCCTCGTGGTTTGTGGACCCGCGCACGGCGGTGCATGGGCGACAATCGCTGCGGTTGTGTACTCCGGCCGAGGACAGGGGGATCAGCGTCGCGCCTTTCCCCCTGACGCTGGCCAAGGACCAGAAGTACCGCCTGTCGGTCTGGGCGCGCGGCGATCGAGACGGGCAGCGGTTCCGCCTCGCCCTGGATACAGTGCAGGGCGCGCAGGCGGAACACGAACTGACGACCCGGTGGCGAGAGTACTCTGTGGAGTTCATTGCCGATCCAGGTGGGCGCAAGAGCCCGGCACTGCGCCTGCTCAGCCCCGGACAGGCTTGGTTCGATGCCCTGCAGGTGGTGGCGGTAGAGTAGGAGGGCACGGCACATCGCGCCTCGTGCCTGATGTCAGCGCGGTCTCATGGCCACCACCGTCACGTCATCGCCGTCAGGCACGGCCTCAATTCCACGGCGGCGCCTGTTGTGTCTTCAACGCAGATGTGTTCCTCACCGCCGCGTGTCGTCCCACCGGTTCTGGCGCTCGCGAGCGCACCCTCACGCGCTGGGCAGGTCCCGAACAGCCGGGCAGGGAAAACACCGGGCAAGACGTGTGACGATATTCGCGCGTCAACCAATTCCTCGAGCACAGGAGACGATATGAGCAAGATACCGGTGGCTTTGCAGTTGTACTCGGTCCGTGGCGAGGTGCAGAAGGATCTCGCGGCGACGCTGAAGTCCGTGGCCGAGATTGGCTACGTCGGCGCGGAGCCGTGGGGGTACGACGGCTCCGTTCTCGAGTGGATGGGCCACAGCCCCGAGGCAATGCGCAAAATGTACGACGACAGCGGGCTGGCCTGCTGCGGATTCCATCTGGCCACCGCTGCGCTGCTGGGAGATAACCTGCAGCGCACCATCGAGATGAACCAGGTGTTGGGTAACAAGTTCCTGATTGTGGCCGCTGACAAGCCCCGCATGTCCTCGCGCGAGACGATCATGGAGCTTGCAGGCATCCTCAATGATGCCGCCGAGAAGCTGGCCCCCCTGGGCATGTATAGCGGCTACCACGCCCACGGCTTCGACTTCGAGATCGTGGATGATGAGATCGCCTGGGACATTCTCTTCAGCAACACCGCCCCGGAAGTCATCATGCAGATGGACATCGGCAACTGCGCAAATGGCGGGGGCGACCCAATCGGGACGCTGCGCAAGTTCCCCGGACGGGCGCGGTCGGTGCATCTGAAGGACTACGGCGCAGGCCCGGGCGGCGTCATCGGGGAAGGCCAGGCGGACTGGCCGACTATCTTTGAGCTCTGCGAGACCACCCAGCCGGTGGAGTGGTACGTGGTGGAGGAAGGCGGCCCGGACGGTCTAGGCTTCGATGTCTGCAAGCGGTCGCTTGAAGCCCTGAGGGCGATGGGCAAGTAGCCGGATCACAGCGAATGGCGAGGTGGATCATGAACCCGCTGGCTTTGATGGGCATTCTCCTGGCAGTTTCGATGGCGTGTGCGCAGGATGCTTTCTACCTTGAGGGCGAGGACTACCTGGGCGGGGCCGTTCCCGGCTGGGCGCCCGGAAATTCGGGCAGGTATGGCCGCGGGGTCTGGGAAGGCACCAGCCGTGGACGCTGCGCCACGCTGAATGAGGTCCCGGAGCCCGGTGTCATCGCCTACCATATCGGTGACGGCACGCTGCCTCCCGGGGACTACCACCTCTGGCTTCGCACCCGAGCCGGGGACAACAACCGCTCCGTAGCTGTCGCCTTCGGCCCCTTCGGTGAAGGCGAGCCGGGTCCTGCTCCGGCAGGCGTGTGCCCCGACCCAGGCGACGACGGCGCCTTCTACTGGCGCCAGACTGCCCGGGACGGCCAACCCACCGTGCTGACTGTTGCGCAGGGCAAGGATCATGCCCTTGTTCTGTCACGCGCGGGCAATGACTCGCCTTACGTTGACGTGATCGCTTTCGTTCCGGCGCGGAGCGGCTTCGTCCCACCCGACGCGCTCCCGGAACAGGGCTACTCGCCCCGCATTCGCCCGAAGATCGTGGCTGCACGCGGTCCCGCGTCCCCGAAGCCCGATCCCGATATGGCCATGTTCCGCATGCCCCAGATCGCGCCTGCGGATGGCGAGGCTACGGTGGCGCTGCAGATTGAGCCCACCGGGGCGATCTACTTCCCACTCGCGACCGCCGGTCGGTTCCACCTATACCTGAACTTGCGGGTCTCCGCCGGCAGGGGCCTGTCTCTCGACCCGCAGAGGGACCGGTTCGAGGTGCAATTCCGGGAGTTATTCTCGGGCAAGAAAGTGGACCTCGCCGTTCCGCTGGCCGGGCCCGTGCCCTCCGGTGCGACCCGTGTTCTTCCGGCCGAACTCAGCAGCGATGAGCTTCCCCTGGATCCTGGAGCCTGGCTCGTGATCGCTGATCTCGTGCGAGAGGGCAAGTCCCTCTGCGGCGGGCGAGTCGGCGCTGCGGAAGTGTATGTGCGCCGGCCGGATGAGAGCCGGGCCCACGCTCTCGCCAGCTTCCAGGTCGCCCACGCGGGCTTCAACCATGACCGGCTCTTCGGAGGGCACTTCGTGGGGATGAAGGCCCTGATCCCTTCTACCTACGACCCCTTCGCCGATGAAACCTGGCCGCAGTGGCTCAAGCTCTACAGCGGCGACACCGGCAAGTTCCTGGAGCTCTTGCACGACGGCGGATTCGGCATCCTGCATTGCGCAAAAGTCTTCCGCGCCCTGGGCGAGATCGACCGGGCCGAGTTCGCGGAACGCATCGTCACGGATGACGTGCTGTTCATCCTGGAGAAGATGGTGCAGGAGGATGGCAAAGTTCACTGCTGCCACGATGAGCTGGAGCAGAAATGGCCCGAACTCAAGGCGGGCCACTCCACGAACACCGCAGATATCCTGCAGAATGACGGCTTTGTGCTGAAACTCGCCTGCCAGCTGTACTTCCACTGCAAGGATCTGCCCGGCGGCGATGCGCTTGCCGAGCGGATCATGAAGCGCGCAGCCATACTCGCGCGACATGTCTGCGATCCGAAATGGCTGCCCTGCCAGGGCTGTTCGGTCTACGATGGACGGACAATCAGCGGGCAGGCGTGGTGGGTGCTTGCGGCCGAGGACTACACGGGCGCCGTGCCCTTGCCGGAAGCGGAGACCGTGGTGCGCAACTGCATCGCCGCGTCCACGCAGGCGGTTATCAGCCATGGTTGGTATGACCGGGGGTGTCTCGCCGAGGGCGGCTGCCATGTGGGCTACGGCGCACAGAATATCATCAACGCCCTGCAGCCTGGATCCCGGGTTGCCGACCTGATCAACCGCTCCAGCGACGCCGGCCACATGGCCCTTGCCCTGCGCAGCCTGTACAGCTTCCTGACCGAGACCAACGCCGTCATCACCGGCCAGCCCCTCTGGCGGCCCACGCGGCATTCCTCATGGTCGAACGGGCACATGTACGTGCTGTGCAGCGAGTACCTGCGCGATTTCGAAGACAACCCGCGCATCCGCGCGTACCGTGACCAAATCGGAGCGAACTTCCTGCGGGATGTCACCGGCAATGACGGCGGCATCGCGAAATGGCACGGCCTCAATGCCCTGGCCACCATCATCTATTCATGCCCGGAGTACCTGGCGTGGGAGAAGTTGAACGGCCCGGTGCTGTACTGACCCGGTGCAATCGTTCGGACCGGCAGGACGGAAGGACAAAGAAGAGAGGCTTACATGACCGGACACTATATCGTGTTTGAGTCCATCGCGAATGCAGTACTCAAGCCCTTCGACGTACCCGAACCCGGCGCGGGTCAGGTTCTCATCGAGAGCGACTACACGGTGATCAGCGCCGGCACCGAACGGGCGAACCTGATGAACCTGCCCAACACCTCGGGCGGATTCCCTTACTATCCAGGCTACTGCGGTGTCGGTCGCGTGATTGCCCTGGGAGAAGGCGTCGACAGCGTGAAAGTCGGTGACCGGGCCTTGGTCAACTTCACCGGCCACCGCTCCCACGCGCTGCAGAGCGCCGCCGATCTTACGCTGGTGAGCGATGATCGCATCGAATCCCTGGATGCGGCCTTCGTGGTCATCGCCGCCATGAGCCTGCAGGGAGTGCGCAAACTGCGGGTCGAGCTTGGCGAGTCTGTCATGGTGATCGGCCTGGGGCTTCTGGGGACTTTCGCCGCACAGCTTGCCAGGATCGACGGCGCCATTCCGGTGATCGTCTCCGATCTTGACCCGAAACGCCGAGACCTCGCTCTGCGCCTGGGGGCCGACCATGCCTTCTCGCCGGAAGAGGAGAACCTCTCCGAGAAGGTCAAGGAGCTGACCAGCGGCAAAGGCGCCGACGCGATCGTGGAAGTCACCGGCATCGCAGCGGCGCTCCAGCAGGCCCTCACCTGTGTGGCGCGGAAAGGTCGCATCAGTCTCCTGGGCTGCACGCGAATCCCCGACGCGAACATCGATTTCTATCGGTATGTGCACCTGACCGGCGTGTCGCTCATCGGGGCCCATACCTTCGTGCGCCCTCAAGTTGAGTCCTCACCGGGGTACTGGACCGCGAAGGACGACCACCGCACGCTTCTCGCACTCATCGCTGCCAAGCGGCTGCAGGTCCGGCCGATCATTTCCGAGATCGTTTCGCCGGAACGCGCGCCGCAGGTGTATACACGCCTGGCCGAGGAACCCCATCCGCCACTGGGGATCGTTTTCGACTGGAACATGATTCGATGAACCCTATCAAGATCGGACAGATCGGCATCGGGCACGAGCACGCTTCAGGGATCATGGACGCGCTGCGTCGCCTCCCCGAGTACTTTGACGTTGTCGGGGTGGTGACGGAAGACAGCCCCGACTGGCCCTCGCCCCGGTCGTATGAGGGCATCCAGTTCATGTCGGAAGAGCAGCTTCTCGACACTCCAGACCTGCAGGCAATCGCGGTGGAGACAAACAACCCCGACCTGATTCCCACTGCGCTCCGTTGCATGGAGCGCGGCCTGCACCTGCACGTGGACAAGCCCGGCGGAGAGACGATGGAGCCCTTCCAGCAGCTCATCGACGGCTGCAGGGCGAAAGGTCTGGCCGTACAGCTTGGTTACATGTACCGGGTCAACCCGGCGATCAAGTTCTGCTTTCGGGCACTGCGCGAGGGTTGGTTGGGCGAGGCTTTCGAGGTCCACGTGGTGATGAGCCGGTACGACGGGGACCACTACCGCAGTTTCCTGTCCCAGTTCGCCGGCGGCGCGATGTACAACTTCGGCTGCCACCTGCTGGACCTGGTCATCGCGATGCTTGGCCGGCCGGATAACGTTGTGCCTTTCCTGAAATCGACCCGCGACGACGGCCTCAAGGATAACGGGCTCGCGGTGCTCGAGTATCCCCGGGCCACAGCTACCGTGCGTGCAGCCATCACCGAAGTCGACGGCATGAATCATCGGCGGATGATCGTTTGCGGAACCAAGGGCACAGTGGAGATCTGCCCGCTTGAGCGCCCGGCGGGAAACTACGGGATTGACCCGCTGCACGTGCGCCTGACGCTTCTGGAAGACACCGCTGAGTACCCGGCGGGAACGCATCTGGTGGACGTGGGCGTGATGAACGGGCGATACGAGGACCAGCTCATCGAATTCGCGCGGGTAATTAGAGGGGAGATCGAGAACCCTTACTCGTACGATCACGAACTCCTGGTGCAAGAGACGCTCCTGGCCGCCGCCGGGTACACGGAATGGAGACCACGATGCACGCCGTGCTCGTAGCCGAAGATGGCTCACTCGTGTGGAGCAAAGTCCCCGATCCCGTGCCGCAACCGGGCGAGATCGTCATTGATGTGCATGCTGCTGCGCTCAACCGCGCCGACCTCATGCAGCGCGCGGGGGACTATCCGCCGCCGCCGGGTTGGCCGGAGTGGATGGGTCTCGAAGTGGCTGGTGTTGTCCGCGACGCGCCGGAGGGGGCTCGCTGGAAGCCGGGCGACAAGGTCTGCGCCCTTCTGGGTGGAGGCGGGTATGCGGAAAGGGTCGCCGTGCCTGCAACCATGGCGCTTCCGGTTCCCGAAGGGCTCTCGATGGTTGAGGCCGCGGCAATTCCGGAGGCCTTCGCCACCGCCTACCTGAACATCTGCGTCGAAGGCGGCATGAAAGCCGGTGACACCGTCCTCATCCAGGCCGGTGCGAGCGGCCTTGGAATGGCTGCGATCCAGATGGTGAAAGTTCTCGGCGGCGCGGTGATGACCACGGTGAGCAACGACGATAAGGCCCGGTTCGTCCGCGAACTGGGGGCGGATTTCGTGGTCAACCGCACCACCGACGACCTGCTCGCGGCCATGGACGAACACCCGGTGGACATCGCCCTGGACTGCATCGCGGGGCCGGAACTCGGGCGCTGCATCGAGAAGATGGCCGTCGGTGGCCGCTGGATCATCATCGCCACACTGGGCGGCCCGGTGACCGAACTGGACGTGAACCGTTTCTTCAGGCGGGGTATCCGGCTTATCGGGAGCACGCTGCGAAGCCGTACACCTGAGATGAAGGCCGAGATACTTGCGGGCATGGAACGGGCGCTGTGGGATGCCTTTGCGGCACGGACGATCAAGCCGGTGATCCATGCGACACTCCCCATTACTGAAGCCGAAGCCGCCCACGCGATCCTGGAACGCCGCGAGAATCTGGGCAAAGTTGTTCTGACGGTTCCACAGGCCGCAGGCTGATCTTGGGAGGGAAACGAGCGACATGAGGCTAGCTGGGAAAGTGGCCGTGATCACCGGAGCCGGGAGGGGCATCGGCCGGGCGATTGCTCTCCGTTTCGCATCGGAAGGCGCCGCAGTGGCCGTGGATGACATCAATGGAGAGCGCGCCGCGCAGGTCGTGGCCCAGATCGTCGAGTCCGGTGGGGAGGCCATGGCTTTCGCAGCGGACGTCACGAAGAGTGCCGAAGTGCGCGCGATGGTCTCCGATGTCGAGGCCCGTTTCGGCAAGGTGGACATCCTCGTCAACAACGCCGGTGGCGGTGCCGCGCTTCTCGGGAAGACTTCCCCGTTCAAGGACGCCGAGGAAGACGTCTGGAAATGGGTCATCGACCTGAACCTGCACGGCACCATGATCTGCATTCAGGCCGTACTGGATGGGATGGTCCAGCGACGCTATGGCAAGATCATCAACTTCGGGTCTATCGCCGGAACAGCGGGCCTGCCGAACTGGGCGGCTTACTCCGCAGCCAAAGGCGGGATCATCTCGCTGACAATGGCACTGGCGATGGAACTGGGCGAGTACGGAATCAATGTGAACTGCGTCTCGCCGGGAGCAATCTACGACGAATCCCGGCGCGACTGGACGCATGGTACCTGGTTGCGGCGCGGGGGTGAACCGGAGGAAGTCGCGGCACTGGTGGCGTTCCTCGCTTCAGACGAAGCGGCATACATCACGGGCGCGAACTACATGATCGATGGCGGTCGCACTCTGGGGCCGTTGAGATAGAAGGAGCCATTGATGAGATTTGAAGACCGCGTCGCAATCATCTCGGGTGCAGCATCGGGTATGGGCTTGCTGGCCGGGCAGCGTCTTGCCGCTGAAGGCGCCCGGGTCGTACTCACTGATGTCAACGAGAGCGCGGTCCGGGCCGCAGCGCAGGGCATCTGCGACGATGGGGGAGAGGCCATCGGGTTACAGGTGGATGTTCGCTGCTATGACCAGGTGAAGTTCTCCGTGGACGCCGCGGTGGATCGCTATGGCAGTGTGGACATCCTCATGAACAGCGCGGGCGGCGCGTCATCCCGTGTGCATGGGCGCACCGAGCCTTTCCACGAGATCCCCATCGAGATCGTGGACTGGGGCCTTGATGTGAACCTCAAGGGCGCCGTGTACTTCTGCCACGCAGTGCTTGGGCACATGATCCGGCAGAAACGCGGTGTCATCATCAATATGGGCTCTGTGGACGGCGTGACCGGCTCCATGTGCCTTGACTACGGGGCCGCGAAGAGCGCGATGATCGGGCTGACGAAGTCGATCACCCTGTATGGCTCACCCCACGGGGTTCGCTCTTGCTGCGTGTCTCCCGGGCCTGTGCTGACACGCCCGGAGATGGCGAATATGAAGACGCGACTGGGCAGAGCCGCTGAGCCGGAGGAGATTGTGAACCTGATTCTCTACTTGTGTTCCGATGATGCGGCCTTTATTACCGGCGCGAATTACATCATCGACGGTGGCCGCAGCGTGGGTGGCATGGGATGAGACAAGGCCCCCAGGGAGGCACTCACATGAGATGGCAGAGCCTGGTGCCGGCGATCCTCGGGATCATGTTCACGATCAGCTGGGCGTCATCCGCACCGGAAGACCGTCCAGGCTGGGCGCAGAGGTACCTCGCGGACCCGCCCGAGGTCTGGGACGGCTGGCGCAACTCCCTTGCCCCAAAGGGCCAGGCGGTCACGCTGACACTCTCCACCGATGGCGAGACAGACTATGTCATCGTGGTGCCCGCGACCGCAACCGCAGCGGAAACCCGCGCTGCCAGTGAGCTGCGGCTCTGGCTGGGAGAGATCACCGGCGCGGATTTCCCCGTCTCGCCCGACACCGAACCCGTCCGGGAACGGGAACTCTGCGTGGGCCGAACCAGCCGCGTCACGGACGCGGCGCGTGAACAGGAGCGCCAGGCGGGTGAAGGCGGCTACGCTATCGCAGTGGAAGGCGAGCGCGTCTTCCTGCTGGGCGAGGAGCCTGTCGGGACGATGCTCGCGGCTTTCGCACTGCTGGAAGAAGATCTGGGCGTCCGCTGGTACGTGGCGACTCCCATGGCTGGTCCAGACTGGGATGCCCGCGTAAGGGACATGAACAATGCGCTGGAAGCGCCGACATGGGCCAAAGGCGAGTCCCGCGTGGTGAGACAGCCCTCGTTGTCGGCCCGCATAGTACCCCGAACCCGCAGGCCGGGCGTGCCCCTGCGCGAGTTGGACTTCCAGATCACCTCGATGCCGTGGGGCCTGCGCAACCGCTTCAACGGCGGCTGGGCAACGCAGTACGGCCAGTATTGGTTCATGCACGGAGGGGGTGTCGCCCACACCTTCCACTGGCTGGTGCCCCCGGCGAAGTACTTTGAAGCCCATCCCGAATACTTCTCGCTGGTTGGCGGCAAGCGGCAGTGGGAGAACGCCCAGCTCTGCATCTCCAACCCCGAAGTGGCCGAGGTTGCGGCCAGGACCGCCATCGACGCCCTGCGCCCTGCCGCACCGAGACGCCGCAGGCTCGACGTCTCCGCCATGGACTGGGCCGGCCACTGCCAGTGCGACAACTGCATGGCGGTGGAACGCGAGACAGGCGCCTGGAGCGGGCTCTTGCTGACCTTCGTGAACCGTGTCGCCGAGTTGGTGGAGAAAGAAGTCCCGGACGCCACCATCAGCACTATTTCGTACTGGAACTCTAATCGCCCACCAACGGCGGACATCAAGGCCCGCTCCAATGTGGCGGTTCGGTACTGCCTGGACTGGGGCGCAAGCTTCACCTGGCCCTACCACTCTTTCTACGATGACAAGCTGGCCGAGGAGCCGCCGACGCCCAGCAACCGGCTGGTGGCCCAACGTCAGAGCTGGGCGCGCTGGAAAGAGATCAGCCCGCGCATGTTACTGTGGATGTACCCGTCGCAGTACCGGCACACCTACGCGCCGATGCCCAACATCCGGGCAATTGCCGAGAACATTCGGTTCTTCTCCGAGCAGCAGGCCGAGGCCATCCTCATCCAGCAGGGAGGGTCGGACAAGCCGGCCGAAGCGCTGCGCAACTGGGTTTTCGGGAAACTGATGTGGGACCCCACGCTCGACGTGGAGGCGTTAATCCAGGACTTCATCTGGGGCTACTATGGAGCGGCCGCGCCGGCCGTCTATGCGTATCACCAATTGCTCTGGGATTACTGTGCCCGATACACCGATTTCAGCCGGGAGCGCGACTGGATCCACGCCATCCACGACGAGGGCATGTTCGACCATGGTTTCGTAGCAAAGGCGCGGGCGATTCTTGAGCGTGCCGAGGCGGCTGCCGACAATGACACAACACGCCGCCGGGTCGCGTTGCTCAAGACCGGTGTTGTGTACGTGGAAGCGGCGAAGCTCTTCATGCAGATGCGGGACGGGCAGGAACCGCCCGACCTGAGGCACTACGCCGCGGTCGCTGATGAACTCGACGAATTGTGCGCGCGCCTTGAGATCAGTAACCTGGGCTTTTTCGACGGAAGCCGCACAATCGCAGGCGCCCGGGAGTTCCTTTCGGAGATGCGGACCGTGGCCGACAGGCGCTTTGACCAGCACCTGCTCCCGCCCGAGGCGTGGGGACCGTGGACCTTCCGGTGGGACCTCGAAGATCAAGGCGTCGCAGCGGAGTGGTTCCGGCCGGATCTGGAGGGTGCGGACAACTGGATCGCCGTGACGGTCCCCGCGTTCCTGGCAGATACCCCCGCAGGCAACCAGATCGGCTTTGGCTGGTACCGCACCACCTTCACGCTCCCGGCCGCACATGGTGGGAAGCCGATTGAGCTTCAGTTTGGTGGCGTTGATGAGCAGGCTTGGGTGTACATCAACGGCAGGCTGGTGGGGGAGCACACGCTGAAATCGGAGTTCATGCCGGGGCAGGAGTTGGGGGTGGAGGATCTGTGGGATCGCCCCTTCACAGTCAAAGTCAAGCCGGAATTCCTGAACCCGGGTGAGAACCTGCTGGTGGTGCGCATCCACAACTCCGCATATCAGGCGGGAATCCATCAGCCGGTCGCGATTCACCTTCCTGAGGATGACTTCAGAGACGCCTGCGATGGTGCATTCCTCAATGAGGACTTCGCGGATGTGGAGGTGGGGAGTATCCCAGCCGGCTGGCAGCGCGAGATCCAGGAGCGCGATGGACAGGTTTTCGGCATCGCCCGGGTCAGCCGGAGTTTCGCGAAGGCGCCGACACTGCATCTGCGGGACCAGCGATCCCATGTGGCAGTGTGGTCAGAGTCAGATGAGGTTCTGCCCGAACAGAAGCAATGGGCCGTGCAGTTTGACTTCCGGCTCACGGGTGAGTTGGTTTTCAAGTCCACTGACGAGGGCGAGTACAAAGCAGCCGACGCGGGAGCTGCCTTCGGGCTCAAGCGCGGGCGGCCCGCCAAGGATGCTGAGTTTCTACCACTGGTGCAGTTCGACAATGGCGAAAGTGCGGGCAAGCCCGTGACGCTCCTGGGCCTGGGTGAGGTGCTGGCCACGGACGTGGCCCCGAACAAGTGGCACCGGCTGGTCATCCATCGCAACGGCGCGACGTGGCGCTTTTTTCTGGATGACCAATTGAAGAAGACGATTACGGGCCGCGACAGTGACCTGCGCGGCATCGCTTTCGGTTCCTTCCGCAATTGGCCACACGTGGCCCAGGACATCCACTATGCGAACCTGAAGATCGGTCACTTCACGGAGCCGTGAGCCGCTCGTTCGCGACCCTAAGAATAATTGCCCTCCTGCCGCCAGACGTCCAGCATCAACTCATAGCGCGAGAGCCGCATGCCCGTGTAGATGCAGTTGCTGGTGGAGAAGATATACCCTCCGCCGGGCATTCCGTGGCGCAGCGCGTACCTGCATGACTCACGGACTTCCTCCTCCGTCCCAGTGTCAAGGAGCCCGCAGTTCACGTTCCCGATAATGCACAGGCGGTTGCCGTAGAGCCGCTTCACTTCAGCGATATCCACGCCGGCCTGCGGGTCGATGGAGTGGAGCGCGTGCGGGTTGCACTGCACAAGCTGGTCGATGATCGGCATGATGTTCCCGTCGGTGTGCTTGATCACGTAAAACCCCATGTCGCGCTGTCCCTGGATCAGCCTGGCGAGATACGGCGCCACGAACTCGCTGAACTGAGCCGGGCTCAGGAATGGGCCTGTGTTGAGGCAGTAGTCTGCGCAAAGCGCCAGACCGTCAAGCCCTCCATGGGCACGCAGGCGCTCGAGGTGCGCGAGTTGCCCATCCACCATGGCCGCGGCCTGGGCCTTGAGCCCGTCGGCGTCGTCCACCATGCGGTAAGCGAACTCCTGCATGGCGCCGCCGCCGGGGATGCTGAAGGTGGCGTCTCCGTGCATCATCAGGAAATACCGGTCGCCTGATCGCTCCCGGACGGCGTCGATAAGCTGCAAGACGCTCTCCAGCCGGCCCGGGTTTGGGTGCAGGAAGATGGCGCTGTGCTCGAACCGCTCAGCAGTGGCGATGTAAAGGTCGGCCATGTCCGCGATGTGCAGGCGGCGCTCCTTCTCTTCCATCTGGTCCCATTGGCCGTAGTTGCGGTGGCTTGGGTGGACCTTGCCGAAGGCCTCCATGGTGAGGAAGAAGACAAGTTCGAAGTGGGGCACGCGGCCTGTCAGTGGCCTGCGCTCCAGCGCCGCGATGAAACGCTCTCGGGGTGTCATGGGGTATTGCAATGCCTCCTGATGTGATGGCGGGTAATGTCGATGTCCTTGGCGCAGTGTCCCAGCCCGGTTGGACTGGAGCCGGTTCTTTGGCATTGTAGCACATCATTGCCGCGCCGAGGCAGAGCAGGCAATCCGCGGGCCACCGGCACCATGGCGCCCGTGAGTACGCGCAAGCTTTAGATTCCACTGATTGACCCTTGAGGGTCCGAAAACCGAAGCTGGGTATAATCAAAAACGTGCTCTGGGCCTTTCTGTGCCATCCCTCTTAGCGGGGGGGATGCCATGGATATCAGAATACTCATCGTGGAAAACGAGACGGTACAGCTGGCGGTTCTGGCCGACTGCGTAAGAAGTCTTGGGTACACTCCTGTCGTTGCCACGGGCCTGCGAGAAGCACTATCCCTTCTGTGCGGGCCTCCCCCCGAACTCGTCTTGCTGGATCTTGTGCTGGGCGACGGAAAAGGTCGCGACCTCTATCTGGCCATCCGAAAGGATCCCGAGTGGTCCGAAGTGCCTGTAATTCTCACGACCGGTCTGCCGGAGCGCGAGATGCACGAACAGGCACGCGGGGTCCAGGCACCCATGTTGCGGAAGCCCTTTGGCCTCGCAGATCTGAAACGCGCGGTGGCGATGAATCTGCCTATTTGAGACTCAATTCACGCAACTCCGGCGGCGTCTCGCCTCACATCGCGCACAACTCCTCCATCTTCGATCGCACCCTGTCTATTGCTCCAGGTCAGCCGGTGTTCCCTCAACTGCCTGCGTCACGCAAGGAGTGAACCGCTCGCCCGGCGAATTAGCACCTTGTCGTGTCGTTTTTACCAGCCCAGATCGACATGAGGATGTGGTTCTATGGCTGACGAAAAGAAGAAAGGCTGTGTCGAAGCCGCGGCCGGTCCACTGGGCGCGGAGAAGGAACTCGCAACAGAAGCGGCAGCTGCCGCACCGGCAAGGAGTTCAGCGATGAAAGTGGCGACCATCGGCAAGGAGGCCCCTGACTTTGAGGCTGTTGCGTACCATCGTGGCGAGTTCAAGACCCTGAAGCTGTCCGAGTACCGCCCGAAGTGGGTGGTGATGTGTTTCTACCCCGCTGCATTCACCTTCGTATGACCGACGGAGCTGGCGGCGGTCGCCGTCAAGTACAATGAGATTGCCGGGATGGATGCAGAAGTCCTCGCCGTGAGCACCGACAAGCATTTCACCGCGAAGATCTGGGACGAAGTCGAACTGTCGAAAATGGTGGAAGGCGGCATACCGTACCCCATGGTTGCCGACCCCACGGGCGCAATCGGCCGGGTGTACGGTGTCTATGATGCCGTAGCGGGCCTGCACAACCGCGGGCGCTTCATCATCGACCCGGATGGGATCATCCAGGCGATGGAGATTCTCACCCCCTCCGTCGGCCGGAACGTGTCCGAGCTCATCCGCCAGTTGCAGGCTTTCCAGCGTGTGCGCGAAACTGGAGAGGCCACGCCTTCGGGCTGGCAGCCGGGCAAGGCCACCCTGAGCCCCGGCCCGGACCTCGTGGGCCGCGTCTGGGAAGTCTGGAAACCAGACGAAGCCTTCTGACAGCATCACAGGCGGGGCTGTGTCCCCTGCGGCCCCGCCCGTTCCTAAGCCCTGCCCACTCCCTCGTTGCCCCACTCGTCGGGCCGCGTGCCCTCGAGTATTCGCCCCCGAATGTTGAACTGGCTACGCGCCGTATCCAACGCTATCGGTGGGAAATCACTGCTGAGGAATGGGCGCTGTGGGCGTGACCTGTTCACAAGTGAGTTACGAGACCGCCAACTGGAATCGGCTGCTTCTTATCAGGAGGCAGGGCAGGTCTGATCGAATCTTGGGTGAAATAACCTCAGCAAAGTCTGTGTCCACCGACCCGGCAGGGGCAGCATTGGGCATCCGCATGTAACCTCGCCGGCACCGGGGAATGTAGCCCATGATCAGAATGAGTCCCGGCAACAGCATCTTCCCTGCGGTTCTGACCCTTTTGCTGGCCTCGACAGCGATCGGCCTCGCGATCGCGCAGGATGAGAACCGAGCGCCCGAAGCTCCAGGTTCCATGCATGCGTTGCCTGGACCCGGCGGGAACCGCGATGTCTCCGCGGATGGCACTTCATCGGCTCCGGCCCCAGAGGAGGTCGACGCGCCGGATGCCCCTTCTTCCGCATCTCCGGGGCCTGCGAATGGGGATGCAGTCGCGGAGCCGACTGATGCAGGGCCAGCGACCTCGGCAGAAGGCGAGGCGGGATCTTCAGACAGCGAGATGTACCGGGCTGCGGAGGGGGAGCAGGCCCCGGTTCAGACCCCGGAAGCCGAGGAGCCCTCGGAACGTGTCAAGGCACCGGTCACGCGCTCGCGCCGGCAGGCGGAGGTGATCGGGGCCCTGGAATCCCTGTCGCGACCGGAAGCCGATGGCGGAAGAGCAAGACCCGGGCAAGCCGCATTGAGCAGCGACGCCCTCACTCACAAGGTCGTCTTGTGGCGCAGTGAATTGCGCATGACGGCCGCCTTGGCTGCGCGCCGGCTTCGCGAACTGGAGAAGGAAAACAAGAGGCTTGAGAAACTGGGAGTACATCTCCCGTGGGCGATACGTCGGGGGCGTGTCAGGCCTGCGCAGGGGCGTGAGGAGCGGGAGCGGTTGATCGCCGGGCAGGAACGCTTCGACGCTTTGTACGACGAACTCACACAGGCCGCGCAGGATGTAGGGGCCGAGATAGACGCATACAGCCGAGCTCTTGAGCGTGCCCGAGCTCTGCGGCTTGACCGGACGCTTGTGAGCACCCTGGAATCGGGGATCCCGCTGGCGACTCAGGCAAAGGCGGACTTCCAGGCGGCCGCACAGATGGCTGTGGCTAACGCACGTCTGGTGAGTGACATCGTTCCCCGTCTGGACGCCGCACTGGAGGTCGCCGAGACCCGCGGACTATTGCGTCGCAGCGAGGTCCGCATCACCGCCCAGACGCCTGTGACGGCCGCGGACGATTTTCGCCGGTTGATTCGGTCAATCGGCGCCTACCTGCGCACAGGGGTCTGGCCGGGTGCTGAGTTCGAGCCCGATGACGGTACGCCGCCATCGTGGCCGATAACCGAACTCGCCGGGCTCGGGCTGGCCGGGGTGCTGCTGGCGGTCGGGTTCCGGCGGCTGAGGCGGCGTCTCACGGATGAAATGGGAAGCCGGCTGGAGATGCTGCCACAGGAGCAGCGCGATCTCACCCTCTGGCGCTATGCCCGTGGCTTTGAGATAGTGCGTGCCGCCCTTGCTTTCGCGCTGCTGGCCGCGGGAGTGCAGTCCCTGCCCCTCTCGCCTTCGGGGTCGCTGTCGCTTACAGGGTTAGTCTTTGCCTGGTGCGCGTACGCGGCGGCGAGACCGCTGGTGCGCATTGTGCTGGCTCCTGGAGAAGAGGGCTTCGGCCTGCTGCGGTGTGACGCCGCGACGTCCCGGCGCACTGCGACCGCGGCCCACGCCATCGCGGTCTACTCGGCACTGCTTCTGCCAGTAATCCACACCCTCGCCCTTTACGATTATCCCCACGCCGACGTGGAGCTCGCGCTGAAACTGCTCTACGGTCTGGGCGCGGTCATCTTCCTCATCTGGCTGACAAACTCTGCACGCGGTTCGTTGGCGCTCATCGGCAACGCTTCCGGGCAAGCTGCTTGCGGTCTCCCCGAATGGGCGACGAGGCTCAACGCATTCGTCTCGCTGGCCGCGGTGGCTCTGCTTGTAATGACAGCGATGGGTTACGCCAACCTGAGCAGCTACCTGGCGCGTTCCCTGGTGCTCAGCGCTCTGTTCGTGGCTGTTGCGTGGCCGGCATATGGTCGCCTCAACCGGGAGCTAATGACCCGGTTCCCGGTGACACCCCACGGTCCGGCGGGCTTAGTCCACCGACCATGGATGCAGCAGGTCATCCGGCTTGCCTTCGTGCTCCTCAGTGCCCTGCTGCTCGCTCGCATCTGGGGAGTCCGTCGCTATCATCTCTACGACCTCATTGCCTTGGTGTCACAGCCGCTGATTGATGTCAAGGGCGCGCAGATATCCATACTCGCCATCGCCAAAGCGATCCTAGTATGGGTGGTTGCCTCCTGGGCGGCAGGGTATGCCCGGCGTTGCGTGCAGGAATCTGCCGCCCTATCCCAAAGGTGGGATCACGGCACCCGGCACGCCGTGGGGAGTGTACTGTACTACTGCCTCCTGGCAGGGGGCATCGTGTTGGCGATTCTGGTGGCGGGGATGCAACTGAGCATCCTCGCCGCTTTCGCCGGGATGTTCGGCATCGCCATCGGCTTCGGAAGCCAGGATATTGCGAAGAACACCATCTGCGGCCTCATCATCATGCTGGACCGGTCTATCAACGCCGGCGACTATGTTGACGTGGCCGGACAGAGCGGCACCATCGCGGATATCACCGTGCGTTCAACCACAATTCGGACCCAGGACAATCGCCTGGTGGTCATCCCTAACTCCGTCTTCTACACCCAGAACGTGGTCGTCTCGAGCCAGCGGGATCGCCGGGTGCGCCTGGTGGTGGACGTCGCTGTTGCGCCGGACACAGACTTTGACACCGTTGCCGAGGTTCTACGTGAAGCCGCAATCTCTCAAGATTCGGTACTAGATACCCCCGAGCCCGAGGTTCTGTTCAGCAAGCTCGCGGCGAACGGTCTGAACCTCCAGCTTGTCGCGTGGACCGACCACATCGACAGTCTGCCCACGGTGCAGGGCAGGCTCATGCACAGCATCTGGCGCGCTCTGAAGGAGCATGACATCGCCCTGGTGTAGCCTGCCGGCAGTGCGTGATGGTCAGGAGACGAGGAAGCCACTGGACAGGGAACGTCCCGATTACACCGATAGAGGAATGCATCGCTATGCACGAGACAAGGATCGGCGAGACGGAGCACTTCTGGTACCGGCTGGGGCCGGAAGACCGGTACATCGATTCCCAGCTGGACAACAAGGCCTTTGCGTACACGGAGGGCAAGGTGATGCTGTCTGAGGACAACGGGCACACCTGGCCCCACGTGCTGGACTTCCCCGATGCGCGCGACATCACTTTCAGCTGCATCCTGAAATGCGGGAACATCGTCTTCGCCACGGGTTCGAGACTGTACGTCAGCACGGACAACCTGCGAAGCTGCGAGCAGGTAACCGTGAAGGACGTGGATGGGAGCGACTACCTGCCGCATACGCCCAAGGACCCGGAACGGCCCGGCTGGTACTTCCACACCCTCCCGGGCACCAATTCCTTCGATGTGAACGGCAAAGAGATGCTGATCTGGGGCAACTACTGCAATGTGCTGGGGGGCGCCGCGCCAGTGAATATCTACTACTCTGTCGACGGCGGCCAGACGGTCAAACTCGCCTATGCCTTCGGCCAGAACCCGTACACGCGGGATAATGGCTCTCCAGGAGGCGGTCCCGAAGGCACGCTGCTGGGAAACCCCGACAACCCCATTCGCTGCCGGCACCTTCACACAGTTGTTTACAATCCCGCGGAGGACGCTTTCTATGCCTGCACCGGGGACGCAGACAGGGCAGAGTTCCTTGAGTGCCACTGGCTAAGAGGAACGTACGATGCGGCGACAGACCAGTGGGAGTGGAAGGTCATCATCACCGACCATCTGAACTCGCGATACAAGGCGGGCGGAATCAACTTCGTGGACGGACAGCTCTATTGGATCAGCGACTCAAACGGCCCAGAGCCTTACGACCGGGGAATCTTCCGGTGCGACCCGGCGGACATCGGAGATCGTACAAAGCATACGCTCCTGTTCAACCCCGGGGTGGAATCCGGCGCGATGATCATCCAGGATGGGGTGATACTGGCCTCGCACTGCGCCCCGGCGTCGCCGTTGGATACCGGCATCATTATCTCGCTGGACATGGGCGAGACGTGGGCGCAGTACGACCTGAAGGAGTTCGGCAAGCGTTCGCCCACTCGCTTCCACGAGAAAAACAGTGAAGGCTGGTTCCGGATGGACCTGCGATCCGGATGGATCGAGCGCGCCGAGGTGCTCTTCCTGAAGCCGAAGAATGGGTGATCAGTCACAACCTGCTACTCAAGTCGATTGGCCACGTGAGCCTGGATGATCCGTATCCAGGCTCACGAAGCAATGGGCGACGATGACCCAGCCCTGGTCGGGCGGCGGCTGATGGCCCTTGGTGGCTATCCGCGTCTCACCGTCCCTGAGCTTCAATACCCTTGCTGGAATCGCGCTTTCCTGCACCGACCAGTCGCGCCTCGGCCTCCACCTTGCCGTCAGCAGCCAGGATCCGGCAGATGAGGTCGCCGGCGGGTGCGCCTTCCGGCCGCCAGGGCATGGTGATCCTGCGCTCCTGCCCCGGCGCGAGTTCCGGAAGCGTGGCTTCTCCGATCAACCTGTCTGGTTGGTACTCCACCAGCGGGATTGCAAGGGGCAAGGACTGGGTCGGTCCCAGGCGACTGTAGATCTCCGCCGGACGACGTGCACCACCCCGTTTCGCATCCAGGGTCAAGCGCGTCGGCCTGCGGGGATCGATCTTTACCCACAGGTTCAATCCATCTCCAGTGCCTGCCTCCGCATCCGTCCGCCAGCGGATAACCCCGGGCTGCGGTTCCTCGTAGAGATCAGAGCTTTCAGCATGGAAAGGCGTCCAGATCCAGCCCTGCCCGTCTTCCAGTCGCACTTCACCCTCGCACTGCCGTGATTCGTCGTCCCCGCCCCATCGGATGAAGACGTTGAGAGAGGTCTCGTCCACCGGCCAGCGCCAGACCTGAAGTCCGGCCTGGCGGCTCATGAGGCCGCCGATGCCCGAGGGTACCGGAACGGCCTCCCGGGCAACCGGAGTGGAAGGCATATGGTCCACGAAGAACTGTATCGTCGCGACACTGGTGGCGACCGCGCCGTCATTGCGAACGGTCACAGCGACAGCGTTGTCGTCTTCGATGTCCAGGTTGTCCAGAGCCAATTCGGGGCGCGGTCCGGCATTGCGTACGAAGATGGGAGAAGACCACGCCATCTCACCATCGCGCTGGGTGACCCGAGCATAGTAGTAGCCGTCGCGGAATCCCAGGCTGTCGGCGCGATACTCGGTCTCGCAGTCCGGGCCCTCAGGACGGACTCGGTGGCAGACCTGCCCGTCGCGGATGATCTCCACCGCGCCCAGGTCCGCTGTCCCGTGCACGCTTACCCGGATGAGCGGCGGCGCGGTGGCGGTGATCTCGCTTCCCATGGGCTGTCCGTCCGCGGTCACATCGAGGAGAATGCGAGCTCCTGTCGACGCGTAGCAACGCCGGCTGCGGAGGGCCTCGAAAATGCCCTCTCGATCCAGTGATTCCGCGTATACCCCAGCAAGGAACCCCACCCGACCGGCGTGGGCAGTGTGGTCGTCACTCGAAGCGATGAAGCCGATCCTAAGCCCCCGTGCAAGGGCATCCTGGGCAAACCCCCCGGGAAGCGACGGTCCCATGGGCTTGTTGGCTCCGTACGGGCGTGGATTGTCCATGACTTCGCCATTGCCGTGGGCGGAACACATCTCGACCACCGGCACGAAAGCGGGATCGATGCGACCCCAGTCCGTCCCGCGCAAGCCCACGGGGTAAGCCGGGTGGTGCGGGATTACGATGCAATTGACGCCCTGCAGCATGGCGAAGAGGTCTTCCGCCTGGCCGCTGCGGGGCACGCGGATCGGTTCGTCGTCCCGGACGAAATAGACATTCTTGTCTCCGTGTTCGGCATTCGACCATTCATATCCGAGAATGCTCACGAACCGGCCCGATTCATAGAACCTCCTGGCCATTTCCTGGATATGGCGCCACTGGTCTTCGGGGTAGCTGTGCCCGACATGGTCCGCGCATGCACAGAAGTCCAGCCGCGCGACATCCCGCGCGTACCAGTACAGCCCTTGGACAGAACCGGAGCCGTCGACGGAGTTCTCGGTGTGGCAATGGGTATCGCCCCAGAGCAGTCTCCAGCGGGGCGCTTTCGCGCGCACCCGCACCGGGTTGGATTCCCCCGGGTGCATTCGCAGGACGAGGGGCATATCGGGGCCCACCATGATGCGGCAGACCTCGAAGGATGCGAGCACCACGAACTTGCCAGGCTCGGGGCTGTGGTACATGCCGAGGGTCAGCGCATGCTCACCCGGCGGGATATCCCGGGGGATTGGGCAGAGGCGCTCCTGTGTGTAGTCACCGCCGGGATGCCACTGCGTGGTTGGGGGCGCAGGATCATAGTCCCAGTTGGCCAGCGCTCGGCCCTGCGGCGGACGGCGTTCGAGATGGCAACTGATCCGGTAGTCCCGGGATGCTGCGGCGGTGCCGGCATTGCGCCAGACTGGCCTGATCGCGAGAACGCTGCCGGGGGCTGCTTTGACAGCCGAAACTTCGACGCTCTGCAGGGCCGGGATGAACTCCGGGTCGGCCTCGGCGTCGGGACGCGTCTGTGCAGAAAACTCGGTGACGACGGTCGGGGCCGTTGCGGTGCCGATTCCGGCTGATGCTGTGATCTTGTGGATGCCTTCGCTTGCGAAGACTACCTCCGCCGGCGCCACGCAGCGTTCGCCTTCAGGGAAGCGAATAGAAACCGGTTCCTGCAGTCCGGCCCCGGTCAGGAGCACTTCGCGTGGCCCCGATGTGGCCAACTGGTCCCGATCATCTCGCGCCGAGACCGCAATGCGCACCGGGGCGCCAACCACCGCGTCACTGGGTGCAAAGACCGCGATCCGGGTAGCCGTGCCGCCGGCGAGAGTCAAGCGCGGGAACTCGGCCAAGGGCGCGAACTTTCCGTCCCCGTCGGTGTCCGAGTACATCCTCACGGGCAGCTCGTCACCTTCATGGGGGCGCATCTGCCCGCCCGGGCCCCCTTGGGATCTGTCCCCGTAGACGATGGACAGGCTGTCAACCGGGGCCAGCCCCGGTTCGCCCACCAGCACCTCAAGTTCCTGCACATCCTGCCAACCCTGGCGTAGATCCCGCACTACTCGCACGGTGATGGGGACTACCGGGTTGGAGCAATGCGCAGTTGTGTAGTTGGGGTCTGTTGGGCGATCTGTCTGGGGAAGAGCGAAGAGCCTTATGGGGAAGCCTGAAAGCGCCAGGCGCAGTCCGCCGCCGGGCTGAATGCCCTCCGGGCCTGGCCGGTAAGTGATCGTCCACGTGTCCCGCGTCCCCGCGACTGCCGGGGTATCGGGGGCGATGGTGGCGCTGCCCTCCCCGTCTGCCCATGCCGGGCCGGGCGTAATGCGCCCCAGAAGCCCCACAGCGATGACAGCGACGATCGTCCGTCTGGTCATGTCCTGCGCCCCCTTCGGTGTTTCCTGTGCTGCCCACAGATTGCGTCTTCTGAGACCGCCACACCTGCCTGCGCAGTCACCGAAAGGTTCGAACTTCAGCGCCCCACGGCACCCGGGGCCCATCATCAGGCAACAGACCGGCATCTTCGCTCCAGGCATTTTCTCATCACGGCGCGCGCTGCTCCCCGCCAAAGGAATGCCCGCAAAGAAAGGCGAAGCAGATGAGGAGCAATAGAACGCCGGTGGACCACCTGAGAACTTCAATGAAGAGGAGATCGCACCTCAATGCCATGCGCCAGGGCCAGACCAATCGGAGTGGTTCCGCAATGGGCTCTTGCCGCGACCATCTGGGCGCTCGCCCTGTGCTCTGGGTTGTCTGCGCTTGCAACCGGTGCCCCTGTGGTTGTGGACCTGGAGCCGACTGCGCCGGCGATCCCGGAGCCAGGAGTGCCGGCGCTCTGGGCGAAAGTGGAGGATGCGGACCGCATGGCCCCGGGCCTGAGAATTGCCCCCGCGAAGGACTGGCAGTGGGTTGTCAGCCCTGGGGACGAAATCGCATTGACCGTGAGCGCCGAGGGAACAGGGGACAGGGCGGTTCTCACCTTCTGGGACTGGAACTGTCGTCCGGTTGCGCAGCACCGGATCAACGTGCCGGCTTCGGAAGTCGTTGCGGTCCGGGTAACCGGCCGGGGCACTTACCTGCTGACGCTGGATGCCTTCTCCGGGGACGTGTGCAAGGCGCGGTTGGCGAGGAGCTTCAGCGTCTGCCCCTCCAACCTCGACCGGCGTGAACAGTGGCGAAGGGGCGAGCTCCTGGTGGGAACATGCAGTTTCCCCGGCCGCCAGCACTGGCGAAATGACTTCGGGCCGGCCAATCCTCCGGGTCTCAGCGAACAGGAGGCGAGGGAGATGGACGCGGACCTTTCCGCGCGCCTGGGGATGGTGCTGGTGCGGCCGGACCTTCCCGTCTCCTGGCCTGCCGCCGACAGAGAGATGGATTTCACACTGGCCGACAAGTGCATGGAGTGCTTCACTTCCCGGGGTTTCAGGCTGGCCCTGCAGATCGGGTTTCCGCTGGAAACCGGATGGACCCTCATGCCGCAGTATGAGGCGGTGACTGACCCGAAGTGGCGCTATCCGCGACGGGAGGAGGTTGTCCGCAAGTACGCTGAAGCCGTTGCCGCCCGATATGGTCCGCACTCGGAGTTCATCGAGCTATACAACGAGCCGGACAATGCCGACTTCTGGCGCGGCACGGTGCAGGAATTCGTGGACACTCACCAGTGGATGGCCGAATCGGTGCGCAAGGGGTATCCGCAGGCGACCATCATCAGCGGGGGACTGTGTCTCGTGGACCCGGAGCGCACTGGGATGATAGCGCGGGGAATCAGGCCCTGGGTAGACGCGGTGGGCTACCATTCCCACGGCGGCGTGGACAATCTCAGCTCGGTGATGGTGGCCATGCGCGCGGTCCATGCGGCGTCAGGGTATGACAGGCCGACCTTCATGAACACCGAGATGGGTTTCGCCAACTGGCGGCTGGATATGGAGCGCAACTCGGCGGCAACCGCGGTTCAGAAGCTGCTCTTCTGCTGGGCCCACGGCAACAAGGCAGCGCTCCTTTATTGCAGCCGCGATATCGGCGGGCCTCGGGGCTCCGGCGACTGGGGCTACATCGATTACTTCATGTGCCCGCGATTCACATACGGAGCGGTCGCCGCGTTCATGGATTACTACGCGGGGGCGACATTCGCGGGGACTCTCACCGAGCGGAACGGCCTGTACGTGTACGAGTTCCGGAAGGGCGATCAGCGACTGGTGCCGGTCTTCACGGCTGGCGGAGACGCCCGACCTGTGCGGCTGGAGACAGACGCGCAACGGGTCTTACTCCTCGACCCAATGGGCAACGCAACCAGCGCCGAACCGATGGACGGGGCTGTCGCGCTTACGGCCGGCCTCTATCCGCAGACGGTGGTGCTGGAGGGGGCCGGCCGGGTATCCGTGTCTCCTTAGCGATCGCTGCCCTCCATTGGTTCGACGCGACACCTTACGGTTCCCGCTCCACGACCAGCACCCAGTCCCGCAGAACGTTGGGCATGGGGGCCTGCCAGCTGCCGTCCGGATCGGGGCTGAAGCTCCCCAGGTCGCGCCGGCTGCCGTCGGACGGGTTCAGGTAAAAGCCACGGTAACGCTGTGCCGGGTCCAGGCGCTTGACCACCGGGATCTCCCCCGGCGCAAGGAACCAGTTGGTAGGAACGTAGATAACCCACAACTCGCCCGGCACCCAGGCCGCGAATGGGTGCCAGTGCCGCTCCGGCGTCCAGTGGGGCTCCACAAGTTCCGGGCAGGGCTCGAGCCGCCACCACGGCAGGCTCGCGAGGAACTGCTTGCCCAGCCCTATCTGACCCGACCCCGGCAACTGGTACGCCTCGGTCCACGGCCTGTCTCCCCATGATAGACCGTGGGGCGAGGGACCATACGGCCGCCCTGGTTCATTGACCTGCCAGATGCCATTGGCCCCATAGGTATGGCCGCAGGCCCCGGAAAGTATGCAGGCCCAGAACATGAACCGCTGGATCTCCTCGCGCGAGGATTCCATGATCCCCTCGTAACAGACCTCCGAGTTGATCACGGGCATACGCGGCTCCCGGGCATATTCGCTGGTCATGAGGTTCACGGTATTGGGCACGCTGTCTCGTCCGCCGTGGCCCGTCTGGAGCCAGTTGATATCCAGGAGGCTGTCGTCCTCGACCTGGTCGCGCCCCACGCTCGTCGGGTGGATCGTGATCGGTCGCCGGCAGGGGTCCAGGTTTCGCACGTACGCCGCAATCTCGGTCCAGCCACTCTTCTGCAGCGCCATGTCCTGCTCGCGGGTCTGGCTCAGATAGTAGGGCATAGTGGCCTCGCCGGCCAGGCACCAGACCACTGGATAGGCCCCGTAGCGGGCCACCAGATACCGCCAGTGCTGCTTGAGACGCTCTACACCCATCCAGGGCAGGAAGTATCCCCAGCAGCCAACGATGCAGGGGACGAGCCCGGCCTCCACCAGCGCCGCGATCCGCTGGTCCGCCAGGTCCCAGTACTCGGGCACGATTCGGCTGAAGTCTTCTTCCCAGGGATACCCGAACTCATTGGCGCCTCGTTCATCATGCCACGGCATGTCGGGGTAGAGGCCTGCGATGATCTGGATCACCGAGAAGCCCTTGCGTACCCGGTCGGCCAGCAGTGTCTGGAAGCCCTCCGGCCACGACAGGCGCTTACACAGGCCCATCCACCAGGTGTCAGCCAGCCAGAAGAAGGGGTTGCCGTCGGCGTGTACAAGGTACCGGCGGCTGTCATGAACACTGAGGGGGCCGTGCTGCAAGAGCGCGTTCTCGCCACGGTAGAGGTCAGCCCGCAACTCACCCTCGACACCGTGCAGGCCCGTGTCCGACGAGTCAGAGCAGATACTCCGGAGCCTGTAGAGACCCGGTTCGGGCGGGGCGAACCGGGCTTTCCAGTTTCTGCCGCCGCACCAGAAACCGGGCACGCGCCACTCCTGCCCACGCGGGCCGGAGACCAGGATATCAAGCGCCAGCTCATTGAAGGGATCGGCGTGTTCCTTCGCTGCGGTGTATGACCACTCATTTACGCAGTTTACTGTGCCCGGTTGCATGGTACTCTGTCCTCCCTGACAGGCTGACGGACCCGCTCCGACGGTGCAGCAAGTGATTCTTCCACGCCCGCTTCACCGCAACCTGCCGCGTAGCATCGGAGGTCTTTCGCGCGCCTCGTCGAAGATGCACCAAACCTGGGGCGACGCAAGTCATGTTGCCTCTAGAATGGAGCTGCCCATGGGGATCCCCGCCCTCGCGGTCTTTCTTGCATTGGTTTCCGCCGTCGGTTCATTCGGCCAGGAGAAGGATGTCTACTATCGAGACATCTACCCAGACACCTGGGTGGCCACTGACGCTCTGGGGCGAACCATGCCGACACTCGATGAGGTGGGGCCGGTGAAGACCGACCAGCGGCGGGTGGTGGGCATCTTCTACATCACCTGGCACAGCGACTCTGCCCACGGGATGAAAAGCCCGTACTCGGCGGATGTGGCGAAGATCCTCGCGAAGGACCCCTCTGCTCGTCTCGATGCCAATCATCCCCTCTGGACGGAAGGCTCCTACCACTGGGGCGAACCGGAGATGGGATACTTCCTGAGCAAGGATGAGTGGGTAATCCGCAAGGACATGTCAATGCTCGCGGACGCCGGGGTGGACGTGCTGGTGATGGATGTGACCAATGCGGTGCGTTACTGGGACGAGTGGGACGTTGTCTTCCCGGTGATGCAGAAAATGAAGGCCGAGGGGAACAAGGTGCCACAGTTCTGCTTCTGGGCCTTCAATGGACCGGTCATCACCGTAGTGCAGGACCTGTACGACCGCATCTACAAGACGGAGAAGTACAAGGACCTGTGGTTCATGTGGGACGGGAAGCCGCTTCTGCTGTACAACGCCAATCCGAGTGTGGATGCCAATGGCGGCGGGGTGCGGAACCCCAATCCACATTATGACCCGTCCGCGAAGACCGATCCGCAGCACCCGCACTACGGCGACCCGGACTATGCCGACGAGTTCTACAAGGACTACAGCAAAGAGGTGAAGGAATTCTTCACCCTCCGCACCATGTGGTGGGGCTATTACGAGTGGGCTGGGAAACGATTTGTGGGCACTGAGGACAACTGGAGCTTCGGGCTGGATATGAACGACAAGCGAGTGGCGGCTCTGAGGCCCGAAGAGCGTGTGTCGACTCACGAGGGCATGAGGGAAGAGGCGGCGGTAACCCCCGCGCAGCACCCGTCAAGCCTGGTGGGTAAGTCCTGGACGGTTGAGCACGGCCAACCGGAACTGAACGAGCAGGACCTACCTGTGCCGACATATGTCCCGTGGCTCGGCAAGACCGTCGAGCATCCGGAAGGATACGGCATCTACTTCCAGCAACGGTGGGAGGAAGCTCTGTCGGCCAACCCGCAGTTCATGTACATCAATGACTGGAACGAGTGGACCGCCGGCAAGTACCCGCCTGCTCGGGGCACCAAGTTCCCCTTCATGCGCCGCCAGAGCGACTATTTCTTCGTAGACCAGTACAACCCCGAGTTCAATCGCTGCATCCAACCGATGAAGGGCGGCTACACGGATAATTACTACATGCAGATGGCCCAGAACATTCGGCGTTACAAAGGAGTGCGCCCGATCCCGGAGCTGAGTGGGCTGCACAACATAACCCTAGATGGTGACTTCGGTGACTGGGAAGCCGTATGCGTTGAGTACCGAGACACCGCCGGGGACACGGCCCACCGCAACTACAATGGCTATGGCGGTCTACATTACGCCAATGACTCCGGACGCAACGACATCCTCACCAGCAAGGTGGCCGTGGATGAGGGCACTGTTTTCTTCTATGCCGAGACAGCGGCACCCCTGACGCGCCACACCGACCGAAACTGGATGCTCCTGCTGCTTGATGCGGACAAGAATTCATCCACTGGCTGGCACGGGTACGATTTCATCATCAACCGGCACGTGTCCAGCAAGCGCAGGACAACCCTGAAGCGCTGGTGTCCCGACGATCCTGCGGGCCCGTGGGTGAACGTAGCCCACCTGGAATACCGGTATGCGGGGAATGCGCTGGAACTCGCAGTGCCACGGGCTCTGCTCGGCCTGGCCGGCGACGAGTTCATCTTCGACTTCCACTGGTGCGACAACCCTGCAGACCTGCTGGACGTGATCTCCTTGTGCACCGATGGGGACAGCGCACCCAATCGGCGCTTCAACTACCGTTGCATCTGGAAGCGATGAGCCTTTCGACAACTTGCGGATATGGTCGCCCGGACGCGCTGGGTCAGCACTCCGTCGGGAGTGCTCTGAGCCCCTCTGCAAGAGGGGCAAACGCTCCGCCCCTGCGCAACATCCCTTCGGCTTCAACGGTCCCGGTCAGTCACTGCCGGGATGTCCGCCTTCGCCACGCGCCTCTAGTCCGCGATTTCCGTGCCCTCGGCCAGGCGCAGGAGGTCCTGGTCGGAATCGATCTCCGGCAATGGCGCGCAGTTTCCGCACAGGAGTTGGCGCCAATTACGCGCACATTCCCAGCAGATGACCACCGCGAGGATCATCATCATCACTGCCAGCAGGCCCTTGAGATAGTCGGGTTGCGCGCCGAGAAGCATCTTCTGACTGAACTGAATACCTGACGCGAACACGGTGACAGCCAGGAAAGTGAAGGGGAGAAAAGTCGTCAGCGCATAGGTTTTTTTCGCGGCGTGGCGGAGGATGTACGACGTCCCTACGGCGAGTGCCACCACGGCCAGCAACTGGTTGGCGATGCCGAACATGGGCCAGATGGTGGCCACGGTCCCTCCTCGCACCAGAATGAACCAGCCGAAACTGACCAGGAAGCTGGTGAGTATCACACCCGGCAGCCATGTTCCGCTCTTTAGTGGGGCGTATGCGCGCCCGGCAATTTCCTGCAGGATGAAGCGGGCCACGCGGGTGCCGGTGTCGATGGTGGTGAGGATGAACAGGGCTTCAAACATGATCGCAAAATGGTACCAGTAGGACATCATCGCACCCATCCCGGGCAAGTTGCGGAAAATCTGGGCCATGCCAACCGCAAGGGTCACGGAGCCGCCCGTGCGGCCTACCAGTGTTCCCTCACCGACCTCCTGGGCGATGCGACTGACCTGCTCCAGGGTCTGTGCGGACGCCTGGTATTTCGCGGGGTCGGCGTTGATGGTGAAATAGTGCTCGGGCAGCAGTGTGCAGGCTGCCACGAGAGCCATCAGCCCCACAAAACCCTCTACCAGCATGGCTCCGTATCCGATGGGCAGGACATCCCTCTCGTTGCTGATCATCTTCGGCGTGGTGCCGGAACCGATGAGGGCGTGGAAGCCGGAGATCGCTCCGCAGGCGATGGTTAGGCACACGTAAGGCCAGACGGGACCGGGAACCACCGGTCCGCCACCGGACAGGTACTCGGTGGTTGGCGGGATAGCAAGGTGCGGGTTGACTACGAAAATCCCGATCGCGAGAAGGCCCACGGTCCCCAGCTTCATGTAGGTTGATAGATAGTCGCGCGGGCACAGGAGCATCCACACCGGCAGGACCGCGGCGATGAAGCCGTATGTGGGTAGCGCTATCTCCAGTTGGGACTTGGTCAGTGTGAACCACGAGGCGATGGAGCTGCGGGAGATCGGGTCTCCGGCCACAACTGCCAGCAATAGCAGCAGCACACCGATGGCGGAAGCCTCGGCCACGCGGCCCGGGCGGATCCTGTAGAGCCATTGCCCCATGAGCAGCGCAATGGGGATGGAGCAGGCGATGGTGAAAACCCCCCAGGGACTCTCGCCCAAGGCATTGATCACCACCATCGCCAGTCCAGCCAGGGCGACGATGATGATGAACAACGTGGCGAAGGCCGCGCACCATCCGGCGGTCTTGCCGAGGTAGCGCTCGGCGATGCGCGAGATCGATTCGCCTCGATTGCGCACCGAAGCGAACAGGATGATGTAGTCATGCACCGCGCCGGCGAAGATGGCGCCGATGAGAATCCAGATGGCGCCTGGCAGGTAGCCATACTGGGCTGCAAGCACAGGTCCCACAAGCGGTCCCGCGCCGGCAATGGCCGCGAAATGGTGCCCGAACAAGATCCAGCGATTGGTCGGATGGTAGTCCTTGCCGTCGCGATGGGTGAATGCGGGAGTCTCGCGGGATGCGTCCAGGGCTGTGACTCTGGCCGCCAGGAAGGCGCCGTAGAAGCGGTACGCCAGGCCGAAACCGCACAGACCAAGCAGGAGCAGATATACTGATGGCATACAGGACCGTCCATACATCGGTAGGGAAGTGTGAGCCGGGGTCGATGATACACGCTGTCCCCGGTAGCCGCAAGAGTGGGAGCGCGGGTTGCACCAGGTCATGCTCAGAAGGGCGGACAGAGCCGGCGCACCTGCCGGCGGATGGTCCCGGCGGCGGTCCGGAGCTTCTCCAGCGCCGGTGCCTTCGCCGTCGGAGAACGCCTTCTGCAGGCGCAGGGCGCAGATCCTTGCGGTCCACTCCGCGCCTGCCGCAAGCAGCCGGCATGAGGCGGCAATGGCTGGACAGAGCAGTACCGTCAGCGAGGGCGCATTCGGGACGCGTGTGACGGCGCGGCTCTCGAGCCGCAGGGGCACCTTTCCGGGACAACGTTGTCGCGCCCCCACCACAGGGCAACAAGCCCTACAGTTTGAACTCCGGCACCTCCACCGGTGCGCCGCCCTTCGATCGTGACACCTCGGACAGTAGACCCGGCGCGGTGAGATTCAGCGCATCCACCACGTCCACCGGCGGGCGCGTGTCATCGAGGATGCAACGGGCGAACTCCTCCATCATCAGCGGGGCCCCGCCGTCGTAGCTGTCGTTCACGGCCTCTTCGGGCAGGTTCTTCCACGCATCGGGCAAGTAGTCCGCGTAGTTCCACAAGCTCTCCCAGGTTCCCGGGTCGGTGCGCCCATGCACGTAGACGCGGTGCTCCTCGCCTGCTGCCCGCGGGCCTTCGTATGCCGCGCCGGTGCCCTGAAGGCCATAGTAGGTGTAGTTATTAGGCCGGTCGGAGAAGAAGTCCAGGCGAATGCGGATGAGGCGGCCCCGGAGTGTTTCCAGTAACACGGTGCAGGTGTCATCCGCGACCGCCCAGGGAAGGTGATGTTGGCCTGAACCCATGCAGACCACGTTCTTGATGCGTTCTCCGAAAGCCCAGTAGAGCGGGCCGAGATCGTGGGTGATGTAGTGGTGCCCAAGGCGCATGGCCAGTTCCGCGGTGCGCCATGTGTACCCGTCTTCAAGCGGCGGGAGGCCGCCTTTGAATTCCTGAATTTGCTCGGATTCCCCGTAGTAAACCTCGCCGAACAGCCCCGCGCGGACCATGCCCATGACCACAGACCACGGCCGGAACCAGCAGTAGTTCTCGGCCATCATGTATTTCCGCCCGGTGGAGCGCACAGTCTCCAGCAGTTCC
The DNA here is from genome assembly GCA_013314775.1 of Armatimonadota bacterium. NCBI lineage: Bacteria > Bacillati > Armatimonadota > Armatimonadota bacterium. Next base: position 9,248 of record JABUFB010000011.1, on the reverse strand, counting down.
CAGCACTGGTCCATGCTGGTGGCGGCGGTGACTTCCGACAGCACATGCTTGCCGGCCTTCAGCGCCTGCACGGAGTGCTCCACATGCAGCGGCATGGGCGAGGCGACCACCACCGCGTCCACGTCGGAATCCAGAAGCGCCTCATATGAAGTGAATGTGCGCTTGACCCCGGTGGCCGCCGCAGCGTTCGCCAGCCGCTCTTCATTCGCATCGCAGATTGCCGCCAACTCTGCGCTGGGGGCAAACCGTATTGCGCGGGCCAATCCCGCGCCGCGTCCCGCACCCAGCACTCCGATCTTCACGGTCTCCATGACTGAACCTCGCCTGTCATCTGAACTGTCCGGGTCTCCCGCAGTAGCGGTTGGACCAGGTTTCCGAGAGTGACATTTCAACCCTGGAACGCCGACACCTCCCGGTTAGGGGGACGGGAGACGGTCGGGGGGACCAATGACTCGGGGGCAGACTCACTCTCGAACGCAGCGGCGGAGAGGTGAAGATCGAGTGGGTGGCGAAGGTCTACCACCGATGCCCAGCATACTTGTGCTTTGCATCGACCACCCTTTGACGGTGGGAGCCGGCCTGCGCTGCGATTGGAGGTCATGAGTGAAACAGGCGATTCTATACGGTGCAGGGGACCTGCGGCTTGAGGATCGGCCGCTGGAGACCGGCAGTCTGCGCGATGGCCAGATCTACGTGAAAACGGAAGTGACCGCGTTTTCCACGGGCACTGACCTGGGGAACTATGAAGGGCGCTCGACGGAGCTGCCCGGCGCTCCTGATTACCCCCGCGCGGTGGGCTATTCCAATGTGGGTCGCATCGTCGCCGATGGCCGGCGCGTGTTCTCGATGAAGCCGCACCAGTCGGCCTTCATTGCGGAGCCCGACGATCTGCTGGTTCCCGTGCCGGATGGGGTCAGCTCCGAGCAAGCATCGCTCGCGTACTTGACACAGCTTGGTCTCGCGGCTCTCCGTCAGGCGCGGTATGAAACCGGCGAGAACGTGGCAATCATCGGCCTCGGGGTCATCGGTCTCGCCACTGCGGGCCTTGCGAGAGCGATGGGAGCGAAAGTCGCGGCGATCGCTAATTCCAGCGTACGGGCGGAAGCTGCCTTGAATGTGGGCGCCCACGCGGTTTTCCAATCACAGGACCTGGCCTCTAGCGACCTCGTTCCGCTGTTCGGGAGTACGGGCGCCGATCTGGTCATTCTCACGGCGAATACCTGGGACGCGTACCGGCTCGCCGTTGAGCTTGCCCGACGTGGTGGGCGCGTAAGCGTGCTGGGATTTCCCGGTCGCGCTCAACCGCCGCCGGACTTCAATCCCCTCGATGCTCAGTGGTTCTATGGCAAGCAACTCACGCTTATTGGTGCGGGCTCATCTCCTCGTGTGGAGTGTGCGCCGTCGGACCTGCGGTTCAACCTGCGCCGCAATCTCGAGTACATCTTCGATCTCATGTCCAATGGGGCGCTGCAACTGGAGAGCCTCATCACCCACAAGCTTCCGGCGGCCCGCATGATTGAGGCCTACGAGCTTGCCCGGCAACACTCCAAGGAACTCGTGGCCGCCGTGTTCGATTGGCGAGAGGAAGACTGATATGAAGCGACGACGTCTTGGCAAGACGGATTTGATGGTCTCGGAGATCTCGTTGGGAACCGTGGAACTGGGCATGGCCTACGGCATCGACCCGAAGGGGATCGATGCCCGTCCGGATGAAGCCACCGCGGCCAGTGTGCTCAACCGCGCGCTGGACCTGGGCATCAACTACATCGACACCGCGCGGCTGTACGGGGCCAGCGAGGAGATTATCGGCAGGTCCCTGCGGAGCCGTCGCAACGAGTATGTCCTGGCCTCGAAAGTCCCGCTCTTCGCCGATGAGGGCCTCTGCGGGGAGGCCCTGAAGCAGCGCATCACAGGCTCGGTGCATGAGAGCCTGTCGGCGCTGGCCACAGATGTCATCGATGTTATGATGCTGCACAGTGCGCCGTCGGTGCGGAGTGTGCCGCCGGAGTTCCGCGAGGTGCTCGAAGGCTTCAGGCAGCAGGGCGCCATTCGCTATCTGGGTGTGAGCGTGTACGGGCCGGACGAGGCGCTGGCTGCGATCCGCTGCGGCTGGTATGACTGCGTCCAGATTGCTTACTCCATGCTGGACCGGCGCCCTGAGGAGAAAGTGCTGCCGGCCGCGGTGGAGGAGGACATCGGCATCGTGGTGCGGTCGGTGCTGCTCAAGGGCGTCCTGACCCACCGCGCCCAACTCTTGCCCGATGCCCTGGCATCTCTGAGAGAGGCCGCAGGCAAGCTGGAGGCGCTGGCCGCCAAGGCCGGCATCAGCCTGCCCGAGATGGCCTACCGGTACGTGCTGGCACAGCCGGCCGCCCACACATCGCTGGTGGGAACATCGCGAATCGAGGAACTCGAGGCGGCTGTGGCATACGCGGACCGTGGCCCGCTCCCCGCGGACCTGGTCGAAAAAGTGCGCGAAGTCGCGGTGGCGGACGAGGCCCAGCTGAACCCCGCGAACTGGCCGATATAGGCGTGCCTGAAGACTACTTGTCGAGCACCACCGCCTCCGCGGCCTTGTCCCCCAGACGAGTGATCACATGATCCATGGGACTGTTGCGCAGTATGGTCCCCGTGGCGGATTCGCAGGCGCTTTCCCCTGTCTGGCGCGACGGGCCCTATTCCTTCAGTCGGAAGACCTGCACGTCCTGCGGCGCCAGGCTCACGTTTAGCCGGTTCCCGTCGAGCGTCGCGGCCTCACCGGTGGTTGCCTCCAGAAGCGGTGCATTCTCGGAGAGCCCAAGGCGTTCGAGGTCCACCGTAACCAGTGTCGCGAGCGGGCTGTCGGAACGGTTGAACACCGTGAGATATACCGGGCCCCTGCCGGGATCGCCGAAGCGCTCGATACCGACGAAGCGGTTGCGGCTGCGGGCGGCAGTGATCGGCTCCCATCCGGCTGCCTGCAGCGCCCGGGCAATGGGCGTATACCGCTTCATGGCGTCGCGGTTGAGCAAGGTCTGGTAGTTCGCATACCCGCCGGGCATGAAACCGTAGCGCAGGTGCCACTTGATCCAGGATGCTTCCTTGTGCGCCTCCTGCACGGGCAGGCTGCAGACTGGCTTGTGGTACGCGAGGGTCCGCGCGAAAGGCGCGAGGCCCCCGATGTTCCACTCGTAGCCGTGGATGTCCAGAAGCTGGTAAGTGAAGGGGAACTGTGCACTGCAGGTATTGGCGATGATGAACTTCCCCTGAGGGCGCAGACGCCGGGCGGCTTCGCGGGTCCATTCGTAGGTCGTGAAGTTCTTCAAGATCGCCGGTTCGCCGGTGGATGTGTCGAAAGTGAGCGGGATTGTGCTGTATGCGAACTGCTCCCGCCTGCGGCCAAGCGCAGTGTCACCCACGTGGAAGTTGTCCATGGCGATGCCGTCAATCCGTCCGCCCGTGGATTCCATGTGCTCCTGCGTGCGAGGGAGCCAGAAGTTGAGGAAGAAATCGCCCACCCCGCCGGGTATCGCGGGGTTGGCATTGCACGGCACGTACTTGGCTACCGGGAAGCCCCACTCTCCGCTGTTTACGCTCCCGTAAATGTGACCCGCGGGGTCATAGATGAGCGACTTCAAGTACGCAGTCGCACTGCGCCGAAGGACCGCCTCGCGGTCCCCCAGGTACGCGGCGTAGGGATGATCATACTTCCACTTCGGGATCGGCTCGGTGCGCGCGGGATCGGCTATCCACTCCAGGCGCTTGATCACATCGTCACTGGTGGCTGTCTCGTATTCTTCCATGGTCTGGTGCATGTTGGTGGCTTCGATGTACGGGAAGGCGTAGATTCCGTGGTCGTTGTCCCACTTGCAGGCTTCCGGGCCCCTGAGCCCCCAGTGGTAAGCGTAGCCTAGCTCGGCGATGTCGGGCACATCGGCGCAGTTGCCCCAGCAGACCCAGCCGCCGTCTCGCTGCACGCGCTTCTCGAAGAACTGCGGGAACATCCGGTAATACTTGTCGGCGCAGGCCCGGAACCCCCAGCCAGGCTCAAAGGTGAAGATAGAGAGTGAGAAGCCGGCCGACGATGGGAACTGCCGCGTCTCAGCCGTAAGCGCCAAATCGAATGCCGCGTAGAACTGGGCTGTCTCGCTATTGTAGACCAGCCTGCATTGGCGCGGCTCATCCAGCGGGATCGCAAGCCCAATCTCCGCCGGCCCACTCAGGGATGCGAAAGGATACTGGGAATTGGTGCCGTTCGCACCTGCCGGGTAGCCTGTGTCGGCGGCAGCTGAGATATATTCATCGGGGTTCCGGGTGATTCGCGAGGCCTCGATGGAATCGCCCCACTCCCAGGGGCGATCCTTGCGCACTGGCAGGGCGAAGTACGCACTGATCGCGCGGTCTTCGCCGGTGGTGTCGTGGAGTTGGACGTTGATCGAGATGCGGTCCTGCAACGCCCTGTAATTCGCGGTCACTTCGATGCCCTGCACCAGAGCCTGTTGCTGAACTGCGCCATCAGCCAGGCGCGTAACACTGCCCCCGACCGGCTCGGGTTGGCCACCGGCGCGGAAATCCCGCAGGAGCAGACCCGAGATCGGGAAGTCAGTCACCGGCAGCAGGGACTTCCTGCCGGCGGGGTTGTCACCCTTGTCGAGACTGAGACCGGCGATGCGCCCGTCTTCGGTCAGGGACACAGCCAGGCCGTCGGCGGTCCGCAAGTTGTGAGCGGGGATCCGCGGACCGAGGTCCTGCAGCGAGGCGTCCCAGTAACGTCCGTCGAAATACGGGCGGATCGACTGGGCGCTCTGCGACGACCGGTAGACTTCCTGCACCTGGGCAGCGGAAAGGGTGTCGAAAACAATGAAGCGCACGTCAAGCGACTGCCCTTGGCGTAGATATGACGTGCGGGGCGTGCAGAGCAGGTACGGGAATCCGGGCACCTCACCCTCTGCTATGCCTTGACCACTGGCGGGGGCCCGGCCGATTCGTCCGTCGCTGATGACACCGTAGCCGATTTCGGCCTTTGGGTCGGCGATGAGCATCCAGCGCGCCCGCGGGGTAATGTCCCACTGCGTCGGCGCGAAACTTCGCGCGGGATGCGTCGGGGTGGTGTACTGGGTGACCGCCCGCGTAAAGGCCCAGAAATAGTAGCACCCGCCGCCGCCCTCCTCCATGCGCCGAACGCGCGAGGCAACAGTGAGCGCCGGGCTGCCCGCGTTGACCTCGAGCTCAAGCTCCAACTGGTACTTCGGCGCTCCCTCGGTAAGGTCCCAGGTCGCGGCGACAACTTTTCGGTCTGCATCGTCCGCGAGCACGGCAGCCGAGGTCATCTTCGCGGGCAAGAGCCAAATGCCCTTACCGGTCGCATCGGTGCCGGCGATATTCGGCCGCATCCCCAGCGGCCTGATATTCCCGTCATCGCCGATGGTGTACGTCCTGTCCCCGGTCTGCAGTTTGATCTCGTGCTCGGAGATGGAGACCGCAAGGTCCTTTGCGTGGGACGGACATCCCAGCAGGCTCAAGAGCAGCAAGACAAACATGCGCGCACCTCGAGTAGTGGAGCAGTGGCCGGCTCGGCATCATGGATTACTTCGGCACTTCGATGCGGCTCAGGAAGTAGAGATTGTACGTTGTGGTGTGCGAGACACTGGACCAGCGCACCATCCGCGCGGCCTCGGTGGGACCCTCGAACCGGAGGGTCTTCGCGTCCGACCACAGCGTGGTGGCTCCCTGTCGGTCCACGGCGAACGTGACGGTGTGGTCTCTCCCGGCTTCCAGCGGGAAGCTGATCCAGTCAGAAGCGATTTCCTGACCGGCTCCGAGTTCCACGGAGTTCGCCGCACCGAAGGTCACCGGGGTGCGGGTGCCGGTCTTCACGTTCACTGGATCAACGGGGTCCGTCACGCCGATGCTCACGTCTCCGATAGCAATGCTCCCCTCCGCGCCACCGCGAAACACAAGGCGGATCCGGTCTCCGCTCGCCTTGATTGAATCTCCCTTCAGGATGACCCGCTGGGCACCCACATACCCCCAGGAGGGCATGTCTGTCGCTGCCGAGCCGGTCTGATCCTCGGCAGTCCATGCAGGGCGAGTTTCCGCTGGCGCGTCCGCCACAGGCGCCTCAACCGCGGGGAATACCATGACCTCTACAAGGTGTACCCCTATGTTCGCGGAGTTGCGGATCATTTCCACTCGCACATATCGCGCTCTCCGCGGCGGAAAAGAGAGCAGCTCACCTGCGGCTGTCGCCGGCTTGCTGTTGTCGCTGCGGTCCGCGACAGTCTCCCAATTCTCTGCATCTGGCGAGACCAGCACCCGGTACTGGTAGGCGCGCTTGCCTTCACCGCGGTCCCAGTAGGTTACTACGCGCACGCGGTCGATGAGACGCTCTTCGCCCAGGTCCACCTGCCACCAGGCCGGGTACGGCGTGGCGCCCCAGTACGAGGACAGGCTCACATTGCCGTCACAGGCCGCGGCGGGGGGATTGCCGGGCTCGGAAGCGCTTGCGGTGGCAGTGCACCCCAACGCAATCCCGGTTCGTTCCACGAGAGCCGCCCAGTTCTCGGCGCGATCGGCGCGGGTCATGGGCAGGCTCGATTCGCGCCACAGGGGTTCCGGCTTCCCACCGGACTGCACATATTCATCGAATCGGCGACGGTTCTCTCGCTTCCAGTCATCCACCGCGGCGTCGTAGCTCAGCCTGGGCATGTCAAGCGGCCGGTGGTAGCGGAGGGTGACTCGCCTGGCCTGGGAGCCGACCACGACCTGCGAGCCCTCCCCGATGACGGGTTTTTCGATCACCACCGGCTCTCCATCTGCCTCGGCGGACAGGCCTTCCACGAACCAAGGCAGGTGGATGACTATACGCTCGGGCGGCGTCCGCCACTGGTGGCGCAGGCGCAGTTCGAGAGCACCTTCGCGGGCGCGGGCAATGAAGGATATCTCGCCGAAGTCCGTGGGCGCGTAGCGCACGCTGAACCGGCTGCCCGGCTTGAGCCACTCCGGGGAGACCACGCTGAGCAGGTGCAGATCGCCGGACTCTTCGCGCACCAGCATGTTCCGCAGCAGCCCGATGTACTCCGCCGCGAACCAGCCGTGGGGCGGAAAGTTGCCGCCCGGATCGCGGTTTCCCCAGGGCACGACGCCGAACTCGAACCCCGCATTCGCGGAACTCGTGTGCACCAGGATGCTGTAGAAATCGGCCAGCGCATCCCGCTGGCGGCCGATGGCGACCAGGCCCTCGGTGCACTTCATCGTGTCATAGTGGTGCAGCAGGCCCGGGCGCAGGCCCCGGCCGTAGGTCAGCAGTCCTTCGGCGTACTTCTTCTCGCGCACGGTGTCCGCGGTCGTGCTCACTTTCGGGTCAGTGACATCGAGCGTGCCCCGGGCCGGCACTCCGCCCCGCGGGTAGAGAGAAATGAGATTGTCCCAGTCGCAGCCCTCGGACGCATCCAGCCCCGGCGGAATGTACCCCCCGGTCTCCGCGGTGACTGCGCCAAGGTGTTCCAGGAAGCGTTCTCTGTATTCGTTATGCCACTGCCGGAACTGCGCCGCATCCGCCGTCTCTCCGAGGGCATCGGCCATTGCGATCATGTCGCGCATGCCGGTGAGCAGCCAGAAACTGTGGCCGGTGTAATGGCCGTCGATGGCCTCATTGTCATACGGCGGCGCTTTCGGTACGAGCCCCAGTGGGTCCTTCGCCACCTCCGCAAAGACGCCGCGCACGTGGTCAGCCAGGTATGGGTACATCCGGCGCGCCCAGTCGTTATCCCCGGTAAGCCGCCAGTGGGACCCGAAAGCCCACAATGTCTGGCCGTAGCCGTCCCACTGCGGCGGCTGGCAGATGATCCCGTTGGCCTGGCGGCAGGTCAGAAAGTGGTCCAGGCCCTGCCGGGCCCAGTCATGTCTTCCGGCCAAGTCGAACGCGTTGACGATATACGCTCCGTCACGCACCCAGAAGTAGTGGTACTGGAAGCGGTTCACCGTGGGGATGTAATCCGCGCCCTCCCTCCGGCGGGCGATTGCGAGGTACGCGAGACTGGCCCTGTAGACATCCACCGGCTTGGACTCCGGAAGCTCGATCTGCATGCCCTTGTCCAGGAACCGCCGCCACCAGCGAAGAGTGTCGTCCAGGAGCGCCTCAAAGGAAGCTTCGCGCAGGTCGGCAATGGCCTTCTCGTCGACAAGCGCAATGGGATCATACGGAAACCTGAAGTCCAGAACGCGCTCCGCGCCGGGCTCCAGCGTCACATCATAGCGCACCATACATACCGGGGTAGTTGCCGTGATCGCCTCGTCGCGCGCCTCGATGGGACCAGCACCCTCGCGATCCGGTACGATGAACCGGCGCGGTGACGGGTCCGTGGGAAATGTGTAGATGAGCTCGTCGTTCCGCGCCGCATAGTCATCGCCCAGGGAATACCGCGCCGACAAGACGTTGAACGGTCTGCGCATGCGTTCGCAACAGCCGGGCCCCTCCGCGCGGACTGCCGTGGCGAAAGAGGCCCTGGTCGTTGCCTGCCCGGCATTATACAGACGCACCCGGACGAAGTTGATCAGGTTGCTATCGGTGCGCCCGTCAAGGGTTGCGGCGAACATCGTGGTCTCGTAGTCGATGTCACCGATGCGACTGGTGCCGGTCACGATCGGTATCGCGCCCTCGCGCAGCACCTGGATGCGCTGCCGCAGGGGTGCGAGGTCATCGCCCGCGAAGAACATGAGCTGAGCCGACCCCGTCCAGAGCCAGCCCTCGCCCGTGACCTGGGTGCCCTGCAGGGCATCGGCGACCCCGAGAACAGTGCTGGGTCGGCTGAAGTAGCAAAACGGTCCGGGGGCGTCATCGATGGCCGGATCGATGGGCGCTGCTCCACTAACGAGAGGAAAAGCCAGCGCGATCAATGCGAGCAAAAGACCCTGTATTGGCATGGGGCACCAGTCCCGAATGAGAGTGCGCGGACGCAGTTTCTTTTCGCTGGCCGCAGATTGCCGTCCTCCCTCTGCGAGTCCGTACCGAAGTCTAATGCCGGGGCGTGAATTTTGCTGAGAACGCAGGGAGCTACCCTTTGTTCGGAGAACGGTAGGTTGTCACCCAAAACCAATCTCCGAGGGGGTAGCTCCGTGAGCACAGTATCGATAGCGCCGCTGGATGTCAACACGTACGAGCGGGATGAAGTGTTTCGTGGCTTGATCGGAATCGTTGAAGGTGTGGCGTGTGAGGCGCTCGAGTCTCTGATCAATGGCGTGCTGGATGATGAGGTCACGCACGGGCT